>CAJQRG010000016.1 GCA_905612225.1 Emcibacteraceae bacterium | reverse complement strand
CCTGAGGAGAGCTTTGCTCAAGTCACTTGTGAAGGAAGTCCTGCAGAAGATAATCGTGCTGGAAAAAAACAAGTAAGAAAATGGGATAATTGTAAAGGTGTACAATTTTATACCATTGATAAAGCTGAACGTAAATATGACGGTTTTTTCGTCAAAGGAAAAAGAACCGGACAAGGAACTGAAGAAATATTGTCTCCAAGTGAATTCGCTGGAGAAATATATATTGGTGAATTTAAAAAGAATAAGAGAAACGGCCAGGGAACTGTGACCTTATCGGCTGGTAGAAAGTATGTTGGTGAATGGAGGAATAATAATTTCTTCGGACAGGGAAAATATACTTGGTCAAATGGAGAGTTTGCTGAAGGTTATTTTAAAAATAACAAATTAATTAATGGGTTTAGAGATCAAACTACGAATGGAAGTCATTATCTTGGAGAATCTAAAAATGGTTTAAGAGATGGCCAAGGGAAAAACACCGATAAAAATGGCCATATTTTAAAAGGTTACTGGAAAAAAGATATACTAATTAATGGTTTCATTGATAGTATTATGAGCAACGGAACCCATTACGTTGGTGACTGGAAGAATAAACTTGCTAACGGACAGGGCAAATATACTTGGCCAAATGGAGGATTTCTCGAAGGTTATTTTGAAAATAACATTTTAATTAATGGATTTATGGATCATACTATTAATGGAACTCATTATGTTGGTGAGATAAAAATGGGTAATAGAAATGGGCTTGGCACTACTACTTTTCCAAATGGCCGTGTTCAAGAAGGTATTTGGAAAGATGATCAATTTCAATATGCACAAAATAATACCCCTCAACCAGAAGCAAGACCTCAGATAACGGTAAAAAAACCACCTGATGATGACGAAATTATTCATGCTAGATCAGGATCTGGATTTGCGGTGTCTTCTGATGGATACGTAATTACTAACAACCACGTCATAGATAAATGTCAGCAAGTTAATATCTATTACCAAGGAAATGAAATTCCTGCGACCGTTGTAACTTATGACAAACAAAATGACCTTGCATTGCTTAAAGGTGATTTCAAACCTGAAACAGTATTTTCTTTGGCAAATAATTCCCCAGGACTACTGCAAGATATATATGTTGCTGGGTATCCATTTGGCTTAGATATTAGCTCACAGATAAAGGTTACTAGAGGAATAATTAGTTCCCTAACGGGTACAAACAATGATTTTTCAAGAGTCCAAATAGACGCTGCAATTCAAGGTGGCAACAGTGGCGGACCGATTGTAGATGAAATGGGTAATGTAGTTGGCGTAGCAGTCTCCAAATTAAGTGCAAAATATATGCTGGAAAACTATGGCTCTGTTCCAGAAAATACAAATTTTGGTGTAAAAATTAATCTTGTTAAAAATATTTTAGAAAGTAATAACATCAAAATTTTATCAGAAAATAAAACTACTATTAGTAAACCAGAACTGGCCAAGAGAGTGTCCACTGGAACATATTACATCTCTTGCGGGATGACTATGGCTTTGATAGAAAGCTTGAAAACTCAAAAAGTATTTTTTAATCATCTAAATTAACTTCTATATATATCCCGCTCTCTCAACGCATAAAATCCTCACCTGTAAACCTGACCACAGTCCAATTTGACTCACTTACTGGTATCTGAGTAGAGTGAGGTATGCAAAATCTATTTAAATATATTAGCCTTCTCTTTACAGCCTTACTCGTTAGCCCTAAGGAGAACCTTGACTTGCCTACTTGCGTGAGGACTTAGATTTAACTACTAAAAATAATGGAGAGTTAAAATGAAAAAATTGAAACTAATAACCTTACTATATTTTAGTTTATTTATAATTGCCTGTTCAACTACTTATCAACCATCAGGCCTCACTGGTGGTTATGAAGAAACACAATTAGATACAAATGTATTTAGGGTTTCATTTGAAGGAAATGGCTTTACAAGTTCACAAAAAACTACTGACTTCACTTTGCGAAGAAGCGCTGAGCTTACTCAAGAAAGTGGTTATAGTTATTTCGTAATAATCAACCAAAATACCGATATAAGTAATAGTACATATACAACGCCCCAATATTCTACAACTACAGGAAATGTTGATAATAGCGGTTATTTTTCTGCTAATACAAACACATCAGGTGGACAAACATATAATATTTCTAAACCCACTACGTCTAATACAATTGTTTGTTACAAACAAAAGCCTGCCGGGATTTTGTCTTATAATGCAGCATTTATTTTACGAAGCATGGCTGCAAAATATCCCTGAAGCATATTAATTATTTACTCGATCAGGAGCCTGATGACTCCGTCTCGTTTATTTAGCAAAAATAATTTTCCATCTGTAGTATGAGCTATTCGCACGTCTGCACGGTAGGCTTCATCCTGCCCCTGCTCCAAGTTTTTCTCTTGTATGACCTGTAAAAGTGTTTTGTTACCTTCACTATCTCTTAGAAGGATGCGGCGAATGGCATCCTGCCCTCCTTTCGGCAGTTCATCAGCAGAAACATAAAATATTTCACCACTTATGAGTTCGGCAAAAATAAGTAAATTTTGCAACTGTGGGATGTCGTGTCCGCGATATACAGCAAGCCCACTTGACGCAACAGAGTTTCGCTGCATCAATGGATCTTTCTGATCCCATTCTACAACAGGAAAAATCATTTTTGGGTCATTTCTCGGGTCGCCAATATCAACCCCATTGCGGCTTACATAACGAAAACTACCTTCCCAGACTTTCCATCCTAAATTTGCACCTGCACTGACAGGACTAATTTCTTCAACTGTATTCTGACCAATATCTGCCACATACATTTGCCCATTATTAGCATCCCACGCAATACGATTAGGAGACCTTGTGCCGTAAACATAAATTTCACGAAGGATAGAGGGGTCGGGATTGTTTACAAAAGGATTATCTTTCGGTATTCCATACTGCCCGTTGCTACTATTTGTGCCAAGCGGGTTTATACGCAAAATTTTTCCAAAAATGGACGTTAAGTTTTGTGACATATTCATGGGATCACCGCCGCTGCCACCATCACCTATGCTTATATAAAGCTTGCCAAACTCCGGTGTGCTGGGCCTAGCTAAGGGATTAAACGCTATTTGTCCTCCGTTGTGATTACCGTATGGTTGTTCCATGCGGATGAGTACACGCGGTGCTTCGCCGTCGTATATTTTGGAGCTAGCATCACTCATTTTCCATTCAAGAAGCAGCGTATCATGTGCGTTATTTCCGTCCTCGGCTGGTGTAAACCCGGGCTCAGGCTCTGTGTTGTTGCTATCTAATAATGTATAAAATTTGCCATATCCGGTTGTTCCAACATTGTTAAATTCCGGATGGAGTGCTAATCCTGTAAAACCTCTTTCAAGAACTGTCCATTTAAGGGAAACATTCCACTTGGGACCACCTAAGTTAAGAAATTCTGTTACTGCGCCACCTTCTTTAATGGTGTATAAAATACCTTGGAGATCATTTACAAAATAACGATCACCACCTGGTTCTGTTTCCAGGTCCATCGCCAAGGCGGCCTCCCCGTCTATGTTAGGCAATGTTGCAAATTCTTTATAACCGACGACAATAATATCATCATTTGCTTCAATCGGTTTGCTAAAAGGGTTATTAGTCGTCTGTGCAAACAAGGAAGAAACTAGCAAAATAAGTATAAATAATGCAGCCATCATTTGAAGAGAAAACCAAAAAAATTGTCTCTTCGACGGTACTGTCAAGCTGTGTAATATATCTTTCATTTTGAATTATCCTATTTAGAATTTGTGCTTATACTTGTTGCTATGGATTGGCCTGCATCCATTCACGCGCTAATTTCTGTGCGTAAGATATTTCTGCTGGTGACATACTTTTTTCTACTATGTTTCTATTTTTTTGTCCTACTTGACTACCAAATGCACTAGCTATGTTCCACCACATATGAGCATAGGTTGTATCCTTGAGGGCTCCCTGTCCTAAATAATACATTTGGGCAAGTTCAATTTGTGCTACCATGTAACCCTTTTCGGCGGCGGATTGATACATATTTAGTGCTTTTGTATAGTCCTGGTTGACCCCTAGGCCTTCGAAATACATGATCCCTAGGGCATATTGAGCTAGATCGTGTCCCTGCTCTGCAGCCATGTTGTACCATCTTACCGCTTCTGTATAATCCTGAAGTAAGCCATTACCAAGATCGTGCTTAAGGCCCATATTGTACTGAGCCAGTATATGGCCTTTATCTGCTGCTTTTCTAAACCATCTCGATGCTTCAACATAATCCTGAGGTGTGCCCAACCCTCCTTCATATAATAGTCCAAGGTTATATTGTGCTTCTTCTACACCTTTATTAGCGTCCTCAAGAAATTCTCGGTGAGCAGTCCTATAATCTTTATTTTGATAGGCCTTAAAACCTTTTTTAAAGTCTGCGGAAGCAGTAAAATTGAAAGATATTACAAAAAGAAAAAAAGGGACTAAGATTTTTATGACTTTAAACATTTTATTTCTCCAAAATTAGATCTTAATGTAATGAATATAATTAAAAATTAAATAACTAGACATTTTAACTTACGGAAGTATTTTTTCATCACAACAAAAGCTCATCTCAGAATATAGTATTTTTTATGGTTTTTGTCATCAAATACAAGTAAAAAAATAACCCCCCAGGGTATTTATATAAATTCATTTAGATATTATGGTTTTCTTCTGCTTTCATTATGAACCCAAAAATTGTGACGGCATAGCAAGAGTAAAATTTTTACGTACTAAATAATAGCCAGCGTAACCAACAAAAATACCTAAAAATATTTTAAACCTAAGACGTTTATATTCTTTATCGACCTGCTTATCATCAATAGGATCAACATGTGCCGCTGGCTTTAAAAAACCTATCATAACACTACCTCGTTAAAAACTTTACTGTAAGGTCAGGAAAGTCAGTAAAGACGCCATCTACACCTATTTGGTTTAAATATATATCGAGTAAGTTTTCATAACTCGTCGCATAGGCTAGTGATGAATGGCTCTCTCGTCTAAATGTGTAAGGGTGTACCTTCATCCCTTCCCTGTGGGCATTAGTAACTAAATCAGTTAAACCTAACTCACTATTTTTTTCATTATTAGGTATAATCATATTTAAACTTGGACCTATACCATAAGCGTATAAGGATAAATTCCTAAGCCCTTTGATTGTAATCATTTTTGAATAATATTTACTATTACCCATTAACTGAATTAATTTAACATCCATATTTAGCATGGGTAAAACCTTATCATAAACACGTTTTAATTCTTCAATTTCAAAAGTTTGATAAAAAGCTTTGCTTGTTCGGTCCTGGTAACCATATTTTTTAAAAGTTTCCAGAATAGCTTTGCTCAGGTCCTTTCCTTCAGAAAGGTGAAAGCTTGGACTTTTAGCCTCTGTATAAATACCAACATCACCACCGGTAGATTTATTCAAACCTTGGATTAGTTCTATCTCTTCTTCAAGGGTATGAATTTTAAAGTAAGACTTAAAAAGTGGAAATCTATCTTTAAAAACAGCAATTTTTTTTCCTTTTATGTCAAAATCATAACGCTCTGTTACATTCAAACTTCTAATTTCACGAAGCGTAAAGTCAATTACATAATATCGGCCATCGTCCCTAACTCTATTAGGAAACTTAACCTGAACATCCGTTACTCTATCTATGTAATGATCATGTAGAACAACTAAGTGGTTATCTTTGGACATCACAACATCTTGTTCTATATAATCAACGCCCATTGCATAGGCCATAGCTTTGGCTGCAATTGTATGTTCCGGGAGATAACCACTTGCTCCACGATGCGCTACGATGACCTTATCGCTGGCAAAAGTAGTTAATGTGAATAGAGTATAAATAATAAAAAAATAAAAATATTTTAACATTTCTTTGTGTCCCACTTCTGTGCAAACTTAGACATTATTAATCTAAACTAATATTAATCTTTATGTTCAAATAATTTATTGCTTGAACTGGTTTTTTAACTTAATGGTGTATAATGAAATATATTCTGTCAATAGACCAAGGGACTACTTCAAGCCGCGCCATTTTATTTGACGCAAAAATGAACCTACACCTTAAATCACAAATTGAATTTGATCAAATATATCCAAAATCTGGTTGGGTAGAGCATCGTGGAGATGATATTTGGTCTACTACAATTGCAACATGTAAAGATGTCCTTAATAAAGCATCCATTACATCAAAAGACGTCGTTTCGATTGGAATTACAAATCAACGAGAAACGACTTTGGTTTGGGATAAAATAACTGGTGGGCTTATATATAATGCTATTGTTTGGCAGGATCGACGAACTTCAGAATTTTGTGATAAGTTAAAATTACAGGGTCATGAAACTGAGATAAATGAAAAAACTGGTCTCCTACTCGATCCTTATTTTTCAGCAAGTAAATTGCACTGGATACTTGAAAATGTTGATGGTGCTCGAAAGCGTGCTAAAAATGGTGAACTACTTTTTGGCACGGTTGATACTTATCTTATATGGAAGTTAACTGAGGGTAAATCTCATAAAACAGATGCAACTAATGCCTCAAGGACCATGCTTTATAATATAAAAAATGATTGTTGGGACGCTGAATTATGTGCGCTTTTTGATATCCCCATGAATATGCTTCCAGAAGTTATGGATTGCGCCGATAATTTTGGTGTAACAACCCTTTTAGGGGGAACTATACCCATACTCGGAGTTGCCGGCGATCAACAGGCAGCTGCCATAGGTCAAGCCTGTTTTACACCAGGGATGATTAAATCAACATATGGAACTGGTTGTTTTGCTCTTTTGAATACCGGTAATGAACTTATATGTTCGAAAAACCGACTTCTAAGTACTATTGCTTACCGACTGAAGGGCAAAACTGCCTTTGCACTTGAGGGCTCTATTTTTATTGCTGGGGCAGCTGTGCAATGGCTTCGAGATGGCCTTGGCATTATAAAACATGCTAACGAAACAGACAACTTGGCTAGGTTAGCAGATGAGACTAACAAGCTTTATCTAGTGCCAGCATTTACTGGACTTGGTTCACCCTACTGGGACCCTGATTGCAGAGGCGCACTTTTTGGCTTAACTAGGAATACTGGTGCACCTGAAATTACTAGAGCTGCCCTTGAAAGTGTTGGGTATCAGACACGTGATTTAATTAACGCTATGAAACAAGATATACCTAGTTCTTTAGAATCAACACTTCGTGTTGATGGAGGGATGACTGCTTCTAACTGGACCATGCAATTTTTGAGTGACATAATGAATGTCCCTATAGACAAGCCCGTAGTAACAGAAACTACAGCTTTGGGGGCTGGCTGGCTTGCAGGTATGGAGGCGGGTATTTATCCCGATAAAGATGAATTTTCTAAATCTTGGGCCTTAGAGCGACAATTCAAGCCAAATATGGATGCATCCACCCGCCAAACCCTATGTTTAGGTTGGGAAAACGCCGTAAATAGAACACTAACAAATAAATAAAACTATTATTTCAAAAATCACATCTTTTCTGTGAACCAATTATTGACTGCTTCGACCTGTTGGTCATTCATGTGTAGTCCGAGTTTAGTCCGGCGCCATAAAATGTCTTCCGCACATTTAGCCCATTCATGAAGATATAAATATTCAACTTCTTTTTCATATAGCCCATGCCCAAAATCATTTCCCAAATCATATATAGAATTTATATTTTTAAGTAAAACCCATGAAAGGGTGCCATAGTTTTCAAAATACCTATGCAACAATGTTTCTTCAAGGAATGGATATTCACTAACAAGTTTATTTTGAGTAACATCAAAGTCATTAAAATTAAAATTACCCCCCGGTAATGGACTATCTTTAGTCCAATCATTTTTCATGTTTGGAAAAATGTCAGTTAAATAGTTAAGCGTTTGTTCGGCAAGAACTCTATAGGTTGTTATCTTTCCGCCAATAATATTAAGAAATAAATTATCTTTGTCATACTTGAGTACAAAGTCTCGTGTAGCTTCCTGGGCAGTACTTGCACCATCATCATATAGGGGACGGACACCGGCATATTTACTAATAATATCTTTAGTGGAAATTTTAAGTTTAAAATACTCATTGGATACATTACACAAATACTCAACCTCAGTTCCATCTATGTGAACGTTTGACAAATCACCTTGAAAATCCTGATCTGTTGTTCCAATAAGAGTAAAGTTTTTTTGATAGGGTATAGCAAAAATAATGCGACCATTACTTCCTTGAAAAACGTATGACCGGTCATGATTATAAAGTTTATTAACAATTATATGGCTGCCCTTTACCAACCGAACCAAAGGCGGTTTGTGTTCATTTAAAACATTTGAAATTACTTTATCGAGCCACGGCCCAGCCGCATTTATTAAGACTTTAGCTTTCAAGGTCCGTTTTGTACCACTTGCCGTATTTTCAAGTATTATTTCCCAAACACCATTTTTGCGAATAGCACTAATACATTTATGTCTGGAAAGAACTTCTGCACCACTATCTCTTGCTGAACAGGCATTTAAAATTACAAGCCTTGAATCGTCAACCCAGCAATCAGAATATTCGAAAGCTTTATGATAATTTTTTTCTAGTATCCCGCTAAATATTCCCTTCTTTAAGGATCTGGTTTTAGTTGGAGGTAAAATTTTTCGGCCACCCAAGTGATCGTAGATAAAAAGTCCTAGCCTAATGAACCATCCTGGCCGCATACCATTATGGGGCAATAAAAAACGTATGGGTTTAATAATATGGGGAGCCTTTTTAAGTAAAATCTCCCGCTCTTGTAAAGCCTTTCGTACTAGCTTAAATTTATAATGTTCGAGGTATCGAAGACCGCCATGTACAAGCTTGGTGCTAGCTGATGAAGTACCACTACCTAGATCATTTTGTTCGGAGAGAACAACAGATAGTCCCCTACCCGCAGCATCTGCTGCAATTCCAGATCCATTAATTCCACCTCCAATGATGAAAACATCAGTAATTTTGTCCATTTCATACCCGTAATTAGTTATTAATTTTTAATAATTATACCGATAGCCTATATAATTATTGATTTAAAGACTTTTTTGTATGTGTATTATATATAGATCAATATACTAATAAAAAAAGCGACCTTAAGTCCCGTTTTAAAGGAACCGGTGTATGAACGATCAAAAAATATTAATGGATTTAGTCGGATGGGCTGGTGCAGCTACACTTTTAATTGCTTATTTACTTGTATCAAGTGGTAAAGTTTCCGCTAAAACAGTATTATATCAAAACCTCAATATATTTGGTAGTTTTTGCCTTATTATTAATACTTATTATTACGGAACCATGTCTCTTGTATTTTTGAACACGATGTGGGCACTTATTGGATTATATTCTTTAACAGCTATAATAAGAAAGAATTAAACGCCTTTATAATAATCCGGAAGGTGAATTTTAACCACCTCACTATCATCTGCCCAAGCATGACAACTATTTAAAACCATTGGTTTTAAAAAACGGCCCTGTTCATTCTTTTTATTTATTTTATTTTGAATATTTCCCATAAGAGTTTGAAAGGATACTGTTGCTAAAGGTTGTAGGAGTTCTGTTATATGAGTACACCCGTTTCTTCCTTTAACTTTTTCATTAATGGCCCTCCGCCACCCTCTTCCAATGCGAATACCTACTAATTCCTGATAGGACTTGGTAATTATAGGGCACATTTGAAAAGGACTATTATCTGTTACAGCCTCTACTGCAATAATAAGAAAATTATCATCAACAGTTAACCTTATCCACATCTCATGGATTGGATCTCCAGCACCAATACCATTCCGCCATTTGTTTTCAATATCATAGCTTTTGATGTCAGTCATGTGGGCTTCAATATCCCATAATCCATCATCACGATTATATCCATCTAGTTTAATTGATCTTGTGTGAATAAGTCTTCGTGACTGTGGCTTTGAAAGGGGCATTTCTGTATCCAGTACAATTATTATTAATCCATTATATACCGTGATCTTAAAATAGTCATGGCATTTAACCATATTTTGCGGTATCTGATGGATAAATGAGGAATAAATATGATCAAAAAAGCAGTAGTCCTTTTAAGTGGGGGCCTTGACAGTGCAACCTGTGTTGCAATAGCTCAAAACATGGGTTTCCATGTGTATGGCTTAAGTTTTCGTTATGGGCAGAGAGATACCCATGAATTTGAAGCTGCAGAAGCAGTTGCAAAAGCCCTCAACATCAAGCGCCATGTTATTATTGATATCGATTTGCGAGCATTCGGTGGTTCAGCGCTTACAAGTAATTTAGAGGTTCCAAAAGGACGATCTGAAGTTGATATGGACCATGAAATTCCGGTAACCTACGTGCCTGCTCGAAATACTATATTTCTTTCATTTGCCCTTGCATTTGCAGAAACACTTGACAGTAATGATATTTTTATAGGTGTTAATTCACTTGATTATAGTGGTTATCCAGATTGTAGGCCTAAGTATATTGATGCTTTTCAAAAAATGGCACAACTTGCCACTAAAATCGGTGTAGAGGGAAATAATAATGTTAAAATTAATACTCCCCTTATGGACATGACAAAGGCTCAAATTATTAAAAAAGGCATGAGCCTTGGAGTTGATTATTCTATAACTACCAGTTGCTATGACCCGGGGCAAAATCATTTAGCTTGTGGTCAATGTGATAGTTGCCTCATTAGGCTTAAGGGGTTTGAGGGTATTGGGTGTGTTGACCCAATCAAATATCAATTATGACTTATTCTGTTAAAGAATTATTTTATACTTTGCAAGGTGAAGGTGCACAGGCAGGCAGACCTGCTGTTTTTTGTCGATTTTCAGGTTGTAATTTATGGTCGGGATTAGAAAAGGACCGTGATACTGCAAAGTGTAACTTCTGTGACACAGACTTTAAGGGTACAGATGGCCAAAATGGTGGAAAGTATAAAACCCCCACTGAACTAGCAACCAAAGCAGTAGGTCTTTGGCCAGGAGGCGGAAAACCTTACATTGTATGCACTGGTGGGGAGCCACTACTTCAGCTTGACGTAGAACTTATAAAGGCTTTCCAAGTAATGGGTTTCGAAGTTGCTGTTGAAACTAACGGTACACTAATAGCCCCTAAGGAGCTGGATTGGGTCTGTGTTAGCCCTAAAGTTATAAATGATCTTAAACAATTAACCGGGGACGAATTAAAAATTGTATATCCTCAAGACTTAATTACCCCAGAAATGTTTAAGAATCTTAAATTTACCCATTATTTTATTCAGCCAAAAGATGAAGTAGGAGTTAACCATGTAAAGAGTGCTATTGAGTATTGCCTTGCTAATCCTCAATGGAGTATAAGCCTTCAAACACATAAGCTTATGAACATCTCTTAATTTAATGAATTAGATTTATATTTAATGTTTATAAAAATTTAGTCCCAAGGCTTGTCATGATAAATACTATTATAAAATCCAAACAATTTAAAAAACGTCACAGCGCACAATCAAATACAGTATCCCCTCATTGTTCTAGAATAAAATGCACGCCCAAGTGACTAATGCATTAAAGGTATATATAAAATTATGCTTTTTTCAAAAGTTCGGGATTAAATTCTTCGGTTAAGGTTCATAACATTATAATTTTCCCAAAGAATTGCTTAGTTAATCCAATTGAAATGAATTATTGGTTAAAATATGTAGATTTTGTCTAACTGTAAAGTTAAGCCCATCCCTCTAGTACATACTTTCCAATAGCCTGCCCCTCTTCGATTGCCGCATGTACCTTGCGGAGGTTGTCTGCATTGATTGGGCTAACAATTTTATTAACTGTTGTAATAAGCTCACCGTTATCGATCATTGCCGCCGCTTCAGAAAGAAGAAAGTTAATTTCACTCATATCTTCAGTCTGATGCATTGATCGTGTGAACATAAATTCAAAAGAAAAAGACGCACTTTTAAGTTTTAGTAAATCAAAGTTGGCATCTTCGAAAAAATCAACAATAGTGCAAATCTTACCCTGTGGTTTAATAACGTCTGTTATGGTTTTCCAATAACCAGAAATGTTGGTTAGACATAATACATAGTCAACCTGAGGGTGACCAATTGTTTCAAGTTGGTCGGATATATTTTCATAATGGTTTATAACATTATCTGCGCCTCTTGACAGACACCAATCCCTACTTTCCTTGCGTGAAGCAGTTGTTATAATATTAAGCTTAGCAATTCGACTTGCCAACTGGATAGCAATTGAACCAACACCCCCAGCCGCACCAATCATCAAGATAGTTTTCCCTGCATCAGTACCATTTGTTGATATCCCTAAGCGATCAAAAAGGGCTTCCCATGCAGTAATTGTTGTGAGTGGAAGTGCTGCGCTTTGCCCAAAACTGATTGAAGTTGGTTTCAAAGCGGCAATTCGTTCATCAACTAGCTGATATTCTGCATTTGAACCTGATTTCGTTATACATCCTGCGTAATAAACATCATCGCCGACATTAAACATAGTGACACCTTCACCAACCTCCTTAACAGTACCGGCAGCATCCCATCCCAGTATTCTGAGTGTTTCATCTGGATGAGGACGCTTGCGAATTTTAGTATCAACAGGATTTACTGATATTGCCTTTACTTCTACTAGTATGTCGCGGCCTGTAGCCTGGGGTTTGTCAACGACAACATCTAAAAATGCGTCCGCTTCATTAACAGGTAGGGCCTTATATGATCCTATAGCTTTCATGATAGTCCTTAATTTAGTTATATGTTTAATATAATTTCATTTATAAACAGGTTTTACTTAATAGTATTAATATTTTCTAAAAAAATCCTTTTTTAATAATGTAATATCTGTTTAATTAGTCACTATAATTGTAAACACAGGAAAAAGCTTATCATGAAAAAACATATTTTTTTGATCATCTTGATCATGACTTCCTTTAATAGCCATTCACAGGAACCCACTGGTAATGTTATACTTGAGAACATGGTTTTGCCTTTAAAAGAACGTGCTGCAATCATGGATGAAGTTCTTAAAAATAGACTTGACACAATTGTTCCTAGCCTGATGCGTCGTGAAGGTCTTGATGCTTGGGTAATAATATCCAGAGAATATAACGAAGATCCAGTACTTAAGACGATGTTACCTGCAACCTGGCTTAGTGCGCGCAGACGCACAGTGCTTATATTCCTAGATCATGGTCCAGGAAAAGGTATTGAGCGTATGGCAGCGGCCCGCTATGACGTTGGTGACGTGTTCAAAGGTAGTTGGGACCCAGATAAAGAACCTAATCAGTGGCTTCGGATAGCTGAAATTCTAAATAATTTTGATCCCAAAAAAATAGGGCTCAATTATTCCGATGATTGGGGACATGCAGACGGCCTCACCTACTCCGAACAACGGGACTTTGTTCGCGCAATTCCCGATCATCTCCGCAAACGGATTGTTTCTGCGGAAAAAGTAGCAGTTGGCTGGCTTGAAACGCGAACAGCTATGGAGATGGAACTTTATGAAGGTGTAATGGAAATTGCTCATGGGATCATTGAGCAGGGCTTTAGTGGTAAAATAATTTTTCCAGGCATCACAACTGTTGATGATTTGGAGTGGTGGTTTAGGCAACGTATTAATGATTTAGGCCTTCAGACATGGTTCCATCCAAGTATTCAAACTGAACGTTCCGATGCCTCAAAGAAAAATATTAAAAATAATAACTTAAATCCTTTAACTTTATATAAAGGAGACCATGTCCATATTGATTTTGGAATTACCTACTTAGATCTCCAAACAGATACACAGCAAAACGCATACATTCTCCGTGATGGAGAGAAAAATGTTCCAGAAGCTCTTAAAATTGCCCTAAATGGTGGCAATAAACTACAGGATATTCTTACTTCTAATTTTTTAGTTGGAAGGACAGGAAATGAAATTCTCAAGATGACAAGAGCACAATCAATTGCCAATGGTATTGGTCCAATCATCTATACTCATCCAATCGGACTTCATGGCCATGCTGCCGGCACAACCATAGGAATGTGGGATAAACAGGAGGGCGTTCCTGGTAGTGGTGACTACCCTATGCACCAAAATACAGCCTATTCAATTGAATTAACTGCACTTGTAAATGTTCCTGATAGTTGGAGTGTGGAGCCCGTGAAGATGAAATTGGAACAAGATGGATTTTTTGATGGAGAAAACTTTAGGTACATTGCGGGACGCCAAACTCAGTACCATATTATTGACCCAAAGCGAGGTCAGCCCGACGAATAAAAACTAAACTGGAAAAAGGTTTATAGTAATTCGATGATTGTGACCTAGTTAGTCCATGACAAGCTTCATAAAATAATCTGCGCGATTGTATGGGGTATTTTCTGGTGGTTCAGCCTTTTTAAACCCCATTTTTTTGTAAAGCGTTATTGCGGGAGTAAGACTACTATTCGTTTCAAGAAAAAGTTCGTCTCCTCCACGTAAATAAAATTGTTCGAGAACTTTCGCTACTAGTAATTTACCAATTCCATATCCTTGAGCTTTTGGGAGTACACCCATTTTACTTAACTCAAAACGTTTTCCCTCATGTAATTTTAAGGCGATTGCTCCAACAGGTAAATCATTGAGGAGAGCGAAGTAAATTTCTCCACCTTTATTAAGAATAAATTTTTCCGGATTATTTAGTTGAATGAAATCTAATTCTTCCATAATAAATAATTTTTCAATCCATTGTTGATTGATATGTCTCCAATCATCTCTAAATTTTATATCAAAAGGTACTATTTGAATTTTTCCCTTTGGATGGTTGATATTAAATTCTGAATATTGTTCGGCCATTATTTACCTAATTCAAATTGTTAGTATTGATATTATTATTATTATTAATAACGAGTTAATAACTCAAGGAGTTTATTTTTTGAAAACATAATTGTTTTAAAAATTAATAACACCCTATTTATATTGGATAATTAAATTGGATAGCTTACTTTATTATATAGAGTTATATTATTGAGGATTATTCTTTGCAACTGGCTCTTTAGCATTTATATAGTCGATATTTTAAAATTATGGATAAATAATTAATGTCATACATTCTAGTCATTACCGGACTAATCCTTCTTGTTTTTGCTGGACATATACTGATCCGTGGTGCCGTATCAATTGCCGAAAACCTTGGGCTGAGTAAGTTAGTAATAGGCTTAACTGTGGTAGCATTTGGCACATCTCTTCCAGAGTTAGTCGTTGGGATAAATGCGGCTTTAACGGGCGTTCCTACAATGGCCTTAGGTAATATAGTCGGAAGCAATATAGCAAATATATTGTTAGTAATTGGACTTCCTATTATTTTTTATCCATTTGCATTAGAGGATCCTGATCTAAAACGTCATTATGTCATAATGTTAGCGGGAACAGTTTTGTTTATATTATTATGTTTTAATGGGCCATTCACTTGGAAGTATTCGTTACTCCTAATACCTCTATTACTAATATACCTCTTGAATTCATACAAACGATCACGCGATGCTACTGCTCAATTAAAATTTGATAAACCTGTCGACGGTTCTCCAAAAATTAATATTAAGGAAACATTAGAAAATCCACTCACTGTACTTCGGGCAAGTTTACTTGTGTTTATTGGACTGTTAGGGCTTATTTTTGGTGCTGATATCCTTGTTAGTGGTGGTGTTGAAATAGCTCGAGACTTTAATGTATCCGAAGCAATTATAGGCCTTACTATTATTGCAGTAGGTACAAGTTTGCCAGAATTAGTAACGGCTATAATTGCCTTAAAAGAAAACCACGGTGAGGTTGCATTAGGTAATGTGATAGGAAGTAATATCTTTAATTTATTTGCTATTATGGGAGGAACGGCTTTGGTAGCTGATGTTCCAGTCCCTGAGCCTTTTTTAAACACAGATCTTTGGGTAATGCTTATATCATCAGCAGCCCTTTTACCCTTCGTTATATGGAAAGTAAGGCTTAATAGTATAATTGGGCTAGTCTTTAGTGCTGGATATATTATATACCTGTTCTCTCTCAGCATTAGTTAGTAAGGATAATTCAGTTATGTCTTCTTTCGTTCCTAAAAGTAATAATGCATCTATCAAATATGCAGATGCATTAAAAGGTGTAAGGCATGTCTTTGTTCGTGACCTAATGATTAAAGGTTCTATAGGTGTTTATGACCATGAAAAAATTGATAAACAACAAATACGAGTAAACATAGACTTATGCGTCAAGGAAGAAGACGTCCCTCTAGGTGATAAATATGAAAATGTAGTTTGCTACGAAAAGGTAGTAATTGGAATTAAAAGTATTGTAGCGTCGGGTCATATTGAGCTAGTGGAAACCCTTGCTGAAAAAATTGCAAATTTCAATATGATTGATAAACGTATAGTTTCAGTTAGGGTCCGCGTTGAAAAACTTGATGCAATAGAAAATACGACAAGTGTTGGGGTAGAGATTGAACGCCATCGTGATTAAAAAAACCTATTATAAGCGATCGTTATAATTAAGTTAAATCATTGAAAAATAAGCATATATTTTTTTGTTCTTTTTTGTTCTTTTTTTGAAGTTGTCAACAGCACCATCATTTGGACGATTTACGATATCCTGGAAACAAATTATTTTAAATATTTATTTTAAATCTTAGTTGACATTGAATTAGTATAATATTTTCAATGACTTAGATCAATTGCCTAATTTATAGGCAATTTGCTGAATCATTAAGGGTTCTGCCAACTTTTAAACCTTTCAAAAAGTTATGCACTAGTTTATCAACATATTAAGTGGATAAGTTTTTTGCGAATCTGTTGGTTCCTTATTAACCATTGAATTCACTACATATTTAGTTTTACTACTATTATTTAAATGGTGTATTTGGATACAGTAAAAGAAAATGGCGTAGACTTTTTATTAAGATTCTATATAAAATAATTATATGGAAAACGGCGTAGACATAATAAAATCATACTTAAAAAACCTTGGCACAAAACCAGGTGTTTACAGGATGATTGGAGCAAACGAAAAAGTCCTTTATGTGGGTAAAGCCAAGAACCTCTCAAACCGAGTTAAAAACTATACTAACCTGCGTGGACTCTCGGTACGAATAGCTAAGATGGTCATGCTTACAAAGTCCATGGAGTTTATTACTACCCACACGGAGGTAGAAGCACTTCTTCTGGAAGCTAACTTAATTAAACGGTATAAACCTCACTACAATATTTTATTAAGAGATGATAAATCTTTTCCCTATATCCTAATTGATAAGACTCATAAAAACCCTCGAGTACTCAAACATCGTGGTGCTAAGAAAAAGGATGGGTATTATTTTGGACCCTTTGCATCGGCTAGTGCAGTTAATATCTCACTAAATACACTCCAGAAGGCTTTTTCCCTTCGTACTTGTTCCGATAGTGTATTTGAAAGCAGAACTAGACCTTGCCTTCTTTACCAAATAAAAAGATGCTCAGCCCCCTGTGTGGCAAAAATTTCTGATGTCGATTATGAATTATTAGTTGAGGAGGCACATGATTTTCTTAGTGGGAAAAGTGAAGCTATTAAAGTTGGTTTTACTAAAAAAATGGAAGATGCCAGTGATAAAAAAATATATGAATTGGCAGCAGTTTATCGTGACAGATTAAAGGCACTTGCAACCGTTCAAAGTCGCCAAGACCATACAAATGATAAACTAATTTCCGCGGATTTAATAGCTGCCTTTAAAAAGGGTGGCCAAACATGTGTTCAAGTTTTCTTCTACCGGTCTGGTCAAAACTGGGGAAACAAAGCTTACTTTCCACGTCATGATAAGGATCAGCATGTAGATGAGGTACTGTCAGCATTCATTTCTCAATTTTACGATAATAAGCCATTGCCCAAAAATATTTTTATAAATAGTTCCATAAAACAAAAAAAACTTCTTGAAGAAGCGTTAACGTTAAAAGCTGAGAGTAAAGTAACTGTAACCATGCCGCAACGTGGCACAAACCTATTGCTTATACAAACAGTTGAGAAAAATGCTCGTGAGGCTCTTGAGCGAAAGATTGCAGAAACTTCTTCTCAGGCCAAACTACTTGAGGGTGTTGCACTACTTTTTGGACTTGAGGCACCCCCTACTCGCATTGAGGTTTATGATAACAGTCATATTTCTGGAACTAGTGCTTTAGGCGCAATGATTGTTTCAGGCCCAGAAGGGTTTGAAAAAGGATCCTATAGAAAATTTAATATTAAATCTAAGGATCTCTCGCCTGGGGATGATTTTGGGATGATGCGTGAGGTTTTGTCGCGCCGATTTAAGCGACAACTTAAAGAGGATCCAGATAGAGGTGATCCAACTTGGCCTGACCTTCTGCTTATAGATGGCGGCAAGGGGCAGCTTTCAGCTGTACTCGGCGTCCTTGAAGACCTTGGCCTAAAAGAAATTCCAGTTGTTTGCATAGCTAAAGGTCCAGATAGAAATGCCGGGCGGGAAGATTTTTATATGGAAAATAAAAAACCTTTTAAACTTCCTCCCAATGATCCTGTGTTATATTTTTTACAACGCCTAAGAGACGAATCTCACAGGTTTGTAATTGGTTCACATAGAAGAAAACGAGCTAAAAAAATGCATAAATCATTGCTGGATGATCTGCCCGGTGTTGGTTTAATTCGCAAAAAATATTTACTTTTACATTTTGGGTCAGCAAAAGCTGTTTCTGATGCGGGGATTAAAGATCTAAATAAAATAAAGGGAATTTCAAATTCCCTCGCTACGCAAATATATGATTATTTTCATCCTTAGAGTTTATTTTATTGCCTTGTGTGGAAAATCACATAAAGTCGGGATTTATAACAATTATGGTATTAATATGAATAATCTTGCAAATATATTAACTTTTTCTCGAATATTAATGATTCCATTAATGGTGTCGGCCTTTTACTTAAATGGAAATTTTAGCTATTGGCTTACCTTTTCTATATTTGTGACGGCTGGAATTACTGATTTTCTTGATGGCTATGTTGCTAGGCGGTTTAATCAAACATCAAAACTTGGTACAATTATGGATCCTATTGCCGATAAACTGCTTATTGGTACAGCTCTCCTTATGATGGTTGCTTTTGGACGCATTGAAGGATATTCAATTATCGCCGCCGTCATTATTCTTTGCCGCGAATTTGCTGTTTCCGGACTTAGAGAATTTCTGGCGGAATTAAAAGTTAGTGTCCCAGTTACCTATCTTGCAAAATGGAAGACAGGTATCCAAATTTTTGCACTTGGTTTTTTACTCGTTGGTGAGGCCTCTCCTGCAATTATTCCAGCTATACTAATAGGTGATTATTTACTTGGTGCAGCAGCGCTTTTAACACTTTATACTGGTTACGATTATTTTCGTTCCGGTATTAGGCATTTGTGAAAATCTATGAACATTTTATATTTTGCTTCCATTCGTGAACATATTGGTGTTTCCTCAGAAACTATTCCCCATCAAGCTGGTATTGATAATGTGAACGAGCTTCTTATTTACCTCAGCAGCAAAGGAAATAATTATAAAATAGCATTTTCTCAAGTTGATTTAGTCCGAGTGGCTATTAATAATGAATATGTTGGGTTGGAGCATAAGGTTTACCCAACTGATGAAATAGCTTTTTTTCCACCGATGACTGGGGGTTAATATGCGCGTATCAGTACAGTCAGATGATTTTGACATAACAAATGAAATAAATAATCTTCGTATAAACCGTACCGACCTTGGAGCTATTGCTACATTCACGGGTTTAGTTCGTGATATTCATGATAATAAAAATATTAAAAAAATGACGCTCGAGCACTTTCCAATTATGGCTCTTAAAGAACTTAATAAAATTGGAGTTATGGCAAAAGATCGTTGGCCAATAGAAGAGTTAACAATTATTCACCGTTATGGTGAACTTTTTCCGGGAGATCAGATTGTATTAGTAATTACAACATCACTTCATCGTGAAGCCGCATTCAAAGCTGCGGAATTTATTATGGACATGCTGAAAACGGATGCACCTTTCTGGAAAAAAGAAGAACTAGAAGACGGTTCTCGTTGGGTAATGTCTAATAAGGATGATAATGATAAAAAAGATCGTTGGAAATAAGTTTATCTATTCTTGACAAGATTACCATAATCACTAACCATGTTTTTACACATTTCTCCGATTTTAAAAGTATAGTCACCAACTTGTGATAAAGGATTGATTTCAACTGCTGTACCAGTAACAAAAGCCTCATCAAAATCAGCCATTTCCTCGGGCATTATAGCCCTTTCAATCACTTCAATATTACGTTTATTTGCTAGCTCAATAGCTGTTTTTCTAGTAATCCCATCAAGAAAGCAATCAGGTTTTGGTGTATGGAGAACGCCATCTTTATAGAAGAATATATTAGCACCTGTAGCTTCTGCAATCTGTCCTCTATAATCTAGCATAAGTGCATCATCGTAACCATTTGCTACAGAGGCATCTTTGCAAAGTGAGGCTATCATGTACAATCCGGCAGCTTTAGAAGCCGTTGGAGCAGTATCTGGAGCTGGCCTACGCCATTGTGCTATTTCTAGTCTAAGACCATCAATTTTAGCTTCCTTACCAAAGTATGAGGGCCATTCCCATGCAGCGACGGCTACATGAATTTTTGTACCAGCAGTTGCGACACCCATTTTTTCAGAACCCCGCCAAGCAATAGGCCTTACATAGGCATCAACGAGATTATTTGCAGCCACGGCTTCGTTAGATGCTGCATCCAGCTCTTCGGAACTATAAGGGACATCGAAGCCTAATAGTTTTCCAGATTTAATAAGCCGTTGACTGTGTTGATGAAGTTTAAAAATTTTACCACCGTATGCACGTTGACCTTCAAAAACACTACTTGCATAATGTAAGGCATGTGACAGCACATGAAAGTTTGCATCGCGCCAATCAATTAATTCACCATTATACCAAATTAAACCATCTCGATCTTCAAAGTTAAGGGCTGTCATTATTAATAAATCCAAATATTTTTTTTCTTGTACTTTTTAACACTCGCCTTATTATATGTCAACATGACTGACATATTTTTTGATAACCACAATCTGAATGATGAAAAAGTATTTTTAAAAAGTACAGAATTACTATACTTTGCATATCGTGATTATATAGCTTGGCCTGATGAAGTACTCAAAAAATATAATTTTGGCAGAGCACATCATAGAGTTATTTTTTTTGTAAACCAGAACCCTGGTATATCAGTTGCGGAACTTTTGGCATTACTTAACATTACCAAGCAAAGCCTTTCACGGGTTTTAAGTACTTTGTTAGATAAAAGGTTTATAAGCCAAAAAATTGGAACTAGAGACCGTAGAAAGAGGCTATTGAACTTAACCGCAAAAGGGGAAAAATTACTATTTGATGTTTCCGAATGCCAAAAATTACAAATGGTTAAGGCTTGTAGTGAAGCAGGTTCTGTCGCTACAGAGGGTTTTTGGAAAGTCTTGAGTAAACTTATCAATGAAAAAAATAAAAAAGATACTATTAATCTAACTTATAAATAAAATTATTAAACAATAAATGCTATACAAATTGACCAGCTGCATGACCCGATGCCCAGGCCCACTGAAAATTAAAACCACCAAGATGACCTGTAACATCAACCACTTCACCAATAAAATAAAGATTAGGTATTTTATTTGTTTCCATTGTTTTTGAGGATATTTCTGATGTACTTACCCCGCCTCTTGTCACCTCCGCAGTTGCAAAACCCTCTGTACCATTAGGTATAATATTCCAACTATTTACCAATTCAGCGACCATCTGTAGCTTTTTATTAGATAAATCTGCTAAAGGTCCAGTTACGCCAGTATGCTCACAAATATATACAGCGAGCCTTTTAGGCAGGAACGACGATAAAGTTGTGTGTATTTCTTGCTTGGCATTAGCTTCTTTTATAATTTTAAGCTCGCTAAGCACATCTACTGCAGGGGCAAGGTTAATAGTTACAGCCATACCACTCCTCCAGTAAGATGATATTTGCAATACTGCAGGGCCACTCAAGCCACGATGTGTGAACAGAAGGGCCTCGTTGAATGATGTGGAACCACATAGAATATTAACATCAGCAGAAACACCACTAAGTTTTCTAAAGTCAAATATAAACTCCTTACCAAAAGTAAGTGGAACTAATGCAGGAACTGGATCAACTATTTTTAACTTAAATTGTCGTGCTATCTCATACCCCCACACAGATGCTCCCATTTTTGGAATAGACGGGCCTCCTGTTGCAACAACAAGTTTATTGGATGAAATTATTCCATCGGTAGTAACTAATATAAAGGCATGTTCCTTTTTAACACTTTCAACAATCATTGAGGTTTTGATTTTTACTCCTACTTTTTCACATTCAGAAGTCAACATGCCGATTATGTCATGGGCACTATTGTCGCAAAATAATTGACCAAGAGTTTTTTCATGATATGTGATATCATGGTCTTCTACTAACTTAATAAAATCTTGTGGCCCGTATCGTTTTAAAGCAGACTTGGCAAAATGATTATTTTCCGACTGAAAGTTTTCTGGAGAACAATGGATATTAGTAAAGTTACAACGACCGCCGCCTGATATACGAATTTTACCTGCAACAGATTTACTCTGTTCTATTACAACAACTCTGCGACCCCGTTTTCCAGCTTCTATTGCACACATAAGACCGGCAGCGCCACCGCCGACTATTGCCACGTCATAATCGGTCATCATTTAATCGGCCATTTCTTTAGAGCGCGCCTTGGCTTTTTGCATTGCTTGCCGTAAAATTTTTGCTAAACCGGCTTCCCCCATCATAATTTCTAATGCCGCAGAAGTTGTACCACCTGGACTGGTCACATCTTTACGGAGTTCAGTTGGACTTAATTTTGATGTTTTTAAAAGAATACCTGCCCCACATATGGTATCTAGCGCTAACTTTTCACTTAGTTCACCAGAAAGCCCCATAGCCTGCCCCGCCGCAGCCATTGCCTCAACCATATAAAATAAATACGCGGGACCGCTACCACTTAATGCAGTGACTGCGTCCATTAGGGTTTCATCCATAATCCATTCAACAGAACTGACTGTCCCAAGAAGAGTATCACAGAGTTTTTTTTGACTCTGTGTGATTTGATTATTTGGGCAGCATACAGTTACACCCTCTCCTACTGAAATAGGGGTATTGGGCATTCCTCGAATAATTGCTTGTTCAGAACCAAGTTTATCCTCAAAATATTTTAGTGTTTTACCAGCTGCAACAGATAAAATAACAGTTTTCGTTAAATTAAGCACCTTTAGATCAGTAAGAGTCTTATCCATTACTTGCGGTTTAACAGCTATTATTACAATCGATGGATTCATCGAGTTATCTAGATCACTTAAACTCTCGTTAAATGACTTTATCGGAAGTGCCGTAAAGTTACTTTTTATTAAATCTAGAAATGGATCAACGATATAAATAGCACTTTTTTTAAGGCCCTTATCAAGTAAACCTGACAGAATTGCACTTCCAATTCTCCCACAACCTAAAATTAAAACTGGGTTTTTTGAAATTATAGTTGATACTTTATTTACCATTGTTTTATGCGTTGCCTAATGTTTCAAGCATTGCAGCTTCGATTGCGTCAGATGGTGATTTGCCACCCCAAATTACAAATTGAAATACTGGAAAATATCTATTTATTTCTTCAATTATAGAATGGGTAGCTAACTCACAAACTGTAGTCATATCAACACCATTGGAAGGAAAGTAAATTGAATGCCGGAACATAATTGTTTCGTCATCAGACCACACCGCAAAAAAACCTAAATCAAGCCGTTCATTTATTTGGGTTATGACTTCAAGGACAGCAGTCCTTTTATTGTCTTGTATTCTTACATCTAATTGACCGGCGAACTGAAGTATACTTTTATCATTAAGCCAGACGTAACGCATATGAAAATCACACCATTCGCTAGCTATCGCGGCAACAATTTCTTCATTACCCATTCTCTCGTAGGGCCATTCATTTTGGCCGATAAGAACTTCAAGGGTATCAAGGGGGTTATTAACACTTCCGCTTAATTCATCGACCGATAACATAATTATTTCTTCTTCTTGATAGGGATTATTTTTTTTTCAAGTTTTTCGAGGCGCACTAAAATATTTTTATTTTCTTCACGAGCTGCAATTACCATTTCACGGACAACTTCATACTCGTCTCTTCTCACAAGATCCATGTCTACTAGAGTACTCTCGAGCCGACCTTTTACCTGACCCTCAAGTTCCGACTTTACACCGTGAAGCGTACCTGCTGCACTCTGTCCAAGTTTGGCGAGATCGCTTAAAAATTTATTGTCTGATTGCATGAGCATATCCTTCCGCAGTTTATTGACATAATAACAAGAATAATAACACCAATTTGGCGCACTATGGCGAAACATTTATGAGTTGCCAAGTTACATTATATATGTGACAACAGCTTTAGTAGCTGTAGTGCACTGTTTTGTTTGGTTTTCAATAGTTAATGGGTATAAATTATGACTGAATATTTATTATTTTCCGCTCTTACTTATCCCAATATTGATCCAATTATTTTTGAATTTGGGCCCTTGGCGATTCGTTGGTACTCTCTTGCCTACCTTGGTGGAATTTTTTTTGCATGGTTTTATATGGGTAGACTAATTTCTACAAAGAAGCCACCCTGCACACATGAACATTTAAGTGATTATATATTTTGGGCAATGATGGGTATCATTATTGGTGGTCGTCTTGGATATGTTTTCTTTTACAACCCAAACTATTATTTTCATAATATTGGTGATGCATTTGCTGTATGGGACGGTGGTATGTCTTTCCATGGCGGATTTTTTGGCGTTTGTTTTAGCACATGGCTTTTTGCTAAAAATAACAAAATTCCTCTATTTCAATTTGCTGATATTGTTGCCTGTGCTAGCCCAATAGGCCTCATGCTTGGTCGTCTAGCAAACTTTATAAATGGTGAACTATACGGACGTATAACTGACGCTGATATTGGGATGGTCTTTCCTAATGGAGGCCCACAACCCCGTCATCCTAGTCAACTTTATGAGGCAGCACTGGAGGGCTTAATACTTTTTATTGTGCTTTATATTCTTTATAATTTTACAAAGGCAAAACATTATGCTGGTTTTATAACAGGAGTATTTATTAGTGGGTACGCACTAGCACGGACCTTCGTTGAACAGTTCAGAGAACCTGACAGCCATATTGGCTTTTTATTTAATACTGATATGCTCACGATGGGACAGGTTCTTAATTTACCAATGGTGCTATTTGGATTTTATCTAATTTTCCGTGTAAAAAAGTCTATTTGATGAGTGATCTCAAAAATCATCTGGTCAAACTTATTAAATTTAATGGTCCAATTCCAATTAGTACATTTATGACTGAAGCGCTGACAAATCCCAAATATGGATATTATCTCAATAAAAATCCATTTGGTAATGATGGGGATTTTATAACTGCACCAGAAATAAGCCAACTTTTTGGTGAACTTATTGGCCTGTGGTTTGGTGATATTTGGCTAAAAATGGACTGCCCCAAAAAAATACACTTAATTGAATTAGGTCCTGGAAATGGAACTCTTTTGGTAGACTTAACTCGAGCACTATCAATTTTACCAAAATTTAAAAATAACATAGAACTGCACCTTGTTGAAGCTTCACCAAAATTAATTAAAATTCAAGAAAAAGCATTATTAAATTTTAAGGGTAAAATAACTTGGCATGAAACTGTTAGTGATGCTCTAAATGGATCAAAAGATAATGATGCAGCTACATTTGTTGTTGCAAATGAGTTTTTTGATGCTCTTCCTATTCGTCAATTTCAAAAATGTGATCTTGGTTGGCATGAACGGATGGTAAACTTAAATACAAAAGGTGACGGACTGACATATATGCTTTCGCCTTTTCCAGTTCAAGGTTTCAAAATTCCAAAACATTTAGAAGAAGAAGCCATACATAGTATAATAGAAGTATCTCCAATGGCAGATAGTCTTACTGTTATAATCAGTGAACATTTAAAGAAATATTCCGGAGCGGCCCTATTAATTGATTATGGCTATAATGAATACCTTACTGGCGATACCCTACAGGCAGTTCAAAAACATAAGTATGTTGACCTATTAGAAAACCCAGGATTTGCTGACTTATCGTCTCATGTAAATTTTCGCAAAATTACCGATATATCGAAAAGTATTGGATTAAAAGTGCATGCAATTACAAACCAACAAAAATTCTTAACTAAATTAGGAATTCATGAACGAGTGAGGAGTTTGAATAAAACAGCCACACCTGAGCAAATTGAGAATTTATTATGTTCTGTAGACCGTTTGATTTCATCAAAAGAAATGGGAACTTTATTTAAAGTACTAAGTATTACCTCAGACCCTAACCTCGAGGTAATTGGTTTTTAATTTGAATAACTTTGCATCAGCCAAACTTTTTAAAGAATATAGTTCCGTTGCACATGGATTTTTTAATCGCTTGGGTGGCATTTCTAATGGGAACTACGGGAGTTTAAATTGTGGGACTACATCTTTAGATAATCCAAAAAATGTCCTTAAAAATCGTTTAATTGCCTTAAATAAACTACAATCTGAAAGTAAGCTTGTTGAAGTTGAGCAGACACACAGCAATATTGTTAAGGTATATGATCATGATAAAGGTATTATTAGGGCCGATGCTATCGTTACTGATAAAAAAAACATTGCACTTTCTGTGGTCACAGCTGATTGTGCACCAATACTTTTTGCTGATCCTAAGGCTGGTGTTATAGCGGCTGCGCATGCAGGTTGGCGTGGTGCAAAAAATGGAATAATTGAAAACACTATTAGTAGAATGTGTGAAATTGGAGCTAAAAAATTAAATATATTAGCTGCAATTGGTCCCTGTATTTCACAACTCAGTTATGAGGTGGGTCCTGAATTTTATGACACAATAAGAAATGATAGTTATTTTAAAAAAAGTCAAAAATTAAATCATTATTTCTTTGATCTTGAAGGTTATCTTTTCAATAAACTTCTTGAAAATGGGATTACTAAAATTGAGGCACTAGGTATAGATACATATCCAGTGGCAAACAATTATTTTAGCTATAGAAGAAAAACTCATCTTAATGAAAATGATTATGGGCGTCAAATATCAATAATTTTACAACCTTAATATTTTTTAAATTCATATTCGCTTTTTTAAAAAATAACTGTATAAGAAAAAGCATGCAAAGAATCTAAGTCAGGGGACATTTAGAAGATGAAAATTATTTCAGGTAATAGTAATATTCCATTAGCAGAATCAATTGCCACCCATCTTGGCATGGAGCTCACCAAGGCAAATATTAAGAGATTTTCAGACCAGGAAATCTGGGTTGAGATTCAAGAAAATGTTCGTGGTGAAGATGTTTATGTAATTCAACCTACAGCAAATCCAACCAACGATAACGTCATGGAACTCCTTATTGTTATTGATGCATTAAAACGTGCTTCAGCTCAACGTATAGTTGCTGTAATTCCATACTTTGGTTATGCCAGACAAGATAGAAAACCAGGCCCTAGGACGCCTATTACTGCTAAGCTGGTAGCTAATCTTATAACTACAGCAGGTGCTGATAAAGTTCTGACGATGGATCTCCACGCGGGTCAAATTCAGGGATTTTTTGATATTCCTACTGATAATTTATTTGCTTCCCCCGTATTAGTTAATGATATTAAAAATAGATATAAAAATTATGAAAAAGTGATGGTTGTGTCACCCGATGTAGGCGGTGTTGTTCGCGCTAGGGCATATGCCAGCAGAATAGATGTCCCCCTAGCTATTATAGATAAGCGTAGGGAAAAAGCGGGTCACTCTGAAGTAATGAATGTTATTGGAGATGTAAAAGATTATCATTGTATCTTTGTAGATGATATAGTGGATAGTGCCGGAACTCTTTGTAACGCAGCAGCAACGCTTATTAAGCAGGGTGCTAAATCTACAAGTGCCTACGTTTCACATGGTGTTTTCTCCGGGCCCGCTATACAAAGAATTAATGATTCACCGCTTGAGCATGTAGTAACAACGGACTCTATTTGTGAAACTGATGCAGTAAAGAATTCTGAAAAAATTATTCAGATAAGTATTGCTCCTCTTTTTGCTAAAGCCATTAGACGAATACATGAAGAAAGTTCTGTTTCTGTATTGTTTTCATAATTGTGCAAAAAGTTAAAATAATCATTGAATAATATTTAGTTACACGCTAAAAGCGCAGCTCATAGGGGTTATGCCATCTAACTAGCATGCCTCTTTGATATTTACACCCCTGGAGGTAAATATCATACATTTAATTTATGGAGAATAAACTAATGGCTAATGCAGTTATTAAAGCAGAAATGCGCACTAAAGCGGGTAAGGGGTCCTCTCGTGCAATACGTAGGGACGGCCTTATTCCGGCAGTCGTATATGGCGCAAAAAAAGATGTAACAATGATTACTGTTGATCATGTTTCTATCATGAAACTTTTGAACACAGGTAGTTTTTTAAGCACAACTTACGATATTGAAGTTGAAGGTAAGAGAGAAATGGTACTTCCGCGTGATGTCCAATTTCATCCTGTTACGGACTGGCCCCTTCATGTTGATTTTCTTCGTTTAGCGCAAGATGCTATAATAGCTATTAATGTTTCAATTAATTTCTTAAATGAGGAAGAATGTCCAGGACTAAAAGAAGGCGGTATTATTAACGCTGTGCGTTATGAACTTGAACTTAATTGTCCTGCAAATAATATTCCGGAAGCCATCGAAATTGACCTTACGGGACTTGAGCTGGGTGATAGCATTCATATCTCTGATGTGACACTCCCAAAAGGCGTTACACCATTAATTGATGATCGTGACTTTACAATCGCTACAATAGCAACACCAAGTGGACTAAAGTCTGACGAAGATGATGAAGATGGCGCAGATGATGCTGAGGGTACTGATGAGGAACAAAGTGTAGAAGTTGAAGCAACTTCTCAAAAGCCTGAGGAATAAGAAGCCCTATTAAAAGGATAATGCATGTTGCTTTTCGTCGGCCTGGGTAACCCAGGTACTAAACACGTTAACAATCGGCATAATATTGGATTTATGGCGGTGGATGAGATTATCCGCCGCCATAACTTTTCTGCGCCAAAAATGAAATTTAATGGTGCCCTCTACGAGGGTATAATAGACAAACAAAAAGTCTTCATTTTGAAGCCTTTAACGTTTATGAATTTATCTGGAAAATCAGTTCTAGAAGTATCGAGGTTTTTTAAAATACCTTCTGAAAATGTGTTTGTCTTTTATGATGAGCTAGACCTTGATGTTGGAAAAATAAAATTTAAAACGGGTGGTGGCATTGCTGGACACAATGGGTTACGCAGTATTGATCAATACATAGATAATAATTACAATAAAATTCGATTTGGAATTGGACATCCCGGAGATAAGCATAAAGTGACCGGCCATGTACTCGGTGATTTTAATAACGAAGATAAAGTATGGCTAGAACCTCTACTAAGAGCTGTCGGAAAATCAGCTATTAAATTAGTTAGTGGTACTGGTGTTCTATTTCTAAATGAAATTGGACTACTATTGAAACCAAATGAGAAAAAGGAAAATAAGTAATGGGCTTTAAGTGCGGTATTGTTGGACTTCCTAATGTAGGTAAGTCGACCCTTTTTAATGCTCTTACAAATACGGCTCAGGCGGCGGCGGCCAATTATCCATTTTGTACTATTGAGCCAAATGTAGGCCAAGTTCCGGTACCTGACCTTCGCCTAAATAACCTTGCTAGCATTGCGGGATCCAAAGAAATAATTCCCACACAACTCTCTTTTATAGACATTGCTGGACTTGTACGTGGGGCCTCAAAAGGTGAAGGTCTTGGTAATCAATTCCTTGGTAACATTCGTGAAGTTGATGCTATCATCCATGTAGTTAGGTGTTTCGTTAACGATGATATTACTCATGTAGAAGGGGTAATTGACCCCATTGCTGATGCTGAAACAGTTGAGACTGAACTAATGTTATCAGACTTAGAAAGTCTAGAAAAAAGAAAGGCCGGCCTTGAACGAAGAATTAGAGGTCAAGATAAAGAAGCTAAGGTTATTTCAGATATGGTTGAACGATGTCTTTCGGTTCTTGAAGATGGTTATCCTGCACGTACTATTAAGGCTGCAGATGAAGATGAACAAAGTACCCTTGATAATCTTCAACTTATTACAACAAAACCTGTTCTCTACGTTTGTAATGTCAACGAAGAAGATACTGTAAATGGAAATGAGCTAACAAAAAGAGTTAAAGAAAAGGCTATTATCGAAAATGCACCAATAGTGCTTATCTGCGCATCATTAGAGGAAGAAATTGCGCAGCTAGATGACCCTGAAGAGCAAAAAGAGTTTCTAGCTGACTTGGGTCTTGGTGAAACAGGACTTGGTAGAGTAATTAGAGCTGGATATGACCTGCTTCACTTAATTACATACTTCACTGTGGGTCCCAAAGAGGCTCGTGCGTGGACTGTTACCCAGGAGACAAAAGCTCCGCAAGCTGCTGGTGTAATTCATACAGACTTTGAGGCTGGCTTTATCCGAGCAGAAACCACATCTTACGATGAATTTGTGGAGTTTAATGGTGAGGCAGGAGTGAAGGACGTGGGTAAAATGCGGCTTGAAGGTAAAGAGTATGTAGTTGCTGACGGAGATATATTACATTTTCGGTTTGCAAATTAAAATTCAAAAGTTAATATTTTGCAAGTGCATATACATTACACCCCCTACCCTCTAATAATTTTGAACCACCAAGCTCTGCAAGGTCTATTATAAAACAACTCTCACTCGGACTTCCCCCAGCTCTGTGAATTAGGTTATAAGCAGCTATGGCCGTCCCCCCCCGTTGCTATCAAGTCATCAACAATAAGGACATTGTCACCTTTGTTTATAGACCCTATATGCAATTCTAGGGAACTCGAACCATACTCAAGTTCATAACTTTCGGTATCCTTTAGAAAGGGAAGTTTGCCGGGCTTCCTTAGGGTTACAAACCCGGCCCCAAGCCTGTATGCTAAGGCTCCTCCGTGAATAAAACCTCGGGCCTCGATACAGGCGACTTTATTAATTCCTTTATCACTATATCTAGAAACAAAAGTATCAATCAGTTTTGAGAAAGCAATTTCGTTTTCAAAAAGAGTAGTTATATCTCTGTATAAAATACCAGATTTTGGAAAGTCTGGAATTGTTCTTATATAATTTTTAACCCAGCTCATTTAGTTAATATTCTAGCCGCTACTGCGGATAGTTTTTCTTTCGTGGAAATAGAGAGGTCCCCTCTAGTGACTAAAGCGTTTTCAAGGGCTCTATCACAACCCTGGATACACGGATGTCGGTCTAATGAGTTTTTTAAAAGAGGTATTATATTCTTAATTAGATTAAATCCATTTAAAGAGTTTTCGCCAAGAACTTTTATTATTTTTTTAACATCCACCTCACCGTGCTCAGGGTGCCAACTATCAAAATCAGTTACCATTGAAACAGTAACATAACAAATTTCAGCTTCCCTAGCTAGCTTGGCCTCAGGCATGCTAGTCATGCCAATTACATCGCAACTCCAGGATCTGTAGATGTTAGATTCCGCTAGGGTTGAGAATTGTGGACCTTCCATAGCTAGATAGATTCCACCATTGTGAAATTTTACATCAACATCTTGACTTGCTTTTAAAACTATTTCGCCTAAATTTGAGCATGTTGGTTTTGCAATTGAAACGTGTGCAACAGCCCCATCGTCAAAGAAGGTTTTTTTACGGGAAACAGTCCTATCAATAAACTGGTCAACTAATACAAAGTCACCAGGTTCTATATCATTCCTTAAACTTCCACATGCCCCTATACTTATTATATCGGTAACACCAACCCTTTTTAACGCGTCTATATTAGCTCGATAATTAATACTAGAAGGACTAATTGAATGGTCTCTAGCATGCCGAGGTAAAAATACTACTTTCAAACCATCTACTTCACCAATAAATAGTTCGTCCGAGGGCAAACCAAAGGGGCTTTCTATATTAATCCATTGGCCGTGTTCAATTTCACTAATTTCATAAATACCACTGCCTCCTATAATACCTAAAGTTTTTTTCATCAGAACTCCAAAGTTTTAACTCCATAACAAGTTGATTATACAACTCAGATATCAGAGACCTTTTACTAGTTTAGCTTCTAAACTATTTATTAGTATGCAATAAATTAAATAAGGGCCGCCTAACTAGGCAGCCCTTATATTAAAAACTATATATAACTTAAAAACAATAATTAAAGTTTAGTAGGATCAATATCCTCACCTTTTTTAATTTTTCTCCAAATACGTTTATTTGTGAAATAAAGAAGAGTTACAAAAACTATCATATATAACATCACTACAAGACCCATTTCTTTTCGTTCTTGCATAGTTGGGTCTGATGCCCATGACATAAAGTTAGCTACATCATATCCCATTTGATGCATGGTAGCTGGTGTACCGTCAGCATATTCAACCATATCATCAAATAAAGGAGGTGCCATAGCAATCGCATTACCTTCATAATAGTCATTATAATAAAGGCCGCTAGCTAGTTCAAATCCTTCAGGTGCAGTTGAAGGTACCTCTTCATGATATCCTGTCATAAGCGCAACGACGTAATCCTCTCCGTAAGTGCTTGCCCACGGTAAAAATGAAAGATGTTCTCTGGCTTTAACAAGAGTGGAGAAGTCTGGCGGCAAAGCACCACCGTTAGCTGAGCGCGCTTGTTTATCGTTTATAAAAGGTGAAGGAAAGTAATCAGCCGGAATACCAGAACGAAACATAAGTTCACCATCATCGTCAAGAAGGTCTTCATATTCATATTCTGCAGCTATTGCTTTAACCTCGTCTTCATTATAGCCTATTTCTTCCAAGGCCCTAAAAGCCACGAGGTCCATAGAATGGCAGGCTGCACAAACTTCCACATAAACTTGTAATCCGCGCTGTATCGATGGAATATCAAATTTACCAAGAACACCTGCAGAAGAGTAAGTGTTGCGCTCAGGGTGCTTAGCTTCACCTGCAGCATTTGCGTTACTGATAAACAACAATACTGTTAACGTTGAAGCCAAAAGGCCTTTAATTGCGATATTATTAATCATTATCGTTAGCCCTTCTTATTTGCATCTAGTACCGCAGCAGCAATACTGATTGGAACTGGTTTAGTTGTTTCCATTCTACTAACCAACGGCATAACCAAAAGGAAATGTGCAAAGTACAAAAATGTTGAAATCTGTGCGTAAGTGAGTGCAGTCCAGCCGAAACCTAGTATATCGTCAGGAGATAGTTGGCCAAGGTAACCCAAGAATAAAGTATTCACTACAAAAATCCAGAAGAAAAACTGTGAAAGAGGACGGAATCTCATGGACCTAACTCGTGCTCCATCAAGCCATGGCATCGCAAATAGTATCAAAATAGACGAAAACATTGCTACAACACCAAGAAGTTTATCAGGGATGGCGCGCAGGATTGCATAGAATGGAAGGTAATACCATTCGGGAACAATATGAGCTGGCGTTACGAGCGGATCAGCCTTTATATAGTTATCTGGGTGCCCAAGAAAATCTGGCATATAAAAAACAAAGATTGAAAAGAAAATTACAAACACTCCAAGACCAAAGGCATCTTTAGCAGTGTAGTAAGGGTGAAAAGGTATTTTATCGTAGGGGCCGTCAGCATCGATACCAAGCGGGTTAGTTGATCCTGGAATATGAAGCGCCCATATGTGCAGAATTACAACACCAACAAGCACAAATGGTAAGAGATAATGAAGTGAGTAGAAACGGTTCAACGTCGGTTGGCCAACAGCAAACCCACCCCAAAGCCACTCTACTATGCCATCACCAATGAATGGAATAAAGTCAAAAGCACTAAATAAATTAGTAATAACTTTTGCACCCCAAAAACTCATTTGACCCCACGGAAGAACATAACCCATAAAGCCTGTTGCCATCATTATTAGATAAATAATAATTCCTAAAAACCAAAGAATCTCTCGCGGTGACTTGTAGGATCCAAAATAAAAGCCCCTTAATATGTGAACATAAACAACCATGAAAAACATTGATGCACCATTTGCGTGAATGGCTTGAAGCAACCAGCCGTAGTTAACATCCCGTCTTATGTGCTGCACACTATCAAAAGCAAAATCAATATGGGGAATATAGTGCATCGCCAAAACTATGCCAGTTACAATTTGTACTACAAGCATAAAACCAGCCAGAACACCGAAATTCCACATGTAGTTAAGATTACGAGGTGCACTAAATCCGGAACCAAGTGAACTATATATCAAACCCATCAGGGGTAGCCGATCTTCTACCCATTTAGCTGTTGGGCTGGACGGTACGTATTTTTTATCTGAAGACATTTTATTTTCTATCCTATCCGAATTGTTGTGTTGTCTAAGAAAACATATTCGACAATCGGTAAGTTAAGCGGAGCCGGGCCTTTACGTATACGCCCAGAGATATCGTAATGTGACCCGTGGCATGGACAAAACCAGCCACCAAAATCACCTTGCTGGTCAAGGGGTACACACCCAAGGTGGGTACAAACACCACTCATTACAAGCCATTCAGGCCGTTGAACACGATCAGCATCCACTTCAGGGTCAATTAGGTCATCTGCATTATCGGCAGCCTGAGCTTCTGCAATTTCTGAAGCAGTCCGATGGCGAACGAAAATGGGATTACCCCGCCAAAGAAATACTGCACTTTGTCCCTCAGGAATATTAGTTAAGTTAACCTCAATAGAGGAAAGTGCTAAAACATCTTTTGATGGGTTCATTTGATTTATTAGAGGCCAAACAGCAGCACCAGCAGCAATTACTCCGGCGGCTCCGGTAGCTATATAAAGAAAATTACGTCTTTCTTCAGCAACGTCATTATTTGTAGTCATTCGTAAGCCTCGTAAGCGGTTCTTTTTAATTAATTAACAAGCACGAAATTCCATCTATTTGGAACATAAAATAAAAACTAATCTTAACGCCGTAACTCATCGCATAGTATGCGACACTTATTTACATATATTATCTACATTTTGCAATGATTTTCGATAAAAATATTCATTAATAAGATTAATTATTTTACATTTAAATTAGGGAGGGTTTAATTGATAAGTTTGAACCCTATAAACCAACTTAAACCAAAATAAATTTTTTTAGATTATTAAAAATTCCAGAACATCTTGTTGATTAAGTTTTCAATTTTTCGACCATTACGAAAACGAGTAGGAACCTTAAATCTTTTAATATTATTGGACTCGCTTTTGTTCCAGCCCTCGGCTGTCGTTGAAAAATCAACACTTACAAAATCTTGATCATATTCATTAATAAAACTACATAATTTTAGTAAGCGTTCTTGGTTTATCCTGTTTTGAGTAATTTCGGAATAATCCGGTGATTTTTTCTTTATATAATCGGAAGGTTTAGTTAAAAGTACGATACTCTCAACTTCCATTTTTCGGGCTTTTTTTAAAATATATACCATTTCTTTCCAGGAGGATGTCGCTATTTGCCAAGTTTTGGATGGATAGCCTCCCATTATATCTTTGTCCTGATATGTAAATAACGGGACCTCCATAATATCAGCAATTCTAGAGCGTCCACTATATAACAACATTTCTTTACCATGAGGAATATTCATTTCAAGTCCAATACTTGAGCTCATATGAATACCAAGATCATAAATTACTTTGTAGAATAGCTGATCAACCTGACCATTTGCGGCCCTGATAACTAGAGGTTTTTTATTGCACCATTTTTTAAAAGTTTTTAATGATTTTTCAAGTATTGTTCTTAGTTCTATATATTCACGACCAGCACAGCTATCATTTATGGAATACTTGGCACTTTTATCAAAGTAACACCAACTGGGATTGACCATAAGTTGGGTATCTTGTCCTGAAAGTAAAATTTTCTTGACAATTTTGCCCATTGGCTCTGCACCAAAGTATGACTCATTTGCAGTTTCAATAAAAAAACTAGCATTAATATGAAACCTATCAAGCGCATCAAGCATAAACCCAAGTCCATTTCCATCACAGAGTATGGAACGCTCACCGATGGGGCTATATTTTAGATGTTTTTTAGATCCCTCCCCCAAAGAAAATGACGTATCAACACTAATCAATACTTCAAGAGGCTTTAACACTTCATATTCTCACTTTTTAAACCTAAGCACCACAAAAAGTGGAAAGTAAAAGTAACAAGAATGTTTAATAACGCATGAACCAATTTATCTACCCTATGCAGTTAATTTAAATAGTAATTCTAGTAGCGTTTTTTTTAATACGAATGAACCATAATATGACAAATACCAATGCGATTAAAACACCTACAACCATATTATTCATCATATTCCAACCTACGCTTGATAGCATAAAGCCTGAAGCTAGAGTTGCAATCGCAGCCAAACCAAAAACTATCAAGTCATTTAAACCCTGAACAAAAGCTTTTTCCTCTTCATTGTAAGCTTGTTGCAAGAGTGTAGTGCCAGCGGTGAACATAAAATTCCAGCCAACCCCTATTAATATTAGGGCAACATAGAAATTATATAAAGTTATGCCTGATTTTGCTGTAATTGTTGAGCCCAAAATGAAAATCATCCCTATTGTAATCATTTTCACAGATCCAAACCTTGCAATAAGGGTTCCCGTAATAATTGCCGGGGCAAACATTGATACAGAATGCCACTGAATAATTCCTGCAGCATCGGCTACTAGAAAACCACATACTTCAACTACCTCAAGGGGAGTTGCAGTCATAATAAAAGACATAGAAATATAAGCACAAGCGGAGCTCAACGACGCACAAACAAACGCCGGACGCTTAATTACATCTAACAATTTAGGGTTTTTTAATTGAACGTCGGTCATTAAACCTTGTTTTTTGGGTGGTAGTTTAATTTGAGAAATAAGAAAAAATGCTACCACACTTAGGGCCATGATAAGGCAATAGGTTCCAGCATATTGTAGCGGTATAAAAAAATTACTTTCAAATAAAAATGCCAATGAAGGGGCACTTAACCCAGCAAAAACTCCTCCTAATATTACGTAGGATACAGCTTGTTTATGATACTTAGGGGGAGATACTTCCAAGGCAGTAAAACGATAATAGTTGGCAAACGACTGATAAATACCATGACAAAATGTCGCAAAACACAATAAATAATAGTTATTTAAATAGATAGATAGGACCGCACATAAACCAGCAATAAAAGCAAAAGAAGCTCCAGTGAAAAAACCTTTTTTGCGACCAAATTTTTTCATAAAAATAGATGCAGGGAATGCAAATATAGCCGTTGCTATAAATGCAGTTGCAGAAGGGATTGTTGCAAGGGCGGTGCTTCCAGTCATAATTTTTGCGACTAAAGATGAGTAAGTAATCACCGTGACCACAGACGCAAGAAGAATAAATTGTGCCATGGATAATAAAAAGATATTGCGTTTAACGTTGTCCATAAAACTTAACTCGAATAATTTAATATCATGCCGTCATAAGCGGGTTCAACACCTTTTGGCAACTGCTTTTTTAATGTTTCGTAATTTAGTTCAGCTGTCATATGTGTAAGAATAGCTCTTTTAGGCTTAAATTCATCAATATAGTTTAGTGTTTGCTCAAGGTGTGAATGGGTGGGGTGTGGATCTTCGCGAAGACAGTCTACTATCCAAAGGTCTAAATTATACAAATGCTGATAGGACTTTTTTGGTATTTCGTTAAAGTCAGTGCAGTAACAAATATTATCAAATCGAAAACCGTAAGAAAAAATATTACCGTGAATTAATTCGATAGCTTGAATATCCTTAAAATTTCCAATTCCAAATGGCACAAGTCCAATTACATTAGAGTTACAAATTGCATTGTATCCCGGTTTGTTTTTGAAAATATACCCAAACCTCTCTTTTAGAACTCGTAAGGTGTGTTTATTAGAGTAAATTTGCACTTCAGACTTCATGTTTTGTGCGATAGCGCGAAGATCGTCTATACCATGGGTATGGTCCGCATGGTCATGAGTGTAAAGAACGCCATCTAGTTCTGAGAAGCCAGAAGAAATGGCTTGCTCACGAAAATCAGGTCCAGTATCAATAACTAGCCTTGTACCATCTTTCTCTAGCATTATAGATACCCGGCTACGGCGATTTTTAAGATCATTGGGATCGCAATTTCCCCAACCATTATTTAGCTTACCACCAATTCTGGGAACCCCTTGTGATGTGCCACATCCTAAGATAGTAATTTTCATGTTTTTTCTGGTCTTTCTGTTTTACTAAAAAGATCAAAAAAATTGTCTGTCGTTAATTTAGCAAAATCTAGGTAACTAAGTCCAAAATGCTGAGCAAGAAATTCTGCAGTATGCTTTACGTAAGAGGGTTCATTTGGTTTACCTCTCATTGGTACAGGAGATAAAAATGGTGCATCGGTTTCGATTAACATCTTTTCAAGTGGAATGATTTTTATAGTTTCTTGAAGTACTTTAGCAGACTTAAAAGTAACGATGCCTGAAAGTGATATATAGCAACCAATGTCTAGGCTCCGCTTGGCAAACTCTTCGGATGCTGTAAAGCAATGTATTACAGCTGGATATGCACCCTTTGCCATTTCATCTTCCATTATTTTTGCACAATCATCGTCAGCATCTCGAGCATGCACGATCAATGGTAAACCAGTTTCGCGACTTGCTTCTATGTGTGCAATGAAATTATCCTTTTGCTTATCACGCGGCGAATGTTCGTAAAAATAATCTAAACCAGTTTCACCAATACCAACTACCTTTTTATGTGTTGCTAATTTAATTAATTGATCAGCAGAAATGCCCCACTCATCTAAAGCGTCATGTGGGTGACTACCCACAGTGCACCAAATTTTATCATCAGATTGAGCAATCCTTAGCACATCATCAAATTCAGAAAGCCTGGCATTAATAGCTAACATGGTTCCAACGCCAGCTTCAGTAGCGCGGTTTAGTACGCCGTCTAAATCGTTTGCTAAATCGCCGTAGTTTAAATGACAATGGCTATCAACAATAAAAGTCATGTTTCAATAAACCTTGGAAAAACGCCTACGGGTTTTTCTATGAAATTTTGACTGGCAATCCTATGCAATCCTCCCAAGTATTCAAAACCACGTTCGTTTTTTGGAATATTAAGAATATTTAATAACTTAGCAGAGCTATCTGGCATGATTGGTTGAGATAAAATAGAAATTTGACGAATAATTTCTGCAGTGACATAAAGAACTGTAGCCATCCGAGGAGGGTCTGTCTTCTTTAGGGACCAAGGTTCTTGACCCGTAAAATAAACATTTGCAGCGGATACAACTTTCCAGATTTCTTCAAGATATTTATTAATGGCCTGCTTGTCAATATAGTCTCGCACAATGGGAAGCAAGCCATCAACCATAGCCAGTATTGCTTTATCGTCGAGTGATAAATCATCAGGACTTGGCATAGCACCCTCACAATTTTTATCAATCATACTAAGTGAGCGTTGTGCTAGGTTGCCTAAATCATTAGCAAGGTCACTATTAATACGATTTATCATTGATTGGCGATTAAAATCACCATCTTTTCCAAATGAGACTTCTCTCATTAGAAAATACCGTACTTGATCTAACCCAAACTCATGCACAAGATCAAAGGGATCTATTACGTTGCCAAGTGATTTTGAAATTTTTTGACCATCATTTGTCCACCACCCATGGGCAAAAATACGATTAGAAGGCTCTAGGCCAGCCCCCATTAAGAATGCCGGCCAGTAAACAGCGTGAAAGCGCAATATATCCTTACCTACCATATGGATATCAGCTGGCCAGAAAGTTTTAAATTTTTTACTATCAACATCAGGGTAACCAGCGGCTGTCAGGTAGTTAGTTAGTGCATCAATCCAAACATACATAATATGTTTATCATTATCAGGCACAGGGACGCCCCAATTAAAACTGGTTCTTGAAATTGATAAATCTCGTAGTCCACCCTCAACAAAGCTCTTCACTTCATTCTTTCTCGTGCTAGGAAGTACGGTAGCAGGTAATTTTTCATAAAAAGAAAGAAGTTTATCTTCAAAATCACTAAGTTTAAAAAAATAACTCTCTTCTTCAACCCATTCAACGGGCGCACCGGTAGGGGCTATTTTTATATTTTCTTTATCCAAAACAAGCTCATTTTCACCAAAGAATGCCTCATCACGTACGGAATACCATCCAGCGTATTTATCAAGATAAATGTGCCCATTATCCAAAAGTTTGTTCCACAGTACCTGACAAGCCTTTTTATGCCGATCTTCTGTTGTACGAATAAAGTCATCATTAGAAAATTTCATAACTTCAGCAAGGTCTCGAAAGCGTTGACTAACTATATCACAGAACTCAATTGGTGTTTTTCCGGCTGCAGCAGCTGATTTTTCAACTTTCTGCCCGTGTTCATCTGTTCCAGTTAAAAACAATACCTCAAACCCATCGAGGCGTTTGAAACGTGCGAGAACATCACACGCAAGGGTCGTATAGGCGTGACCAATATGTGGAATATCATTTACGTAATATATAGGAGTAGTAATATAATAAGATAGCTTAGCCGACATTCACTTGTTCTTTCAATTTTTTATTTAATTTTCAGTGCTGAATTAATAAGTATCAAAATGTTTATTACCGTTTGTTTTCTATCCATATTAAGTGCATCAGCTTCTTTCATTCTTAAAGATATCTTTTCCCACAGCTCCGCCCACTGATCAAGTGGTATTATGGCTCCTAATTTTTCCATTAACTCAAACTCACTTTCTAAAGATTCCTTAATATTATGCGTATGGACTGTTCCCTTATAACTAACGTGCCGGACCATACGGCTAATAAAATGACTAAGAATTTCTGAAAATAGTAAAAACATGTCTCCAGATTTTTTTGTCGTAATAGATCCTGCAAATTCATGCATAAGTGGAACATTAATATTAGGCATCGTAGCGAGTAAACTTAGCATTTCTTTATAAAGTTTGAGCCCCTCATGTTCAATTAATGAAATTGCATAACCCGGGCTACCATTGGATAATGCTACGTAACCATCAATTACATTATCTTCATAAGTGGCAAAAAAAGATTGAAGTATACTTTTTACAGCATCAGACTTTAGTGGTTTTAAAGGTAACATTCTACAGCGTGATTTAATTGTTGGTAATAATTTTCCAGGTGCGTTAGCAAGTATAATTAAAATTGAGTTTTGTGGGGGCTCCTCGAGTGTTTTTAGAATAGCATTTGAAGCATTCCTGTTCATTTCATCAGCAGTATCCACAATTGCAACCCTCCACCCACCTGCAGTTGAGGTTTTATGAAAAAATCTATTAACTTTACGGATATCTTCAATAAGGATGTTATTGCGCATCTTTCCAGTTTTGGGATCTTCAGATCTTTCAACCACCATTAAATCCGGATTGCTGCCCGCAGATATTAAATAATTAGGTTGGGTTTCAAGATCTGTGTCAAGGCTTGTAATTACCCTTTTTTCTAGAACATCACCAAATAATCCTGGAGTTACCGTGTCAGTAGGCAAATTATTTAAAAGAAATCTAGCCATTTTATAAGCAAGAGTAGCTTTTCCTATACCTTTTGGTCCGGTAATCATCCAGGCGTGGTGTACTTTATCCAAATTAAAAGCATTTAAAAATATTAACTCCGCGGCATCATGACCAGAAAGATTATGATTATTTCTTGGAAGCAAGGTTTGTTCAATTTCCATCGATGGATAGCCAGTACAGTGAAGTTGCAGTTTGATGATATTTGTAACATTAAAAAGAATTAAATGGCTATGTATAAATTTGAAAAAAATAATTCTTATAGGTACATAATTAATTTTAACAAAGGTTAACCTTACCGCATATTGAGTAAAAACTTAAATTATGGGCAAATTAGCTTAAAATTCACTTTAAAAAATTATTACATAATACTCTACAATTTATTATGAACAACATCAAAAGCTAACACAATCCTTTCTTCTTGAGATTCAAATGGTATCGTATAGTGAAGCAAAGAGGCCGGAAAAAGACATAAACTACCTGTAACAACTCCAATATTTTTTCGTTGATAAATGTTGTTAGGGGATAAGGTATCTTCTTCTATGCAAACAACAAGGTTTCCACTGTCAATATTGGGTTTTTTTGGGACGTTTATATATATACTTCCGCTAATCCAGCCAGTTTCATGCATATGGGGTTTTAATTCTCCACCACTTTTCATACTAATAAGCCAACCATAAAGACTATAGTTAGTTGGCCAATTAGTTAATAATCCCTCATTACTTTTTTCGAAGTTAGCTTTGTATTTATCAACTTCCAAACGTATAATTTTTTGTATTTCTTTTGTTAATAATGGTTCTAGCTCAAATAAATTGCCTGAAGTTTGATAACCATTCGTTAAAAGACTTTGCCTTCTATTGGGAATTACTTTTTGATTTAAAATAGTGGTAGCCGTCTTTATAAAAATTTCATCAAAGTCATATAAAGTCCCCAGTTCAGTCTTCATTACATAATTTAATGGGTCTTTACAAAATAAATTTAGCTTATCTGCCCCATATCTAAGAGCCGAACGGCAACCAAGGGAGCCAAGCTCGGGATTAACAACACCATCTTTTATAAAGTCATCTAATTGATCATAAAAAAGGGATCTTTTATCAAGATAATAAAAACATCTTAGTAGGTAAAGTTTACTTTTACCAAGATCACTGAACGAAAAGTGTTCAATCGCTTTTTCATAATGCTTGTGTTCAAATAATAACAGACCTAAACTGTAGTGTGCCTCAACATAATCTGCTTTTAAAGCTATGGCCTGTCTGTAAGAATTTTCAGCCTCAGTTATTTTACCCAGATCCGTTAATGTAGATGCAAAATTATTATGAGCTTCAGCGTCTTTGGGATTAAGGTCCAAAGATTTTTTATTAACAATTAATGCTTTATTTAGCTTTCCACTTTGTTGGTAAATCACTCCAAGCAACTTCCAGCTCAATTGATGATTTGGAAATGTTTTAGTTATCAACAAGGCTAAGTTTTTTGCTGCTTCATACTCCCCATTTTGATGACATGCTAACATACCATCAATTTTTTTCTTGGGAGGAAGCCGCAATGGAACTAATTTCACTTTAGTATGTCCCTCAAATAAGATAGTGAGGTTAACATTTTTTTTATGAATATTTTTTAATCTAAAACCAAAAGACCTTGCCTTAATAATTACTGTTTTAACAGTTTCGAGTTGATTTGTTTTAATAAGTGCAGCTATGTAACTAATCCAAAATTGTTTTACAGTATAGTTATGCTCAAGGGCTTTCAAAAATAAAGGTAGGGCAGCATTTGTTTGATTTAAATAAACAGCTAAAACCCCTAAGTTATGATTTGCATCTGAGTTATTGGGGTGAATTTTTAAAATAGCTCTATAAAAACGCTCCGCTTCTTGAAGGTTTCCTTCTGTATGTGCCGTAATACCGTTTTCTAATAAATGATCGATTGTTAGTTCCATAAAATCTCCAAAGAGAAAAATTGTATAATTAGAATTAACTAGTCCTACTATTAAATATTAACTTTGTTACTATTGTCTAATCTAATTTACAAATAATTACGTTAAATGTAATAACTAGCCCTTAAAACCCTGAGCTACTAAATAAGTTTCTTTACTTTCAGATCTGCTTGCTGGGGGTTTAAAATGGCGTACAGACGTAAAATTGCTTTTAAGGTTAGCAAGAATATTTGCATCTGTACCTCCAGCAAAAACTTTGGCTATAAATGTGCCATCCGTCCCAAGAACTTTTATTGCAAAATCAAAAGCAAGTTCCATTAAGCCTAATGTACGAATATAGTCTGTATTTTGATGACCGGTTGTAGATGCAGCCATGTCTGACATTACTAAATCAATTGGGCCATCAATTAATTTTAAGAGGGCCTCTTCAGCTTCTGGAGTTGAAAAATCCATTTTGAGCATTGTTGCACCGGCCACGGGGGCAACCTCAAGTAAATCAATACCAATAATTGACACATTACCTGCACATTCCTTGGCGGCAACTTGGGACCAGCCACCAGGAGCTGCTCCAAGATCAACAACGGCCTTAGCCCCATGGAGAAAATTAAATTTCTCATCTAATTCAATAATTTTGTATGCAGCCCGACTTCTGTATCCATCACGTTTAGCTGCAGCTACGTATGGATCATTAAGTTGCCTCTGAAGCCAACGGGTTGAGGAAGACTTTCTGTAGCGAGCTGTTTTAACGTGAGTTTTTCCACCTCGAACAATTCCACGAGGATCAAGTTTTCGCTCTTTACCAGTTTTACTAAGCTTTGGCTTTTTAATCATCGTTAATCTGCTGAGTATTAATAATTAAATTTTTATTCTTATTCAGGCCTTTACGTTTTCCAGATTTATTACGACGGTTTGCTTTATTTTTACGACGCTGTTTATCTATCAAATGGTGTAACATCCCTTCCCTAATGCCTCGATCTGCAACCCGCACATCTTGGATAGGCCAAATATCGGCAAGCGCCTCAAAAATTGCACACCCTGACACTACCAGGTCAGCCCTATCATTAGAAAGTGTATTTAGGTTAAGCCGCTCAGCATAATCCATAATTGATAAGTCTTTACACAAGTTAACTAAATGATTGGATTTCATCCAAGCTCCATCTACCTTTGAACGATCGTAGAAAGTTTGTTTAAGAAGCATACTTGTTAGGGTTGTAACTGTACCAGAGGTTCCCATAAGTTGAACGTTATTATCAACTATGGAAACGTTAATAAGATTTTTCTTCTCAAAAGGAACTAGATACTCTTTAACACGATTTTTTATTTCTAGATATTTTTTGTCAGTTAACGCTTTTTTAGTACCATATTCTTCGGAGAGGTTAACCACACCTAGTGGTATAGATATCCAATCAATTATTTTAGGAATTTTTTTCTCACAAAACTCCACCCAAATAACTTCCGTGCTGCCACCCCCAATATCAAAGATAATTCCTTTATTATATTTCGTATCAAGAAGTTCCTTACAACTAAGAACTGCGAGGCGAGCTTCTTCTCTTGGATCAATAATATCTAGTTTAATTTTTGTATTGTCTTCAATAATTTTAACAAAGTCATTACTATTTTCTGCTTCACGACACGCCTGTGTGGCCACATTCCACATCCGGGTGACACCTTTGCGTTTCATTTTGTCCATACAAATTTTTAGGGATAATATTGTACGTTCCGTAGCTTCATCAGAAATCTTTTTTTGTTCTTGAAAACCTTCACCAAGGCGCACAATGCGCGAGAAACTATCTATAACCTTAAAACCGTTGCCCTTTGCAATGGCAATCAACAACCGACAGTTATTGGTACCTAGATCAACAACACCATAAACGTTACTTCGGTTCTTTTTTCTTTTCCGTTTTTTGTTTCCGCGAATTGATTTACCTAAACTACTGGCAGTAGTCTTGTTATTCTCAGCAGAACTATGATTGACTTTACTGTTATGCATTCTGAAATAGACCTAAAATCATATAAATTTTTATAACACCTATATATAACCACCTTCTCATGCTTCATAGAAAAATATTTTATTATATTAATAAATTTTTTCAACAATCGAGAAGTTGACACTTTTCATACCACTATGATACGAATTAAATGGACAAAATTAATCAGGGAAATAAAAGATGAAATCCAATACAGATATTAATCGTCGTTTTTTTATTAAAGGAACTGGTGTTGCTGCTCTAGTCGGAACTGCAACCCTAACAGGGTGTGCTGAACAAACTGGCTCCGAGCCAAAGCAGGCAACTGATGAGGAAATAACTTCTTATGAAAAAGTAAACTTTGATGCTGGTTATAACCGTGTTGGTACAAACAGCATTAAATTTGACATGATCAAAATGTTTAATCCAGATAACCAGCTTGATGTAGGGATGGGTATTGCTGATATGGACTTTCGAACATTACCCCAAGTGACTTCAGCACTAAAAAAACGTCTCGAAACAGAAAATTGGGGGTATGAATTGCCGCCCCTAGATTACTCTGCAAATATTGTTGCTTGGAACAAAAGAAGGTATGATGCAGATGTACCTAAGGGAAATATATTAAATTCCGTGGGCGTTCTGGACGGAGTTCTCTCTACACTAAAAGCTTTTGGTAAGGATGGTGATCGTGTACTTCTTCTTACTCCCAATTATTCGAGTTTTTTTAGTACTATCCATCAAGCCAATATGCATGAAGCAGAGAGTGAAATGATCAGAAATGATACTGGTCGGTATGCAGTGGACTGGGATGATTTTGAATTGCAAATTGCTTCAGGTATTAAATTATATATCCTCTGTAATCCACAAAATCCTACTGGAAATTGTTGGACGGCAGCCGAACTGCGCAGAATGGGTGATATTTGCAACGCCCATGATTGTCTTGTAATTGCTGATGAAATTCATTGCGACTTTGTCACAAATGGCAATCAATATGTAGCCTACGCTTCCCTCGGTGACGAATATGCTCAAAATAGCATTTCATATAAATCAACCAGTAAGTCATTTAATTTAGCCTCACACAGAACAGGCTATATGTTTTCTCATAATCGATCTTATATTGATAAAGTTTTAAAAGGAGGACATCAACGCCTACTCCTTAATATAATGGGTATGATTGCATCAAACGAAGCTCTAAAGCACGGAGATGACTATATTGATGAACAAAACTTGTATCTTACAGAAAATGCAAAATATGTTGAAAAATTTTGTGCGGACCGTATTCCAATTATTAAGTACCAAGTTCAAGAAGGTACTTATCTTGCTTGGCTTGACTGCAGAGAACTTTCTGAAAAGTTAGATGTCGAAACAAAGGCGTCTGAACTTAATATTTATAATAATGCTAATAACGTCACAGCCACCGACTTTTTTGGAGTGACAAGTATTAAAACATATACCGGCGGATCCTATCTTAAAAAATGGATGTTGGATAACGCTAGAATCGACATAAATCCGGGTGAAAATTATGGTAAAGGCGGTGATGGTTTTATGCGTATGAACTTGGCCACAAACCGAACAACATTGACCAAAGCAATGGAAAATATTGAGTTTGCAATAAAGTCAATATAATTAGCTATAACAAAAGAATGATTTTGCCATTTGGCGAGGCCTTTTTTTTGAATTCATAGCGTTGACAGATAGCATATACTCATGCAATCTATATTTAGTAATGTTTTAAAAAGGAAAATACAATGTCAAATACTAAAAATTTAAATCGTCGTTTTTTCATGAAAGGTGCAAGTGCAACGGCACTCATCGGTAGTGCAATCGGAGGCGGGCTAGCGATCCCATCTGCTGTTAATGCCAAGGGAATGGGTTATATTTCAATGTCCATGTCTTATGATCTAGATGAAGAATTTAACAGGATAGGCTCTGGTGACTACAAGTGGGATAGTATCAGAAGAAATGCAAGACCACACGATGTACCCTTTCCTATGGGGGTTGCTGATATGGATTTTAGAACCCTTCCTCATATAACTGAGGCTCTAATGAAACGAATGGGGCATCAGAATTGGGGATATCAAGGTCCACCTTCATATTTTTATGAAAATATTATAGCGTGGAATAAAAAACGATATAATCAAGATATAAAGCCCGGTAGTATTTTAAATTCGCACGGCGTTCTTGATGGCTGCCTATCCATTCTTAAACTCCACAATACTAGTGGCGGACCTGTTCTCGTTCAAACCCCAGGATATTCAGGTTTCTTTGGGACTGTTCGTAATGCTCAATTTTCTTCTGTTGAAAACCCTCTCAGGCTTATTGATGGACGCTGGGAAATGGACCTAGACCTTATGGCAAAGCAAATAGATAAGGATGATATTAAAATAATTCTTTTCTGCAATCCTGCAAATCCTACTGGAAATTGCTGGAGCCCAACTGAAATGAGAGCCATGGGTGACTTATGTATTGAAAAAGGGGTGCTGGTTGTAGCTGATGAAATACATTGTGATTTTGTTAATAAGGGTGCCACATATACTCCGTATGCAACCCTGGGTGAGAAGTACGCCATGTCAAGCTATACGCTGAAATCAACCAGTAAATCCTTTAATCTAGCAGCTCACCATGTTGCCTACCTCTTCTCAGATAACATGGAAATGATTGATAATCTTAAGAAGAGTGGACATCAACGTGGATCGCTTAATGCCCTCGGAATGATAGCGTGTAATGCCGCCTATCTGCACGGTGCTAGCTATATGGATGATACGCAATCGTACATAGATGGTAACTGCCATATTCTAGAGGACTTTTGTAACGAAAGTATGAAAGATGTTAAATACCGTAAACATGAGGGTACTTATCTTGCTTTTCTAGATTGCTCTTCAGTTGCTAAAAAGCTAGGAAAGCCTGATGATGGTGCTCGTGTTGGCGATATGCTTAAAAATTTCTTTATAGAAAAGGCTGGCGTAAATTTAAACCCAGGCGAAAACTATGGCCTAGGTGGAGAGGGTTACATGCGTATGAACCTCGCCACTACTAATTATAAATTACGCGGTGCCCTAGACGCCATGAAGATGGCAATTGATGCTATTTGATTTTGAATAAAAGAATTTGGCCTCCAAGTTATTGGGGGCCATTTTTTTATAAAAATAAGCCATAAACAAGAATAATTTTTTGATGAATCCTGAGGCCACTAATTATTCATTTTATAATCAAATTGTCACTTAATTCTGCGCTTCATAAACTCCACGTGCAATTGCCCTTGTCATAGTATCAGCTGCAGCTGAGCCAATTTCACTTAGCCAACTAGCTCTTGTTGGACCACTAGGGATTTCTTTAGTGCCGCCTGAAATACAAAATATAGTATCCCCATCAGAAGGCGTATGAACGGGACGAATAGCTCTTGCAAATCCATCGTGAGCCATCATAGCAACACGCTTACATTCAGCTGTAGTTAATTTTGCAGAGGTAGCAATGACACCTATTGTGGTATTAGTCCCTGGGGTCATTCCCTTCAGTTTAGCATCGTCCGGTATGGGTTGCATCGCAGGGTCTTGATTAGGATTTGCCTTTTGACCGCCAAGTTCATCACCATAAGCAAAGGGTTGAGCCCAATAAGTCTCACCATCAGGCATAAAAACACTTCCAACACTATTTACAGCGACTAAAGCTCCAACGATTAATCCATCACCCAGATCAAGAGAAGCTGATCCGAGCCCTCCTTCCTTATTGCCAGCACGGGCACCAAGGCCTGCACCATGATTACCAAGGGGAAACGCAGCTCCATTTCGTTCTTGTGCGTCTGAAAGAGCCTCGATGCCAAGATCATGATAAGGCGTATTTAAATTCCAATTTTTGTCTCCACCATTAACTAAATCAAATAATATGGCCCCAACAACAATAGGGACTGCTGGCATAGTTTCTGTAAATTTCAGGCCAATATTTTGTTTTGATAGAACTTTTGCAACCCCATCGCCCGCCGCAAGTCCAAACACACTCCCACCAGATAAGATTACAGCATCTGCACGACCAACAAGATTTTCTGGAGCAAGAACCTCTACATCGCGAAGTCCTGGCCCACCCCCACGAACGTCTACCCCACCTGTAATGGAGCTAGGACAAAAAAGTAAGGTAGTCCCGGTTCTTACTTTTTGATCTTCAGCATGTCCAACGCTTATTCCCTCAACGTCAGTAATTAAGTTTTGTGGTCCTGGTTTAAACATATCATGTCCGATTAATATTAAATTACAATTGATTATCTATATACAACGTCCGCCATCAACATTCAAAGCTACACCAGTAATCATACTAGCTTCGTCGCTACAGAGAAAACTAGCGGTATTTCCCATATCCTCTGGCATGGAAAATCGGCCCATCGGGATTGTAGAAAGAAATTTTTCACGTATCTCTGGAGTATCCTCACCCATGAAGGTTGCTAGGAGCGGCGTTTCACCCGCAACAGGGTTTATAGCATTTACCCGAATACCAAATGAAGCTAACTCTACCGCCATGGCTTTAGTAGCCGTAATCATCCAACCTTTTGAAGCATTATACCACGTTAGATTTGGTCTTGGACTAACTCCTCCAGTACTTGCAACATTTAAAATTACCCCACTCTTAGCAGTTTTCATAATAGGAACAACTTGTTGAGCCGTATAAAAGACTGATTTGGCATTAACGTTAAAAACACGGTCAAAATCATTTTCAGAAAGTTTATCCAGTGCTTGAGGTTGATGACCAACACCAGCATTATTAACTAAAATATCAATAGTTTCAAATTTTGATATTGTCCTCTCTACCAGGTGCTTAACACTTCTACTATCTGATACGTCCACCTCGACGGAGATAACATCTTCACCAAGTTCTCTAGCTAAGTCCCCAGCTAATAAATTGTTTATATCAGCAATAACAACTTTCGCACCTTCAGTAACAAATTTGCGTACAATACCAGCACCAAATCCAGAAGCACCACCAGTTACTATTGCAATTTTATTCTTTAATTTCATGATATTATCTAATCTTTCTTATTTATAACATTAGCCATGGTAAGTTGCAATTGTTTTTAAAACTGAGAAGCCATAAAGAGCTTCAAAACCCTTCTCACGACCAAAACCTGATTTTCCTATACCACCAAAAGGCAACTCAACTCCACCACCAGCTCCATAATTATTAATGAATACTTGTCCAGCTTTAATTGCTTTAGCCATACGCATTTGTCGCCCTCCATCACGGGTCCAAACACCCGTAACGAGACCAAACTCTGTCCCATTGGCTAATTTTATAGCCTCCTCTTCGGTATCAAAAGGAATTGCAACTTGAACAGGACCAAAAATTTCTTCCTGAGCTAGTTTATGGTTCGGCGGAACATCCCTAAATAATGTGGGGACAACATAGCAACCTGTTGAGGGACAATCATCATTGATTTGACCTTGTGCTGCTATTGTTAAACCACTTTCAACACCATGAGCAATATACCCGTCTACAATCATCTTCTGTTTTGATGATATGAGTGGCCCAAGATCAAGATCATCCATAGCTGATCCCACCTTTAGCGCAGATATTTTATTACACATCATTTTAATTACGTTTTCATAAACGCCACGCTGGATAAGTATCCTAGTTCCCGCCGAGCAGGTTTGACCGGCATTTTGTATCCCCCCAGCAACTAAAAATGGCAAAGCAGCATCTAAGTCAGCATCATCAAAAATTATTTGTGGTGACTTACCGCCTAACTCAAGTGTTACGGGAACAATATTATTACCTGCAGCCTTCTGAATAAGTTTTCCAATACCCACTGAACCTGTAAAACTAATGTGGTTGATCCCTGGGTGACTGCTTAGTGCAGCCCCAGCCTCAATCCCCAGGCCTGTCACAACATTCAAAACACCCTTTGGTAATCCAGCTTCTTCTGCAATTCGCGCAAACATGAGGGCAGTTAAACAAGCGTCCTCTGCTGGCTTTAACACGCAAGTATTACCCATCGCTAATGCACCGCCAATACAACGTCCTGTAATTTGCATAGGATAGTTCCAGGGAACTATGTGTCCTGTAACCCCATGTGGTTCCCGTAATGTATAAACTGTATACCCGTCCAAGTAAGGAATAGTGTGACCATGTACCTTATCAGCAGATCCCCCATAGAATTCCATATATCTGGCCATTGCAATTGCATCTACTCGGGCTTGTTTAGTAGGTTTACCAACATCAAGGCTTTCAAGCTCTGTAAGAACATCCACATATTCTAATATTTTTTTACCTATTTTTGTAATTACCCTACCTCGCTCCATTGCAGAATAACTACCCCAAACTCCATTTAATGCATCCTGAGCTGCCACAACTGCACAGTCCACGTCATTTAATGATCCGCGGCCAATTTTACAAAGTAGTTCTCCATTTGATGGATTAATAAGGTCTAAGGTTTTATTATTTTCAGCATTTCGCCACTCACCGTTTATGAGAATTTGTTCGCTGTTAAAGGGTATTTTCATTATTATTTTCCTCTTTCCTCCTAATAGCCCTTGTAATATCTGGGCTCGCCTCAATTAGCGATTTTGTATATTCATGTTTTGGATTTTTATAAACCTCGGCAGTTAAACCCTCTTCAATTATAGCCCCGTCCTTCATAACTATAACTCTATTCGTAATATTTTTCACGGTAGTTAAGTCATGTGAAATAAATAAATAGGAAATTCCCAGCTTTATAGATAAGTCTTTAAGAAGGTCTAATATTTGGTTTCTAATTATAACATCAAGGGCAGAAGTTGACTCATCTAGAAGTATTATATCGGGCTCTGTTATCAAGGCACGTGCAATTGCTATTCTCTGTCGTTCTCCTCCTGAAAATTCGTGAGGGTATTTTTTTAAGTCTTCATCGCTCAGCCCCACTAATTTTAGAATTTGGGCAACCTTGACCCTCTTCTCAAAATTCGTTAAAGATTTTTTTAAAACATAAAAAGGTTCTGCTACTAGACGTTCCACTGTGTGCCGAGGATTAAAACTTCCAAAGGGATCTTGGAAAACTACATTTATACAGTGGCGTAATTCCTTTTGCCCATAGAATGGCTCACCACCTATCCAAATTTTACCCTTACCAAATTTTTCAAGCCCCAGTATACAGCGAGCAATAGTAGATTTTCCACAACCACTTTCCCCAACCAAACCTAGGTTTTCCCCTCGCTTAAGTGTAAAGCCAACATTATTAACTGCCTTAAGAGTTTTTTTATTACCTAGGTCATATTCTTTTGTTAAACTCTGAACTTCTAATATTATTTCAGAACAAACAGATACATTTTTTTCAAATAATTTGTGTTTTGCAGCAGCAAATAATTGCTTTGAATAACTATGTTTCATAGATTTAAAAAAAGTTATTGTATTTTGCTGTTCAACGACCTTCCCATTTTTCATAATAACTATATGATCCGCAACATCAGCGACAACCGCCAAGTCATGACTTACTAACAAAATTCCTATCCCGTAATCTTTAACTAATTTCAGAAGAAGTTTCATAATTTTTGCTTGTGTAGTTACGTCAAGTGCAGTTGTTGGTTCATCGGCTATTAAAAGTTTGGGCTTCTGTGACAGGGCTATAGCAATAACCACCCGCTGACGCTGACCGCCAGAAAGCTTATGTGGATATGTATTTAATGGAAAACGACTTTTTTTCATCTCGACCGCTTCAAGAATTAACTCAGCTTCTTTTTGCAGATCCTTGGACCCAATTTTTGGTTTAGTTAGTTTAATGGCTTCCATAATTTGCGCACCGATAGTTTCTAACGGGTTTAATGCAGTCATAGGTTCTTGAAAAATCATTCCCAAATCATTTATACGATGAAGGCACATTTCACGTTCGGTCTTATCTAAGAGGTTATCGTTATTAAGTAAAATTTCACCTGAAAGCTCAGCCCCTTGGGGCAATAAATTAATAATTGCAGAAGATATCATTGATTTACCAGAACCACTCTCCCCTACGATGGCTACCACTTGTCCAGCATTAATCTTAATATTAATATTGTGAAGAATATTTTTATCATTTATTGCGAGGGAAAAGTTCTTTATATTAAGAAGCGTCATTACTGGCCTTTCCTGTTTCACTTCTTTGCCGAAGTTTTGGGTCTAATATATCACGCATTCCATCACCCATTAGGTTAAACCCAAGTACCAGGGCAACTATTGCCCCTCCAGGAAAATAGGCAAGCCACGGGGCAAAGAATATCATTGTTTGAGCCTCATTTAGCATACGTCCAAGGCTTGGGTCAGGCGGTTGAGAACCGAGACCTACATATGATAAACTTGCCTCTGCAATTATAGCAATTGAAAACTGAATTGTTGCCTGCACTATTAACAAATTCAAAATATTAGGTAAAATATGTTCATAACTTATTCTTGTTGAACCTTTGCCTGCTACCCGAGCTGCAGAAATATATTCCTTTGGCCAAATACTTAAAGCTGCACCTCGTGAAACTCGAGCAAATACGGGAATATTAAAAATACCAATGGCTATGATTGCATTTATAATACTGGGCCCAAACACTGCCGTGATCATAATAGCCAACAAAAGTGAAGGAAAAGCAAATATAAGGTCATTTCCACGCATAAGAAGTTCATCAATAATACGAGAACCATTCATACAGGTAGCAGCTGCCCACAAGCCCAGAGGAACCCCGATGGCCGCTCCTATACCTACTGCTATAAGCGATACGGCAATAGCATTTCTTGTACCTACCATGACCATTGACAGTATATCACGGCCAAAATGATCGGTGCCCATCAAGTGTTCAAAGCCAGGGGTAGCAAACTTGCCTTTAATATTTAATAATTCAACGTCATACGGGGTCCAAAAAAATGAAAGTATTGCAGCAATTATAAACAAAGTTGTGAGACCACCTCCAACAATAAAACTAATTGAAAAATGTTTCATTAATTTCCTTCACGAAGTCTTGGGTCAACTGCTGCATAGAGTAAGTCAACAATAAAGGTTATAAATACAACTGAAAAAACTAATAATGTAACAATGGATTTAACAACTATTAAATCGCGCTGTACTATTGATTGAAACACAAGCCGACCCAACCCTGGCAATGAGAATACACTTTCAATAATTATCCCACCCGCTAACAAAAATGAAAACTGAAGTCCTAAAATTGTAAGAACTGGTATCATAGCATTACGGAGCCCATGGCGTAAGAGAGCTTGGTTCTTATTTAGCCCTTTAGCTCTTGCGGTACGAATATAGTCCTCATTCATAACTTCGAGAGCAGATGATCGCATAACACGCGATAAAATAGCCGCTTGTGGAAGGGCTAAAGAAATTGCAGGCAACGTAAGAGCCTTCAAACAGATTAAAAAACCTGCATCCCAACCAGGAAATCCACTAGCCGAAAACAACTTTAAAGTAGTTGAAAAAAAGAGAACCAGTAAGATAGCAAACCAAAAATTTGGAATTGCCACACCTAATTGGGCAACGCCCATAAATGACGTATCGACTAAAGAACCTCTTCTCGAAGCGCTAATTAAGCCGGCTGGTATTGCTATCGCTGTTGACAGAAAAAGAGCGTAGACCGTAAGAGGAACTGAAACCAGAGCCCTTTCCCTTATTAATTCAATTACAGGTACCCTATATGTGTAACTTATACCAAAATTTCCATTTACCATTCCCCATACCCAATCAACATAACGAGCCCAAGGTCCAACATTGAGACCAAGTTCTATCCTAAGAGCGTCTGCTGCCTCAGTACTTCCAGAAAGACCCATCATGAAAGCGACCGGATCACCGGGCACAACTTCTATCAAAATAAAAATGACACCCGTTGCCACAAAAAGAGTAATTATTAAAGAGATAATTTTTTTCAACAAAAAAGAACTCATTGCTCACCTCCCACAAAATAAACACCCCGAAGGTCATTCGAACGAATTGGATAGTTGGCCCACATCCCTTTTAGTCCAGCCTTCCAAACTCCATACTTCCCAAGTTGGTAGAGATAGCCATTAACAGCATCATCGGCAATTTTTTTCTGAGCAAGTTTGTAAAGTTGACTAGAGTTTATGGCATCAGTACTAGATTCAATATCAAAAATAATTTTTTTAAAATCATCATTATCATACCCAAAATAATAATTTGGGTTAGCATAGATATTTATATCCATTGGCTCTACATGTGATACTATAGATAGGTCATAGTTTTTGTTAATAAGGACCTGGTCAATCCATTGCGCCCATTCCATATTTTCTATTTTAACTTTGATGCCAACACGCCCTAATTGACTAGCAATGAGCTCCCCGGTTCTTCGTGCATAAATAGGGGGGGGAAGCTTTAAACTAACATTAAACCCATTTGGATAACCGGCCAATAATAATAGTTTATGCGCCTCATCTAAATTATGAGGAAAAAGTCCAGTCAGGTCTATGTAATCTGGGTGATTAGGGGCAAAATGACTACCTATGGGCACTGCGTTACCAAACATCGCACCATCTATTAGCTCTGATCGATCTATGGCATGGGCAATAGCCTTTCTTACCAAAAGATTATCAAATGGAGGATTTCTATTATTTGTAGCAAGTATTGTCTCACCGGCCGTTAGGCCCACAACAACTTCGTAATCAGGATCATTTTTAAATAAAAATAAATTTTCAGGTGCAGGATAATTTGGAAAGGCATCAATATCCCCTGCCTTCATTGCCGTGTATGCAGATAAAGGGTCTGTTATAAATTTAAAGTTTGCTCCTTCAAGAAAAACAGATGGGCCCCAATATTTACGATAACGCACTAACTCTACTCTATCTCCCCTTACCCATTTAACAAATTTGAATGGGCCAGTTCCCACGGGATTAAATGAATTTCTATCTGCGCTATCTTCATTTACAATGACAGCATCCCCAAGGCCTATGTTAAAAAGGAAATCTGGCCTTGCCTGATCAAGAGTGATCATAATAGTATGTGGATCAATAATATTGATATCTACAATTGGTTTGAAAATATACTTTTTAGCATTTGTAGAGCCATTAGATTTGGCTCGATCAAAAGAGAACTTGACATCAGCAGCAGTAAAGCGATCTCCATTATGAAACAAAACATCATTAGCGAGATAAAAAATATAAGACTTTCCATTATTTACTAAATCCCATGATAAGGAAAGACTTGGCTGAATATCACCAAATTCATTAATTCTGACAAGTCCCTCAAATATATTGCCATAAACAACATCATCAATTGCAGCTGCAGCTCCAGATGTTGGATCCAAATTTGGTGGCTCAAGCTGCAACCCAACATTTAAAGTCATTGGCCACCCTATGGATGGCCAGCCAAGAAATAAGATAATAATTAAGTTAATTATTTTCATTAAATAATATGCTCCACAGCAACAATAATTCCCTCTGGTTTAAGGCTATTAATTACATTTTGAGTTTTTTTAGAAATCCCATTATCAATAATATATGTAGGCTTAAGAAAAATATCTCCCTGTTGATTATTTAGTTTTTGTTTTAAAATAGAAGCGGCCCTATGGTTAGTTTTTGCATTTGTAAAACTCATATGATGTATGCTTTGCCCTAGAAATCCAGGAAGTTGATCAGGATTATCACCAGTAATAATAACAAAATCACTATTTTTAAAATTCATTGTTTGTTTTAAAATTTTTATAGTGTCAAAATCTGAATAAATACCAAGATGGCCGCCACCAGAATAAACATCAACTTTACCGTCTAATCTCATATGCAGAAGACCATCGGCGTCACTTTTTTTTGAATTTTTTAAATAAATAGGTACTTGGCAACCAAAAATAAAACCAAAGACTGCCACACCTATTGTAAAGTTGCGTCTCGTTAGATTATGGAATTTACCAGTTAACATACTACCCTAAAAATCTTTTATTATTCATAATTACAAAAGTATAAGTAAAATATTTAAATAAACCTACTGTGTAAGCAATTTATACGTAGAAGACGCCATTACCTTTGCGGAGTTTATCATGTCTTCAACCACAACATATTCATCGGGCTGATGAGCTAATTCTAATATTCCGGGTCCATAAGCTATACAATCTTTTAGATTACCAATTCTATCTATATGTTTTTGATCATAAGTTCCCGGTGAACAAATTAATTCTGGTGTAATACCAAGAACATCTTCAATCGCAGCGACAGTGGCCTTTACAACTGGTGAATTACTGTCAGTCATACTTGGAATAACTTCCAGCATATCCCTAATATCAAAGCTAAATCCTTCCCTAGACTTTTCAAGAGAAGAAAGAATGCTAACAACTTCACTTTTCACCTCTTCTAATTCCTCTTCAACTAAAAACCGTCTATCAATAATCATCCTGCAACTATCTGGTACGCAGGGTGCTGGCAAACCTTCATTACCTTCAGCCTGACCGCCATGGATACTATTTATATTAAGGGTAGACTGTTTTGCTCCCTCAGGAACAACAGGCATGGAGGTATAGCGGGCAGCCATAGCTGGATAAAGCTTATCTTCGAAGTCTGCTACAACCGCACCCATATGACGTACAGCGCAATCACCTAAAAATGGCATAGACCCATGGGCTATTCTACCATGCGTTTCAATTTCCGCCCACCAAACGCCCCGATGACCTAAACAAACCCTGTCAACATTAAGTGGTTCAGGTATGATAACGTGGTCTACTCGTTCTTTTGAAAAATAACCCTTCTCTGCTAAGAAGGCAACGCCACCTAAGCCACCAGATTCTTCATCTCCCGTACCAGATATTTCAATGGCCCCTTTTAACTCAATACCACTATCTATAAGAGCTTCAACAGCAATAATTGACGAAGCCATACCTCCTTTCATATCGCATGCTCCACGACCATAAATTCTACCATCGATAAGGTCGGCGGAAAAGGGGTCTTTCGTCCAGCCATCACCAGTTTCGACAACATCAATGTGGCTGTTAAAATGAACGCAAGGACCAGGCTTTCCTGTGTCATAACGAGCTACTACATTATAACGGGGGTATTTAGAACTATCACCTGGTGTACCGAAAGCTCGAATATATTCAACCTTAAAACCACGAACTTTAAGTCTATTACCAATATATTCAACGCAGGCCTTATAGTCATTCCCGGGTGGATTAACAGTTGGAAATCTAATAAGATCTTGGCAAAGTTTAATTAGGTTATCTTCGGATTTTTCAATTATTTTAAAAACTTTATTTAGCACATCTTCACTCATAAATTTGATCCTATTTTGTAAGAACAAAAATTATAAGTAATAAGAGTATTAAACAAGTCTTTTTATTAAATCACTCATCTTTAAATTTTATTTAGTTTAATTTAATAGCCCTGAGCGCAACCATCCTTGCGCGGATCAGAACCGCCAATTAAGGTTCCATTCTTATAATCAATCCAAATAGCTTGAGAACCACCAATTGGTGATGGGCTCAACACAACTTTATGGCCTCTCATTTCAATTTTTTTAATCAATTCTGAGTTAAATCCCTCTTCTATCTCTATCTCACCCGTCACGGGATTAGGAAAAAAGCGAGGAATATCCATTGCCTGCTGGATATCATAATTATAATTAAATAAACGACTTAAAAGCTGTAAATGCCCAAATGCTTGATACGCGCCTCCCATCACACCAAATGGCATAATTGTTTGACCATTTTTTGAAAGCATAGCTGGAATGATTGTGTGTAGCGGTCTTTTTCCTCCAGCAATTTCATTTGGGTGGCCGCTTTTCATTGAAAAACCACATCCCCTATTGTGAAGAAGCACTCCAGAATTAGGTTCCATAAGACTACTGCCAAATGGCATGAAAAGAGTGTTTATAAAGCTCGCACAATTTCTTTCCTTATCAACCACGGTTATATAAACTGTATCCTGATGGTTTGGGAGTTCATATTCCGAAAGTGATTTTATAGCCTTATCGCCGATAGCTTGGAAAAGACGGGTAATGGTACTCTCAGAAAGCATTTCATTTACTGGAACTTCGGTATGATCTGGATCGGCCAGATATGCATCCCTATAGTGGTAGGCTAGCTTACAGGCTTCAATTTCTCTATGAACATGTTCTGGGTCTAATGGTGACATATTATTATTTTTAAAACGTTCCATAATTTTTAGTAACATAAGTGCTATAATACCCTGACCGTTTGGTGGACATTGATGAACTTCATAACCTTTGAATTCTACTGATATTGGGGTTATATAATTTCCAGACGCACTATTAAAATCTTTAAGTGTGTGCAATCCCCCCAAACTTCGTAAATATGTGACTAAATCTTCTGCAACTTTTCCTTGATAAAAACCCTCTCTACCTACAGATGCAATCATATCTAAAGTATTAGCTAGGAGTGGTTGTCGATGAATTTCACCAACCTCTGGTAAAACCCCATTTGGCATAAAAACCTTTCCAGCATTGGATAAAGGATCAATATAGTTGTTTGCTCGCTTAAAATCCCTTCCAACTCTCTTGAAAATTTTATAACCACTTTTAGCAAGTTTAATTGCTGGTTGTAAAATTTCAGTTAATTTCATGCGCCCATGATCCCTTATAAGGCGATCCCAGGCATCAATAGATCCCGGTATAGTTACTGCATGAGCACTTCGTTCGGTAATATTTGTAATTCCCTGGGCCCTATACCAACTCGGTTCGGCAGCGGCAGGTGTTCTCCCAGAACCGTTGTAAGCAATATAATTTGTGCTACCTAAAGGTGAAAAAATAGCAAAACAATCACCACCAATACCAGTTGATTGCGGCTCAACAACACATTGAACAGCGCATGCGGCCACTGCGGCATCCATTGCATTTCCACCTGCCTTCATTATTTCTATCGCTACTTCCGTTGCAATGGGGTGGGAGGTAGCAGCCATACCATTTTTTGCCACAACAGGTTCTTTACCAATAGCCTGATAATAAGTTCTATTTTTGACCATTAAAACCCTTTATTAATTATTTTAACCTAAAATTTCTTTATAATAATTGTAGATATTAAGTCCGGTAATTTTTTCTACCGAATCCTCTGAAAGCCCCCGCTTTATTAACTTATCCCAAATGACTTCCATACGACGAGGGGAATTTAGTTCTTCAAAATAAAGCGGGACCCGCCTTACATCAAAACGCTGTCCTTGCTCTCGCTGCATTTCCTCGAGGTATTCCGGAGTAACAACTAAACGCCGGTGATCCCTATCAGATCCTATACAAACATTGTCAATACCTGCAACATTAACAGCGTGCATTATATGATCAAAATAAAGATCTACCATCCCGTAACGTGACAAGGTCATAAATGTTCGCATCTGGGTTATGCCAACAACTCCGCCTTTTTCAGCCACAGCCTTTAACACAATGTCAGGCATAGCTCGTGGGTTTTCATTAACATTAGCACATGTTGTATGTGAAATATGGATAGGTCGAGATGAAATATCCGCAGCATCAAGTGTAGTTTGGACATTAGCATGACTTAAGTCGATCATCATGCCTATATCATTTAATTTTTCAATCAAACGGCCACCGAAGTCAGTAACGCCTGAACCATGGTGTTCCATGCAGCCTGAGCCGGCATAGTTTTGGTAATTATAAGTAAGTTGACAGGAACGTTGTCCCACCCCGTAAAATACATCAACGTTATCAAGATCACGCATGAAATGATCTGAGTTTTGCGTAAGATAAAAAATTGCTATTTTTCCCTCTTCACGTGCCCTATCAATATCAAAAACTTTGGTTCCTTTTAAATAGTACTGGGATTTATCTTCTATATGTTTATCAAACCAAAGCATTTCCTCAAGCGCAGACTGAAAACCACCTTCCACTGATAAGTTATCTTGCCTTGGGTTACCGCAAGTAACCGCTATACCTCGCATACCAGCGGCAAGCATTTCCTCAATTAATTCATCAGAAAATGTGTCTCTAATCTCTCCCATGGCATCAAAAACAAGTGCATTTCGTTTTGGGTCCCAAGGTTTTCCTATTATTGCTGGCGTAAAATTTGGATCACTCTTCTGCGCAAATACTTTACCTCCAAAACCACTTAAAAAAGGAAATGCCAAAGCACCCGATATAAAATTTCGTCTATCAATCATTTTAACATCCAATTATTTCAAATTATGTAAATTAATATTATCAGCCTGTTTAGTAGAATAACAACTTTATTTTCATAAAACATTTGACACAGCATGCATGTATATTGTTATTATATAACCAATAAATATGATATAAATACTGAGTTTCTAACCACCAAAATTAATTTTATGGAGCGATATAAATGTCCAAGCAAATAAATAAACCTATATCCAAGCGAGATTTTCTACAAACCATTGGTATGATTGGTGGATCTGCAGCTGTGATGACGGCCCTAAGTGGCTTTGAGAATAGTTTTGCGTCGGACATGATCGCACCACCTAAGCTTAGTACATCTGGTAACGGCCAAAAGGTAATTATTCTTGGTGCAGGCCTTGCTGGAATGGTTTCCGCTCTTGAACTCAGTAAAAAAGGTTATGATGTGGAGCTTTTAGAGGCACGTGATTTTGCGGGTGGCAGAACCAGTTGCTCTCGCAAAGGAACTAAAGTGGCACAAGCTGATGGGTCAGTTGAAACTTGTGATTTTGAACATGGGCAATATTTAAATCATGGCGCATGGCGCATTCCAGGTCAGCATCACTCAACGCTGCACTATTGTAGAACACTTGGTGTGCCGTTAGAAATTATGTTAAACCATAGTAGCCAAAGTTATGTATATTCAGACTCAATTGAAGGCCCTTTAAATAATAAACGTGTTCGCCGTATTCATATGGAAGCTGATAGAAAAGGCCATGTTGCTGAACTACTCGCCAAATGTGCAACGGGTGGAGCACTTGACGACACGTTATCTCCTGAAGATATAGAAAAACTACTTACTTACCTGAAAGGTATGGGCTTAATTAATGCTGATACATTTGAGTATCAAGCAAATCAAATTCGGGGGTTTTCCAGTTATAAAGGGGCAGGTGAGAATTATGGAACCTTATCAGAACCATACGACTTGAGTGAACTTCTCAATTTAAATATTGAAACTAGAGAACTTACATCTGATCATCCAACCTGTATGTTCCAGGCTATAGGTGGGATGGACGCAGTATCTTTTGCACTTCGTGATGCCCTTCCCCGAGGCACAATGAAACTTAATAAAGAAGTGACAAAAATATCACAAACAAGTGACGGTGTTTCCATAAATTATAAAGACACAAAAAGTGGTCGCGAAAGAACTACAACCGGTGATTATCTTATTTCTACCATACCGTTTGCAGTAGTCACAGAAATTGAAAACGATTTCAACCAAGACATAATTGATGCAATGAAAACACCTGCACCAAGTCAGGTTACAAAGTTTGGCCTTCAGATGAAAACACGCTTTTGGGAGGTTGAAGATATGATTTATGGTGGTAACTCATCCACCAGTATGGCAGGCACCATTGCATATCCGTCTGCTGATTTACATGGTCAGAACGGCGGTGTAATATTAGCTTCATATCTTTTTGGAGGTAGGTCTACAGCATTCAGTGGAATGAACATGGATGAAAAAATTGAATATGCACTGTCTACTGGTGAAAATGTACATCCGGAAAAGTACAGACAAAATTTCAACGGTAAAGCCGCTGGTATTATTTGGGAAGATGAAAAGTATAATAAGTCTGGTTGGTCCAGTTGGCGTGGTGACAGTATAAAAAAATTACCTACCATACTTAAAGGTGAAAATCGCGTATTATTTTCTGGTGATTGTATAGCCCCTCGCCTTTCAGGCTGGATGGCGGGTGCTATTGAGGGTGCCTGGATTACAATAGCAGAACTTGATAAGCGTGCGGCTAAAATTTAAAAAATAATTTGTCTACTGATTGAAAATACAAGGGTACGTGGTATTACCACGTGCCCTTGTATTATTAGGTCAGATTACATTAAAATTTATATTCTCAGATATAAAAGTGTATGCAAAATATATAAATTAAATACCATAATATTATTTGGTTTTCTCTGTTGTTATATCATATCAAATATGCTATTTGCTTTTGGAAATTAGTTGTATGTGGAGTTTCGATATGTCCCCTAAATTAGATAATATAAACAATATAAGTAAACGAAATTTTTTAGAACAAATTGGGATGATTGCAGGTTCGACAGCGCTTTATACCGCAATGAGTGCTCTTGATCTGGTTCATGCTTCTGCTAAGGATAAGCCGCCACTTCTTTCAACGGAAGGAAAAGATAAAACTGTATTAATCCTTGGTGCAGGCCTAAGTGGATTAGTTACAGCACTAGAGCTTTCTAAAAAGGGTTATAAATGTCAAATCATAGAAGCGCGAGAACATTCAGGTGGACGTGCGCAAACGGCTAGAAAAGGTAAAGTAATTGACGAATTAGGTGGAGAGCGCCAGGTTTGTGATTTTGACCATGGCCAATACCTCAATATTGGACCATGGCGGATACCAGCAGAGCATAAAGCTGTAATCCACTATTGTCGCGAACTTGGAGTAGAACTAGAACCAATGATTAATAAATCAGTTCACGCTTATTACTATAGTGAAAATATTGAAGGTCCCCTAAAAGGAAGGCGAGTTAGACAAGTAGAGTTGGATGTTGATAGGGCTGGAAGTATTCAGGAACTATTAGCAAAAGCAGTAGGTAACGGATCTCTTGATGACGAAATAGATACAGAAGATAAAGAACGCTTATTAGAATATCTTGCATCAACGGGGCTTTTAGATAGAAAAAAATTAAATTACCGAGCAAATCGTGGTCGGGGCCACTCAATAGATCAATATCCAGGAACACTTCTTGACGCGGGTAAATTATCGGAGCCATTTGAATTAGCTGAATTACTCAAAATCAATATAGGTAGGCGCTGGAATACCGCTGATCACCCTAGCGTAATGTACCAAGCCAAGGGAGGTATGGATCAAATTCCATTTGCAATGGAGAAGGTACTTAAACGAAGGTCCATTAGCTATAATTCTGAAGTAACTTATATTCAAAATAACATTAATAATGTAGTTATTACAATTAAGAATACAAAATCTGGAAAAGTGAAAAAAATAGAAGGTGACTACGTTATATCAACTATCCCATTTTCAGTGATTGCTGGTATTGATAATAATTTTAGTAATGATGTTAAGACTGCTCTCAAGTCCGCGACCAGCTCACCTGCATTTAAAATAGGACTGCAGTTTACACGCCGCTTTTGGGAAGAAGATGATATGATTTATGGAGGGGCTTCATATTCAGATATGGATGGTCACTATCAGACATCTTACCCATCATCCAACCTTTTTGGGGGAGACGGTGATGTGATGCTTACTAATTACAAATACGGTGGGGGCAGTGTTGAACTTTCAAATATGACCATACCTGAACGGATTGAGCATTCCTTAACTTGTGGTGAAAAATTGCATCCTGGAAACTTCAGGAAGTATTATAATGGAAAGGCAATTTCGAAGTCTTGGCACAGGGATCGCTATGCCCTCGGCGGGGCCTCAAGTTTTCGTAGTCGAAGGCAACGTAGAAAAAATATTCCAATTGTTGTCAAGGGTGAGAAGAGAATTATTTTTTCTGGTGGGGGTATGTCCCCATACCATGCTGCTTGGATGACAGGCGCCATAGAAGGTGCATGGCAGATGATCCATGAATTTGATAAACGAGTTGCTAAGGGCTAATTCACACCTTGCATTTATATTCTAATTCCCTAAAGTGTTTCTTTATAAATAAGAGAAAATAACTATGCTTTTAAAAAATATTGATAATAAAATTTTTAGCTACAAGACACTTAGTATTTTTATGGTTTTATTTGGTAGTTTCTTGATCACTTTTGGTGGTGGATATGCTTACTTCATTGCTAAAACAGTCGGTGTGAGTCAACTCGATCAAGTAACATGGACTTTCTTCTTTGCCACATGCTCTGTTCCTGCAGGAATATTTATTTGCATAGTTGGCAAAAATCTTAAAGAACCTATTATAAAAAATAAAAACTATCCCAATTAAGTTTTCCATAAATTCCTTGGTTAATAGTGTGTGAATTTTTGAAGAGAATAATGCTTTAAAAAATTAAAATAATTCTAAGGGAAATGTGAATGCTTCACTTTAAAAACAATTCAATTCATCAAGAAACAGATTGTGTAATTTCACAAAAATTATTCGATATTGCTTATTCATGTATTAAAACATGGGATGCTTACTGCCCTACACCCCTGCACCATCTAAATGGCCTAGCTGAGAGCTTAGGGGTCAAGCAAATATATTATAAGGATGAAAGCAAAAGATTTGGTTTAAAAAGTTTTAAGGCTTTGGGCGGTGCTTATGCTGTCGCCTGTGTACTAAGATTACATTTAAACAAAATTCTTCCGAATGATGATATTCAAAATAAAGACATTCTTGCTGGAAAATATTCTGAAATTCTTAAAGAGTTTACTGTCGCAACAGCAACAGATGGAAATCACGGCCGATCCGTCGCCTGGGGAGCCCAACAATGCGGGATCAAGTGTTATATATACATGCACAAGGCAGTCAGTAAAAATCGCGCAATTTCAGTAGAAAAATTTGGTGCAAAAGTAGTTTGGGTTGATGGAAATTATGACGATAGCTTAGTTATGGTTAAGCGAGATGCAACTAGAAATAAGTGGCAAATAATTTCTGACACATCCTATGCTGGTTATACTGATGTGCCTAAATATGTAATGGCTGGCTATACGGTAATGACGCATGAAATATTTAAGCAGTTAAATAATGGCGTCGTACCGACACATATTATAATTCAGGGTGGTGTCGGAGGGCTTGCAGCCTCAATTTGCGCGCATGCAAGTGCCCTTTGGGGTTCGCAGCGGCCTAAATTTATTGTTGTTGAGCCAGAAACAGCAGACTGCCTATACCAAAGTGCCATGCTAGGGGAACCCAAAATGGTCCATATAGAAAAAGAAACTTTAATGGGCGGACTTTCTTGTGGGGAAGTTTCACTAATTGGCTGGGATATTCTTAAGAATAATACTAATGATTTTATCACTATTTCTGACGATAACGTTCGGCCGGCAATGCGTCTTATGGCCAAGGGTGTTTCTGAGGATCCATCAATTGAGGCCGGAGAAAGTGCTGTAGCAGGCATTGCCACGCTCATGGAACTTAAAAATTTAAGCACAATTAAATCTGAACTCAATATTGATAAAAACTCACGAATACTCCTTTTTGGTACAGAGGGTGCTACTGACCAAAATATGTACGATCAAATTGTAACAGGTGCCTGATATTTATTTAATTAGCAAAGTTTAATAGACCCTACTGGAGTGGGGTAATTAAAGGATTTATAGTTATTAATAAAATTTTTTTTATCATACTAGCTGCTCTGTTCATTGCAGCTTGCGATAAAGCTCCATCAGAAAGTAATTGGTATGATGTTATGCCTCGAAAAAGCTGGGGAAATTATGAACATGTGGATACAAAGCAGGATTGGTACGAAGTTTATAAACTTAATAAAAATACATATGCAATTTATGAACCTAACCAATGGCAGGAAGCTATTAGCTATCTTCTAATTGGTTCTGAACGAGCAATGCTTGTTGATACTCTCCAGGGCATAAGTGATTTAAAATTTGTAGTCGATCAGTTAACAGACCTCCCAATTATAGTAATGAATACACATAGTCACTATGATCATGTTGGTTCAAATTATCAATTTGATACAATATACGGTGTACAAAACACATATACTGCAAATAATGCAAAGGGCCGTAATAATAAAGAACTGCGAGGTAATGTAACACCAGATACCATATGGAAAAACTTACCCAAGACCTTTTCTTTCCAATTTTATGATAGCAAACCATATAAAATTGATAAATTTATAAAAAATGGTGATATTATTGACCTCGGTAGCCGTAAAATTGAAGTTACATACATACCAGGCCATTCACCAGATAGTATTGTATTAGTAGACAAAAAGAACCGCCTAATGTTGACAGGGGATAGTTATTATCCAGCGCCTATTACCGTTTATTCAGATAATTCTAGTTTTCAAGATTTTTTTATTTCCTCACAAATTATGTTTAGTTATCGGGATGATGTCGATTATTTACTTCCTGGCCATAACGAGACAATGCAACCAGTAAAATTTCTCAGCGAACTTCGTTCAGCAACTATGGCCGTTATAAACCCAACCACAGACTTTAAATTAATTGATGGTAATCGATCCTATAACTTTGGTAGTTTCAAAATCATAACTAAAAATCCACTTGATTTTGGTATTACACAGGGTGAGTAAAACTTACCTTTAATAAATGAAAACTAATTAGATATTTTTTTTGATTTACCATCTTTGCCAATAGCAACCATGATAAAATCACTGTCTGCACAAAATGTACGTTTTCCTGAAAGAAGTTCTTCACCCCACATTTTAACATTTACAGTAAGGGACTTTGTTCCAATTTGTGTCACCTTCGCGGAAAGGTCAACTATACCACCAATATTAATGGGTGCCATAAAATTAGTTTTTTCTAAACTTGCTAATACCATAACTTCTCTACATTTTTGAGTAGATGCTATAAAACCCGCTTTAGCCATAAGAGATAGACCATGGCCCCCAAAAAGAGTTCCATGATGATTAGTATCATCAGCAAAAACTAACTCAACTATCCTCAGGTCCGCATCTGTTTCAGCATGGGTGCGGTGACCCATTTTTAATTCTTTCAAAGGAACTTCATCATCACTTACCACCGAAACCATATTAAAAATTCCTCTAGTACATATAACGCGAATTCCTGTTAGCATATCTTCAGCCTCCATCACCACTTCAACTTTAAGAGACCTCCTACCCGCACTAACAACAGTAGCGGAGAAATCAACAATATTTCCCTTTAGTGCTGGTTTTTTAAAATCAATATTATCACATGAAGCAGTCACAAAGTGTCTTCGTCCAAAGCGGGTGGCGGCAATAAAAGCAACTTTATCCATGTAACTGAGGGCCGCTCCCCCAAATAATGTTTCGTGATGATTTATATTTTTTGGAAAAACAATATCCGTCAGATGAATAGTTTTGTCTGTATGATATATCACTAAAAATCCTTTTCCATTTTAATTAATGGAATTTCAATTCCATCATCCGTAGTATCAACACAACGTTCGGTAACTTTGTAGCCAAAACACTCATATAGTTTTTCCCCAACTAGGGTTGCCCCAAGTGTCATTTTAGTAAAACCTTGGGCCCTTGCTGTATTTTCAACAAGATTCATAATATAACTACCTACACCCTGCCTTGCCCAATCTGGATGGCAGTACATTGCCCTAACTCTCGCCCTGTCTTTCAATGGATCAAGAAGTGCATTGCTTCGACCCGGTGTATGCGACCCACCATAAAGTGTTTCTCTTTTTCCCCATCCACCACAACCAACAACAGTTTCACTTACTGTCCCTTCTTCGTGTAATATAAGGAAATAAGTTTGATCACCTATAAGTCCGGTATCTAGCCCCATAAACTGATGGGCAACATCTAATTGTTCTGAATTAAGATGGTCAACCTGGAGTTCATAAATGGCTAAATTCATTAACTCTCTTATTACAGTTACGTCCTCCAAAGTAGCCAAACGGTGAGTATATTTATTTGACATTAGATTTTCTCAGCCTTGCAATGATTATAAATATGGTTTTAACTAGTTATATAAGAATAACAAGCCATAAATAGTGGGATTTGTCATGAAATTTTTTAAGCTTCTATTGATAATCACTTTAAGTAATATCACTTTTTCAGCTATTGCTCACGAAGACCCTGATCAATCTGGGTATATAAAGGTTGAAGGTGGGAAAATATGGTACCGATTAAATGGTATTGAGCATATTGACAAAAGGCCAACTATTATAGTCATGCATGGAGGCCCTGGTGGTACGCATCGGGGTCTGATGCCCTATATTGAGCTATCTGATACTTTCACAGTAATATTGTATGATCAACTCGGTAGTGGTATGTCCACAAAATTTGTTGATGATATAAACAATCAAAATATCTGGACCGTTGAAAATTTTGTAACCGAAATCGACCAAATCAGGGATGTGCTTGATCTTGAAGAAATTATTATTGCTGGCCACAGCTGGGGTGGCACACTTGCTGTTGAATATGCGATCAAGAACGAAAAAGGTCTCCAAGCTGCGATATTCGGAAGTCCGCTTATAAGTACTCCGCAGTGGGTTTCAGATAATCGCAATTGGATAAGTCTATTACCAAAAAAGTACCAAGTGGCTATTAATAAACATGAAGATGCTGGGACTTTTGAAGACCCAGAGTACAGAGAGGCTGAAAAAGCATTTTATGATGAACATATGTGCCACGGGGATTGCATAGACAGAGGTTTCAGGGATAATGGTAAATCTGGAAATCGTAAAATATATGAAACTATGTGGGGCCCAAGCGAATTTACAGCAAACGGAACGCTACAAAACTATGATACCAGCGGCTTGCTTCACACAATAAAAGTTCCTGTCCTCATGATTTGTGGAGAATATGATGAAGCTGCGCCCAAATCTTGTAAAAAATTTGCTGCCATGATTCCTGACGCAACCAATAGAGTTATTCCTAATGCTGGTCATGCTATCCTTTCTGAGCAAAAAGAGTTAGTAATAAATACAATCAGAGAGTTTCTTACAAAAAAATTAAATTAACTCTTAATATTATGATGATTAAAATTATTTTAAAAAGTACACCACACTGGATAATATTATAAGATGAGCAAGCCTAACCAAATACATTATAGTGCATGCGCCCATGACTGCCCATCTACTTGTGCACTGATCGTTGAAAAAATTGATGAAAAAACTATTGGGCGGGTAAGTGGAAACCCGGATAATAGCTACACAGCCGGAGTTATTTGCGCAAAAGTTGCTCGCTATTCGGAACGTACTCATAACCCTGAACGGCTTACAGTTCCTCTCAAACGTACTGGTCCAAAGGGTACCGATAGTTTTACAGAAATATCTTGGGGTGAGGCCATTGAAACTGTTGCAACTGCATTTAAAGCAGCAACAAAAAAATATGGATCCGAAACTGTATGGCCCTATATGTATGGAGGTACAATGGGACTAGTTCAATCGGGAAGTATGGCCAGACTACGAAATGAAATGGGCTACACTAATATGCGGTCAACCACCTGTGGGGGCCTGGTTGATACAGGTTGGTTAGCAGGTTTTGGACGGCGTATTGGTCCCGATCCCCGAGAAATGGCAGCTGCAGATTTAATTATAATTTGGGGAACTAACGCAGTCTCTACACAAGTTAATGTAATGACCCACGTTTCTCGGGCTAAGAAGAACCGTGGCGCTAAAGTAATTGTAATTGATCCCTACGAAAATCCAACTACTAAAACTGCTGATATGCATATAGCTCCTCGTCCTGGAACAGATGGCGCATTAGCTTGCGCAATAATGCATATAGCTTTTCGAGATGGTTTTGCAGATCATGAATATATGGAAAAATATGCTGACGTTCCTGCCGAGTTTCAAAAACACCTCACATCTAAAACACCCAAATGGGCAGCAAAAATTACAGGGTTAACTGTCTCTGAAATAGAAAGTTTAGCTGATTTATATTTAAAAACAGAGCGGAGTTACATTCGACTTGGTTACGGAGTTTCTCGATGTCGCAATGGAGCAGTAAATGTACATGCAATAACTTGTATTCCAGTAGTTACTGGTAAGTGGAAAGTTCCAGGTTCAGGAATATTTTTTAATAGTGGTGGAATATATCATTTTGATTACACCCTAATTGAAGGGCTTGATTTAGTAAAAAAAGGGGTGCGCACAATTGATCACTCGCGAATTGGGCCAGCACTAATGGGGGATTTAGATGATTTAGGGGATGGACCTCCCATAACTGCAATGATAGTTCAAGGGACTAACCCTGCGGCGATTGCTCCTGAACAACAAAAAGTACTTAATGGATTGTTGCGAGATGATTTATTCCTTTGCGTTCACGAACAATTTATGACTGAAACTGCGCGATTTGCTGATATTATCCTTCCGGCAACCACTTTTGTGGAACACGATGATTTATATAAAAGTGGTGGTCACACATTCATTCACTACGGCCCACAAATAATTGACGCGGTTGGAGATAGTAAATCAAATCACGATGTAATATGTAATTTAGCTAAACAGTTAGGAGCAAAGCATTATGGTTTTTCAATGTCTGCAAATGAAATAATAGATAAAACCCTGAAGATGTCTGGCTTTCCTGATTTAAAAAGTCTAAGCGCTACTAATTTTCATGATTGTGCGGAAAGTTTTGATAAGCATCATTTTATTGATGGATATAACTGGCCAGATAAGAAGTTTCGTTTTAAGCCGGGATGGGAAAACATCGGTCCAAGGGGCCATGAATTACCACAATTACCCGATCATTGGGAAGCTCCTGGCGGTCAAGATCATGATCATCCATTTAAACTTATAACACCACCGGCACGAAATTTTTTAAATTCAACATTTAATAATACACCATCTTCACTAAAACGTGAAAAAAGACCAACTTTGCAAATTCATCCAGAGGATGCTGTTAAAAACAACATTCGCGACGGCAGTGTGATTACAATTGGAAACAAAAATGGTCAAATTGAATTATTCGCTAAAATTATTCATGGTGCAAAAGTAGGTGTACTAGTAGCCGAAGGTGTGTGGCCAAATGCTAGTCATAACGGTGGCAAGGGCATTAATGTTTTAGTGAGCGCAGAAGTAGTTGCCCCTAATGGCGGCGTCGCATATCACGATACTGCAGTTTGGATTAAAAATAGCACTTAATTTATTAATACTAATTTAACGACTTAGTATGAATAAAGCATAGGCTTATTTCAATGGCTTGTTGTAATGAACAAACCCAGATAAACCGGAAATTTTATCGTATAATTTACGTGCGCTTTCATTGTGCTCTTGAGTAAGCCAATAAACAGCAGGCGATCCCTTTTTGATAGCATCATTGAAAACAGCTTCAATTAGAGACCTACCAACACCATTTCCTCTAATAGTTGAATCAATATATAAATCTTGTAAGTAACATGTATCTGTTAGGGCCCAATTTGTTTTATGAAAAATATAATGAACAAAACCCACGAGAGTGCCATCAGAATAAGCACCAAGAGCTATAATTCCTTCATCTGGATCATGAAACCGTTTCCAGTTGTTTTTTGTTATATCATCCGTAAGACTTGCCTTATAAAACAACAAATAATCTTGCCATAAAAGACACCAACTATCATATTCAGTTTCACTTATAGATTTAATTATAATCATCATACTCTCAAAATTAGTGTATATAATTTATTAATCTGGGCATTAAATTAAAATCAACCATTACGAAATGTATAGCCATATCCATTAATTGCAGGAACCCCACCCAGATGTGCATATAAAATTTTTGAACCTTTAGGAAAATAATCTTTTTTTATTAGGTCAATCATACCTTGCATTGATTTACCTTCGTAAACAGGATCCGTTATCATGCCTTCCAACTGTGCACATATTCGGATTGCATTTTTTGTTTCCTCGGACGGAACTCCATAGGAAGGGTAAGCATAATCTTCATGAAGTATAACATCACTTTCACTAATTTCAGTACCAAGCCCAACAAGTTTAGCAGTTTTCCTGGCAATATTGAGGACCTGAGCCTTAGTTTTTACAGGTGTACCGCTTGCATCTATCCCAATCACATTTTGGGCACGACCATCCGCAGCAAAGCCTACCAACATACCAGCATGAGTTGATCCCGTTACTGTGCACACAACTATATAGTCAAACTTTATACCCATCTCTGTTTCTTGTACCCGAACCTCTTCTGCAAATCCTACAAAACCAAGCCCGCCATATTTATGAACTGATGCTCCAGCTGGAATAGGATAGGGCTTACCGCCCTTCTCTTCTACTTCCCTGATAGCATTCTGCCAACTTTTTCGAATACCTATATCAAACCCCTCATCTACCAACTCTACATCTGCCCCCATAATCCGACTAAGCATAATATTTCCTACCCGATCATAAACAGAATCTTCATGAGGGACCCAATTTTCCTGAATGAGCTTGCATTTAAAACCTATTTTTGCAGCTGTCGCAGCAACCAAACGTGTATGGTTTGATTGCACTCCCCCAATAGAGACCAATGTATCCGCACCTGAAGCAATAGCATCAGGTATAATATATTCAAGTTTGCGAAGTTTATTCCCCCCAAAAGCTAATCCAGAGTTGCAATCTTCCCTCTTTGCATAAATTTCAACGTCCCCCCCCAAATGTTTTGATAGTGAATTTAATTTTTCTATTTGGGTTGGACCAAAAGTAAGTGGATATTTTTCAAATTTTTCTAGCATTATTAATTCCTTGGCAAATTCAATATCATTAAATTACAAAAATTATTTTAGGATCCCAGTTAATTACAAAGATTGTTCTTGTTCTAATAGCGCTCGTTTTCTATCAAGGCCCCAGCGAAATCCACCAAGGCTGCCATCACCTCGTAAAATTCGGTGGCAAGGGACTAATACCCCAATATTATTTCTACCATTAGCAGATGCCACTGCTCGAACGGCTTTAGGTAATCCCATGCGCACTGCCTGTTCTTTGTAAGTAAGTACCTCTCCATGTTTAACATTCATTAAAAAACGCCACACCTTAATCTGGAAAGCTGTACCATTTAAATGTAGGGGTATGCTTGGCCTCTTTGCCCCGGCACTAACATGTCTATCAAAAGCCTCAATCCAGCAATTAAGAAGGTTGTCGCTACTTTTTAGTGTTTTATTTAGTTGAGCATGAGGGTATTCGGAAAATAATACTTTTACTAAAGCTTCTTCGCTTTCTCCAAAGTGGATCATACAAACACCACGATCGGTGGCAGCCATAATAAACCAACCAAGAGAACAATAACGAACCGCATAAGATATTTCCTCACCTTTGCCTCCAGCCCGATAAGCTGCTGGTGTCATTCCAATTCGACCGTTTATTTGTTCATAAACCCTACTTAAAGAACCATAACCAGCATCGTAAATAGCACCGCTTATGTCATCCCCATCCTTAAGTGCAGTTCTTACCTTATTTAGCTTCAACTCATTTTGATATTGTTTTGGGGAAACACCATATAGCGATTTAAATTTACGTTGCATATAACTAGGGCTTAAGCCCAAAAGTTTTGATAAATAATCAAGTGTAATTTTTTTATCAAAATTTTTTTCAATATAACGTGCAACTATTATAACTTTATTTTCGTTTTTTGGATTACAAAGTTTGCATGCACGTAACCCCTGTGATTCAGCCTCTTCAAAGGTATTAAAAACGCGAATATTTTTAGGTAACGCTTGGCGCGAGGAACAGGATGGCTTGCAATAAACTCCTGTAGTTATTACCCCGTAGTAAAACATACCATCAAAAGTAATATCACGATTACTTATCGCATTTAAATACATTTTCTTAACCATTGGCACACTCCGTATTTTATATTAATACGTATACTCTAATTAATACTTAAATTTTAATATCCGATTATTGCGATTATATAATTAAAATATTGATTTAATCCTAACTAAAGAAACTGCAAAGTTATGTTACAAGGAAATTTCTGAATTTCTAAAATTTAACGCCGATATGTAACCCTTCCACCAACAATAGTCATTACCGCTTCACTATCCATAATTTCTGAAGGTTCGATAGTCATCCAATCCTTATCAAATATTGAGAAATCAGCCTTTTTACCAACTTCGATAGAACCGCGAATATCTTCTTGAAAAGCGGCATATGCAGCGTTTATTGTCATAATTTTAAGAGCAGTTCTGTGGTCAACCTTTTCATCAATATTCCAATCATCAGTATAAAATCCATTAAAATCAGTGCGAGCAACAAGAGAGAAAAACTCTACTCTGGGATCACCGACCTCAACAGGGGCATCTGTTCCAGCAGTTACATGGATACCTTGATCAATAAGGCTTTTCCATAGGTAAGCCGTTTTAAGACGTTCAGAACCAATCCGAGATGGAGCAAAATACAAATCAGCTTTGACTGTAGAGGCTTCTACAGCTGCAATAATACCCAACTCTTTGTATCGTACCTGATCATCGGGATGAATAATCTGCGCATGCTCTATGCGCCAACGAGGGTTTTTGTTTACCCGCTCTGCTTCGGGAACCATTTTAAAAGCTTCTTCATATAGATCGAGTACGAAACGATTAGTATAATCACCAATTGCATGTGTCTCAATTTGAATTCCTTTTTTTAGGGCATCTATATAAACTGCTAGTGCCTTTTCGCCGTCAATCAAAACTATGCCCTTACTATCCTCATCATCATAGGGCTCAAGCAGGGCAGCTCCCCGAGGACCTAGACCACCATCTCCAAAATATTTTATCCCAGCAATATCAAGCATATTGTCTTTTGAGTATTCTGCTCCTCGTTCTAGTAATTTAGCACCTTCTTCACCAGACAGCATAAAGTAATAAAGGCGTGTTTTCAGTTTACCTTCAGCATGTATTTCCTTTAGTAGTTCTACATCAGCGTAATCTCCGCCTGCCTCCTGAACCTGTGTCCATCCCATTCGTGACATGAAATCAAGACCTTCCTGTAATGATTTCTTTTCTTCTTCACGGGTTGGCGCTGGTATGTGATCACGAATTAACGCCATGGCATTATCAATAAACATACCTGTAGGTTCGCCCTTCGCATCTTTTAAAATTCTACCACCTACCGGGTCAGGTGTATCACGGGTAATTCCAGCAATTTCCATAGCTTTTGAATTTGCAAGAATAGAATGTTCGCCACCACGTGTCACGACTAACGGTTTGTTTTTTGAAAAATAATCAACATCAGATTTATCAAGGAAACGTTGATCGGACCACTTTTGCTCAATCCAGCCTTTACCTGTTACCCAATCACCTTCGGCAATGTTTTCAGCATATACCCTTATTGCCTCAACCGTTTCGTCTAAATCATCAATACTTTGTAAATTAAGTCCAAGTTCACGCTGGCCAACCCACTTAATATGGGTATGCGCGTCAGTTAGGCCTGGAAACACTGTATTACCTTCAAGATCAACCATATTGGTATTTTCGCCAACGAAGTCTTGTGCACCAGCAGCTGAACCGACAAAAATAATTTCATCCCCTTTAGTGGCTATAGCATCAGCAGTCCATTGTGTGTCATTAGCTGTATAAATAGTACCGTTTTGGAGAACCATATCCGCTTTTACTTGCTCGGCAATATCATCTTCAGAGTAAAAAAAGAGAATATAAATAACAACAGCAGCCACTACAATATATATAAGATTATTTTTCATAAGTTATCTTTCCATTTACAATTGTCATCAAATTATTTGAAGTTAAAATATCTTTTTCAGGTATGGTCATCCAATCTTTATCGAAAACAGTAAAATCGGCATATTTCCCGACTTCAACGGACCCACGCTTATTTTCCTGAAAAGCTCCGTAAGCTGGCCAAATAGTAAACATTTTAAGTGCAGTTTCGCGAGAAACAGCAAGTTCTGGATGCCAGCCATCACCAAACGTTCCATCTAAGCGTTTACGTGAAACAGCAGCATAAAACTCTATACGTGGATCTCCAAGCTCTACTGGAGCATCAGAGCCACCAAGGATCATCAACCCTCGATCAACAAGTTGTTGCCATGGATAAGAATAACCTAACCGATCAGCGCCAAGCCTATCTGGGGCAAAATTTAGGTCGCCAATACCGTGAGAAGGTTGCATTGACGGAATAATATCTAGACTTACAAATCGCTCTTGGTCTTCTGCAGTAATAATTTGTGCATGCTCTAAACGCCATCTTGGATTTGAAACTGCCCATTCTTCTTTTGGAACTGAATTAAAGGCTTCTTCGTACCAGTCAAGAAGCGAACGAACTGCACGGTCACCTATTACATGGGTTTCTACTTGAATACCCTTACGTAACGCCTCACGAAGGATAGGTTCAAGCTCCTCTTTAGTAGTGCGGTTCATAAAACCATTATGATCAGCATCTGAATAATTTTCGAGAAGGGCCGCCCCCCGCGAACCAAGTGTCCCATCAATGAAAACTTTGATACCACGTAGGTCAAACATATCGTCCTCAGTAACTTCACGTCCCTGATCTAATATTGTCCATGCTTCCGAAACATTTGCCGCAGCATAAACTCGGGTGGACATCAAACCTTCCGAGTGAATTTCTTTCATCAACTCTACATTAACATATGGCATACCTGCGTCTTGGGTGTTGGTCCAGCCCAGCATTGCATTTTCACGCATACCCCTGATTAAACTATCTTTTTTGTATTCACGAGTTTCTGGTGGAATAATATCTCTAAAAAATTTCATTGCAGTAGCAAGAACATAACCATTCGGAGTACCATCAAGATCACGTTCGAATTTACCGCCCTCTGGATCAGCCGTGTCCTTTGTTATATTGGCCAATTCAAGAGCTTTTGAATTTACTAGCGCTGATACACCATCTGCACGAGGCATAAAAAGTGGTTTATCCTTGGTGAAGGAATCAACGTCATGACGAGTTAAAAACCTTTCTTCATCAGTCCATTCACGCTCTATCCAACCGCGTCCCTGAACCCAGTCCCCATTAGGAACACTTTCTGCAAACCGTTTGATTGAATTCACCGTTTCGCCTAAGGTAGTTATCCCAAAAAGGCTAAGGGTTTTGGGTCTGCGACCAACACCTTCCACATGTTGATGACTATCAGTAAGTCCTGCATAAACAAATTTATTCTCAAAATTCATGATTGTCGCATTACCACACATAAATGCAGCCGCACCTAAATTGTCTCCAACGTAGATAATTTTGTTTCCCAATGTAGCCACGGCCTCAGCCGTCCATTTATCAACATTAGCTGTATAAATAGTCGTATTATAAATAACCATATCGGCCGGTTTACACTCTGCTGCTATTTCTGTTTGTTGTTCTGAAGCATCACAAGCAAACAATAGGAAACATGCGCAGCCTAGAAACAGATTATTTTTAATGTTCATTTTTTTCCTTGGGAGTAAACATATTATAAAACAAAATTCGCATAGTTTCATATTTCAATTTAATATATATTATAGGTTCAAAACTAGGAAGGGAAAAATATCCACAATGCAAAATGATCTTTTTTCACCTATAGCACCTGAAATAGAAGAGCTTAGACCTGGGGTTTTTTTATTCAGATCTCATGTAAATGTGGAAGAATTTATGAAAGTAGTGACTTCTACTGCGGAGAAAATACCCTTTCGCCAAATGATCACGCCAGGCGGGAAAAAAATAAATGTTTCAGTAACAAGTATGGGCGAGAATGGTTGGTATTCAGATCGTCGGGGTTACCGTTATGAAAGAATTGATCCCATAACAGGTAATGAATGGCCTAAAATGCCAAAAAATATAGAAACTATTATATCGAATGCAGCTAAAAAGGCAGGCTTTGAAAAATTTTTTCCAGATAGTTGTTTAATAAATTGCTACAAACCTGGTGTTGGACTCACAGCCCATGTTGACAAAGATGAAATTGACTTTAGTCAACCTATTGTCTCTGTTTCATTAGGTGTTTCAGCAGTTTTTCAAATATTTGGTGAAAACCGTAATGGAAAGGTGATGAATATTCCTCTTCATTCTGGAGATTTACTTATTTTTGGTGGACCTGCGCGCAAATTCTACCACGGTGTAAGAAAAATTAAAGTTCAATCCCACCCTCTGACCGGAAATTTACGTTTCAACCTAACATTCAGACGTGCACTTTGATAAAAATAAGTAATTAATATCTTGCAATTAAAACAACTAACTTTTAAAGATTTGCTATGAATTTAGCCCTCTATCAACCAGATATTCCACCAAACACTGGTACCATTATACGAATGGCCGCTTGCCTTGAGGTTCGAATTCATATTATTGAGCCATGTGGTTTTCCTTTTGGGGAAAAATCGTTTCGTCGCGCTGGTATGGATTACATAGATCAAAGTAAGATAAGTCACCATAATTCGTGGGAAGAATTTCTTACCTGGGCTGAAAGTCGTCGGATCGTTCTTTTAACAACTAAGGCTGCTGAAAACTACACTGATTTCATATTTAAAGACGATGATGTAATATTGTTAGGACAAGAAAGTGCGGGTGTGCCTGATAACGTTCATAAACGTGCTCATGCTCGACTTCTAATCCCGATGGTACCAACAACAAGATCATTGAATATAGCCATCTCTGCGGCTATGGTTCTAGGCGAAGCCCTTAGACAAACAAATGGATTTCCTAGAATAAAATGAGCATTGAAAATCAAAAAGAAAAAACAAAAACTTGGTTTGAAAGTTTACGTGACCAAATATGTGAAAGTTTTGAGAGTATTGAAAAAGATTTAACGGGTGTTAACTCAGATCTTGATGCTGGAAGCTTTAAAAAAACTAGATGGTATCGTGATGATGATCCAAACAAAGGTGGTGGCACAATGGCCGTCATGAAGGGTCGCGTTTTTGAAAAAGTTGGAGTTAATGTTTCGACAGTTTATGGTGAATTCTCTCAGGAGTTTGCAAAGCAAATGCCTGGGGCGGATAAGGACCCCCGATTTTGGGCAAGCGGAATTTCCATTGTAGCTCATATGCACAATCCTAAGATTCCTGCTGTTCATATGAATACTCGCCACATAGTAACGACAAAAAATTGGTTCGGCGGGGGTGCAGATCTTAACGCAGCCTTGCCTAATGATTTAGATACTAAAGACTTTAAAAAAACTCTTAAAAACTGCTGTGACCGTCATGATAAAAGTTATTATGATCGTTATAAGAAGTGGTGTGATGAGTATTTTTATATTCCACATCGAAAATGCGCCCGCGGTGAAGGCGGCGTTTTTTATGATCAACTGAATAGTGGAAATTGGGATGCTGATTTTTCATTTACCCAAGATATCGGTCGTTCTTTTAATGAGATTTACCCCTCTTTAGTCCAACGTCATATGAATAAAGAATGGACCGATGAAGAACGAGAAAAACTACTTTATTACAGAGGGTTATACGCTGAATTTAATCTTGTTTATGACCGAGGTACAGCCTTTGGGTTGAAAACGGGAGGTAATGTTGACGCCATTTTGATGTCACTCCCCCCCCATGCTAAATGGAAATGATACTGCGTCCTTTTTATTTTTAAACATTTTAATTCTTTTATCAAGGATACTAAAATTACAAATACTGATGGGGTGATTATTTATTTTGATTTATTTTAAAGTCATTTCTAACCCATTTTTTTTCAAACTGTTTTAACTTGTCGCCCATATCACGACCCTCCTGCCAACCTTCTTTAATCAGATCCTTACCTGTTAAAGGTATTTTAGGTATTTTGTAATCGTTTATGTAGTTTAATGTTTTAATATCTAGAAGGTTAAGATAAATAAGCTTATGAATAATAATATTTTTACCAAAATAATAAAGCTCACGCCTAATTGTTCTTTCCGATAGATTGTTTATTTTAAATGGTTTGCAGTAACTAATTAATAGATTTTTTTCTTTATTCGATAATTTAAGTTTAGCTGATATTTCGGTCATGTTTTTTTCATCGCAAGGAACTAAACAGGAAAGTCTTCCCATAACATTATTAAGACTAAACAAATTTTCTATTTTAACATACCTTAAAAAACTTTTATAACCCTGGTATTGAGGCAGTATTACTTTAAGAATTCCTATTTCTGCAATCAAAGGAATAATATAGCTAGCCCTCTCAGAACTAAGAATTTTTTTTAATTCATTGTTAACACGTTCGCCAGAAAGAGCACCAATAAGAAACTTATGCTTTATAGTAGCTAGCATACCTTCTTCATCAATGTTGCCAATACCATGATCTGATGAGAAGCGATAAAACCTTAAAATTCGCAAAGCATCTTCACGAATACGTTTGTTTGCATCACCAATAAAAGTAATTTTACTAGCCTTTATATCATCATACCCATTTAAAGGATCATATACAGTGCCATCAAGGCTTAAATATAGAGCATTTAATGTGAAATCTCGCCTATTTGCATCTTCAAGCCAGTCCTTACTAAACTCAACTTCAGCATGCCTACCATCAGTGGTAATGTCTTTTCGTAAAGTCGTTATTTCAAAAGTTTTTTTATTTAAAACAGCTGTTACTGTTCCATGTTTCAATCCAGTAGGGATAACTTTGATACCTGTTTTTTCTAGAATAACTATATTTTCTTCCGGTAATAACTTTGTAGCTATATCTATGTCCTCAATTTTTTTATTTTGGTTATTAAAACTATTAAGCAGCGCATCTCTTACAGCACCACCAACAATGCGAGCATTATCTCCATTTTGATTGAGTAGCATCATAATATATTGTAAATCTTTGTCTTGAAGCCAGGCCTGTTCTTTTAAATTTAGTTTAAATTTATTCATATTCATTAACCATCTTTGCAAAACGTACTAAAATAGAAGCTGTCGCTCCCCAAATTTTATGTTTATTATGGGAGAAAGTATAAAATTGACGCATTGCACCCTTCCAAACCATACTCTCAATCAAATGATTTCGTTCATCAAGTATAAAGTCAAGTGACACCTCAAATATCTCCTCAACTTCTTCTTTAGCAGGGATTGCGTAAAAGTTTGGATTTACGAAACCAACAACAGGCGAAATACTAAAACCTGTTACAGTCTCATAGTCTTCCATCGCACCAACAACTTCAATATGAGTTGATGGAAGATTAATTTCCTCCTTAGCCTCCCGCAGAGCTGTAGAGATAGCATTTAAATCATCAACTTCGCATCCCCCCCCAGGAAAACAAATTTGACCACTATGATTTTTGAGTTTGGACGAACGTTTTGTTAGCAAAATTGAATAATTATTATTACGTTTTATAATAGGAATTAATACCGCAGAAGCCCTAAGTGGTAATTTATTTTCAAAGTTTTTCTCATTATTTAAACTAATTACCTCTTGATAAAGGGAATGATCGCCATATTTTGGTCTGATCCACGCCCTATTTTTCTCAGTTGCAAGCGCACGTCTCATAGCCGGGTCATGTTGCTCAAATACTTTGGTAATTAGCTGCTTCATACTTACCCTAAATAAATATTACCACTTAGAGGTAATTTCAAATGACGAAATATTACAATATGAACAAATTTTATAACCAATAATTGAAAATAATATAATAAGTAAAAATAGATCATAAGCATTTAATAATACCACATATCAATAAATATTTTATGACTTTAAAAAAAGAATGAAAATCTCGTATTAATTGTGTCAGCTTTTACTGTCACGACATTCGAAGAGTTTTGAATAATCGAATGTGCGTAATTTGTCGTAATCTTTGTGACCGTGTTCAAATACCAATCCAATGAAAGAATGTAAGAAGACTGCTTACTGCCATAGCCTTCGTGAGTAAAGTCTGCCATGTCATAACGAACGGCAATCCGAACTTCACCAACCCCCCCTTTGCCTATAGGTGATTTTATTTTAACGTTCTCTAAACGACCAACCCTTCCATCGACTAACTGCTTACCGCCAGTTGGGAAAAAACCAACTTCTAAATATCCCCCCTTATAAGTTGGATCGGTAGAAGTTTTCAATTCTAAATTACTTAGAGGAGTTTTTATTGTTGCGTACTCAACTTGAAAAGCAAAACTTTTATAAGAAGCAACAAATTCGGCTGCAATAAATTGCTCCTCCTCGATATCGAAATTACCACTAAATAAAGGTTTTAAATTTCCGTGCTTACTCAATGGTCGCGCTTCGTATTTTGTTGAAAAAGATTTTGAGTTTTGATTTCTGTAGAATGTACTTGCCCCAAAATGGAGGGACAATCCATTTTTAAATTGAGGAGAAAAATTAATTCTAGCTGAAACCATCCTATTATCGTTAATCTTATTTTCATTTGTATTACCTATGAAATAACCACTGCTAAAAGACCAATTTGAACCATTTCGAGAAGCTGTAAAGCCTAGTCGTCTTGGTGCCTTTATCGCATTTATAAAAGAAAACCTTTCAGTAAAAGCCATCATAGTTGGTGGTGTCATTTTATCCAATGTCGTAAATGTTCTCGTCTGCCCTATAGCTAATTTAGTATTTTCTGTCTCATAGCCTAAGTAAGCCATTTTAAGTTCTGTAATATTGTCTGTAAATTTAGTTACTACTCTATAATTGAAGTTACTAAATAAATTTCCTCTAAGACCAAACTCAAGGTTACGAAGGTATATGCTATTTACCTTATTTCTGGGTTTGTTTTTCCCATTACCATCCTTGTACGAGACATTGGCATAATCGTGAGCAATCCGACCAGTAAATCGAATTGAAAAATTTTTATTTTTATAGACTGGTGGTCTTTGCAATAGCCAATTAACTACATATTTATTTTCTTTTTCATCTACTTTATTTAAATAAACAGTTTGAAAACTTTGTTCGCTGACCTGCAGTTTATTTTCTAAGCTTTTAATTTTCAAAAATCTATTCTCTGTTTCCCAGTTTTTTTCATGGGCACATGCAAAGCAAGGCAACAGAATCAAGAAAATAAAAATTTCTTTAATCAAAATAAACTTTCTTAAATACAACACTGAGTTTGCCAGCTAGTAAAATTAATTATACTAAATTGGTTCACCGGGTGGAATTGTAGCTATATCACTAGCAATTGGTTCATATATTCCATCAAAAAATTGTTCAATGCGGTGAGATTGTTGTTGATAAAACGCTTTATATTCACGGGTCATTTCTTCATTAGAAGTTTTGTTTTCCAGAATTAATTTTAAGCCGTTTAAATGCGAGGCGGTCATTGCAGCGACTGAGGGGGAGACGGAAGTGCTGCCCGCAATCAACATCATATGGTGAACAAATACATACCCTACTCGGCGCTGTACCGCTGCTTTTAATGCATTATTAAGACGTGGTGCAAGAATTGTTTTGCCTGCAATTTTTACAATGTAACGGTCCAAACTAATCTGACCAATATCACGAATATTTTGATCATTAATTCTGGCAAGCCTAGTCGGTTCCATTAGAAGAGCCAAAGTGGAATTAGCGTGTGCTTCTGCCATAGAAAGTGCATCAAATGCTGCTCCTGTATCACGGGGGAAACTTTCCTTAGTTAGTTTGTAGCCAAACGCCTTGGGAGGTATTAGTTCAAGTATATGTCTTGGTAGGGTCAAATAGTCGGCGCTGAGTGCTTCAAGCACAATATCTGTTGCTGTATCCTGCCGCTCCCTCGCAACGACTGAATGACGAGGAACAAGGTTTTCACCTTTAATTTCGTATCCGTACAGCATGCCTCCAATCGATTTTGATGTAGCATTAATTTGAAACCTTGGTAAATAATAAAGTGGCACCAGAACCTCTTCAAGTTGAGAAAGTGGGGTCCCTAGAGGTATATTATCTAGTCCAAATTTTGAAATAGCTATCCTCCGTACCTCATAAAGTTCCTTTGTTTGTTTTAAGACGTTGCTTCCAAAGTCCCAAAGATGACTATCTGCGTGTAGACTTGACAAGCCGCGGCTGTCAGGACCATCAGCAATAAATTGATGACCGGCAGCATAGGCATCTTCAATAATGATTTTAAGCTCTGTGGCTTCTTCTTCAGGACTAGAAAACTGTCGATAACCCCAATTAACCGCTATTTTATTCCATTCACCTATACCTTGAGCATACGCTTTAGATATATCAATATTCCCATCTGCATCCATTGTAATTTGTGGATGGGGATAATCCATCACATCACTATCCCCGTTAGTACTAGCAATATAATTATGAGCAAAACCAAGAGTGTGTCCTACTTCATGCGCTCCTAGTTGGCGAGTGCGCGCAAGAACTAATTCAATACTTTCGTTTGTAGTTTTGCCAACGGCAAATGGCCCTATAACGGCATTTGCAATCATAAAGTCTTGCCTGGAACGAAGTGAACCCAGGGTCACATGACCTTTTATAATTTCTCCAGTGCGTGGATCTTTAACACTGGCTCCATAAGACCAACCACGTGTTGAACGGTGAACCCAATTGACAACATTATAACGGACATCATCAGGGTCCATGCCTTCAGGCATTATCTTAGCTTGGAAGGCGTTTTTAAATCCCGCTGTTTCAAAGGCCTGGTTCCACCATTGAACGCCATCAAGTAATGCATTTCTGATTGCCTCCGGTGCACCACTATCTATATAATAAATAATTGGCTTAACAGCCTCACTTATGGCCGCATTTGGGGTTTTCTTTTCAAGACGATGACGTGAGATATACCGTTGTTCAATAGGTTTATCAGTCGGCGTAGCAAAATCAATCACTTGCGTGTTATTAAAACTCATCGCAGGGTGAAACAAACGGGGCCTATAATTATCATCCGGAAGTTCTACAAATGATAGCCGCTGTCTAAGAGTAATAATATTCGGGTTGGCAGCTACTGAACGAATATAATCACCAGGATTATTTCCTATAAAAGTCACCGTGCTTTCAAGTTCGGTGTTTTTTGGGAAGGTTTTAACTTTATCAAAATTTACATAACTACGGGCTTGATTAAGGCTAAAGTCACCTTGTCCCCTTCTTTTAATTTTTGAAGCTGACTGATGTTGATCAGACATCATCAACCCGGTGATATCAATAAGGGTTTTACCTATGTCATGAGCTATAACATCAAAGGACCAAACGACAGAGGGAGCAAATGCATCAACAGCAGCAAGAACTTCACGGGGATTATTACTGGTGGCTATGAAACGTGTATTTTTTTGATGTAAAAAAACTTTCATTCCAACACGATCAAAATAAACCAGTTTTGTACCACCAAGTTGTCCGCGATCAAGACCAACATCATTAGAGCCAAGAGCACCTGGAAGACTAACCTTATAAATAAAGTCTTCCTGAAAACGGTCGACAACTAAGTAAACCTTTCCTTCAGTATTATCGTGATATAAATCAAAAAAACCTTCTTTTTTCCCCATATCAGCAGTAAAATCGACTATGCTTTTTCCATTAGCTGAAGTGGTTAATAATATAATAGTAAATGCAACAAAAACCTTTAACATAATAAGTTCCTTTAAACGGAGAATTTTTCTATAAAATTAACTTAGGATGAAATTACATCGACTTCAAGAAAACCCTTTTATTACGGTAAATTATTCTTTAAAGATAATCCAATACTGCGTATTTAACGTTTAAGAAATGGAATAGATCACCTTATGCATTCATTAGTTATTTTCGTCCTTGTGTTAATGTTTTCAACTTCAACATTTGCACAACAACGGCCTCAAGGTAGCTTTAATTCTAATTCTTGGGATGTGATTGTCGCTACTGGGACCTTCATCTCTCCCCAATTTGTGGGCTCAAAGCAGTATCGAGTGTTGCCCCTCCCATTCATTCGTGCCTCAAAAGGTAACTACTTCATTCAAACTGAAGGTCCTGGTTTAACGGCTAATATACTCAATCATTCCCGGATCAAACTAGGGCCCTCTTTGAGGTTTCGTAGTGAGCGCGATGGAGACGTCAAAAATAGTATTCTGAAGCAATTTAAAACAATTAACAGTTCAGTCGAAGTTGGAGGTTTTTTATCTTACAGTATACCAGTAGGTCCCCCCGGCACAAACATAACAACAAAAATTAAAACCATGTTTGACCTTGGCGATGCGCATAATGGTTACACTATCAACAGTTCCATAACCTTAAACAAAGTACTCAACCGCAGAACAAGGATTGGAATAACATTTAGTGCAAATTTTGGGGATCAAAATTATAATAATACTTACTATGGACTAAGTGCTTATAATAAAAAAATAAGTGGATATTTACTTTATGAAGCTGGAAGCGGTTTTAATGATATTGGATCATCAGTAAATGTAACATACTCATTAAAAAATAATTGGGGCCTAATTGGAATATTTGGATATAAAAAATTGATAGGTCCAGCAAAAACAAGTCCAATCATTCAAAATATAGGAACAAGAAATCAGTTTCTCAGTAGTATTGGAGTTTCATATCGATTTTAATCTTTTCTTATAAAAGAAATTCTATAAGTTTAGATAGATTATTATTTAGGAATGTTAATATGAAAAACTTAATTCTCGTCAGCTTACTAGCTCTTTTTGGATGTTCAGAACAAATATTTTTACAAGCTAAAGATATTGATAACTTTGCGTTAGCTCTAAGCCCCGCTGATCACGCAGATTATGTGGTGATAGGTAAGTCTGTTAACACTCGTCAAGAAGCATCAGGCAATTTAAATTTACTTAACACTGTTTTTTTTGCTGAAATATTTCAAACTAAATATGCCATTTCTCAAGGGGGTACGGTAATTAACAGTTATCTTACAGGTCCTGGTAAGGCGAAAAATGGTTTAACCTTTTCTGATGACGAGGCTAGATATTTAACTGGTGGACGGGAAATGACAATTGAAAAACTAACAGAAATATTTCCTGATGACACTTATTTTTATAATTTTGATACCCCAGATGGTAATATTCGTAATTTACCTGCAAAATTTAAACGTAAGAATAATACAAGTCTTAATCCTGGCCCCATAAGGCTATCACTCTATCAGGGTAATAATATTGTTGATCCAAACAAAATAGATCCCGACCAGGATATTACTGTGAAGTGGAGCCCTTTTCAAAAAGGAAGCCATGATCCAAACAACATTATAGATGATATGATATACGTCATGTTTGGAAACTGTATGGGAAAGGAGATTGTCCATAGCGGCCATGCGTTCGACACTAAAAGTCTTACATACATTGAAAATGAATTTACAATTCCGGAAAGTCTTCTAAATGCAGGACAGCCGTTCATGTTAGAAGTGGAACATTCCAACATGGAAACCGATGTATATAAAAATATTGAAATTATAGTAACCTATGCAGCGAGTACATTTTTAGATTTAAGAACCATAGGTCTAAATAAAGAAAATCAATCCTGTCCTTATATTCCATTAGCATTTGATGGTGGCGCCACAGACAGGATAAAAAGTATTAAATAGAAATAGGCAGAGATTAATTTTAAGCTATAAATTTTTTAAAAACCAAAAACTATTATCTTGACATTATTGCTAACAGGAATAACTTAAATACTGATCAATCTTATTATATTATGCTCATTAAAAAGGTTTGAATATTTATGACTTGTGTAAAAAAATTAAAAAGTTCGACTGCCTTATTTACATTAGGTGCCCTTCTGATAGTTACTTCAGAGACAAATGCGCAAAACGCTACCGGAGAAACTAATACAGACGTCATTGTTGTGACTGGTTCAAATATAGGAGGAAGATCTCAAGCGAATTCTCCTTCCCCAATTGACGTTATGTCATCAGCGGACATTTCCGCACAAGGCATAAATGTAATTGGTGATCTGGCTCGCAATATGACTTTTAATACTGGTTCAGAATTAAATACTGATTCATTTACACAAAACTTTAGCACTGGGGTTGGTAATCTTAATCTTCGGGGACTTGGATTAAGTTCAACACTAGTTCTCTTAAATGGTAAGCGTCAATCACTTTCTGCAGCTTATGCCGATGATGGCAGTACTTTTGTTGATACTAATTCCTTAATGCCACTCATAATGCTAGACAGAGTTGAAACATTAAAAGACGGTGGCTCGGCTATTTATGGTACCGATGCTGTTGCAGGGGTTGTTAATTATATAACTCGAAAAAAATTCACAGGTTTTGAAGTCCAAGCTGGAGGCCAAACAACAACTTCAGATAACCAAAGAGATTACGATGTATCCGCAATCTGGGGATCTAAGGTTGGTGAAAAGGGTAATTTTGTAATCGCGGGTAGCTTTATGCACCGTACTCGCTTAACGGCCGCTCAACGTTCTGAAATTACATCTGGTAGTGGGATATCAGGATCTGGCAGCCCCGGAACTATTTATTTTAAAGATAAAGTCCCTGCTGCCGGTGGAGTAGGAAGTGCGGGGGATGCAAACCGTAATGGTTACTTAGATGCTGTACCTGTTATTGATCCATATTGTGGGACTGCAAAAAATTCTACTCGGAATTCAGGAAATTTGGGAAATGTAGGACTTTTAGAAATAGGTGGCTGTAATTTCCAGTTTGATTCATATTATGACCTGGTTCCAGAAGAAGATCGTACACAAATATTTACATCTTTTGATACTGACCTTAACGACAAGGTGCATTTCTATATTGAGGGGGGACTGAGTAATAATAAAGCTATTCGTAATAACGCACCTGCTTTCCCAATATCTTCTCCGGTACCAGTTGCGCTAAAGAGCTCTACTACAGGTGCTTACTTTTCCCACATTCCATCTCAATTGCAGACTACGGCATCTGCCTTGAGTGCAAATAGTGTTTTGTTTTTAGGTCGGGTTCAAGGTGATAATGGTGTCCCATTTAAATCTGATCACAAAAATGATACATATCGTATAGCATCAACTCTTGATGGTGATTTGAATTCAAACTGGAGTTGGGAAACATCCGCTAACTTTAGTAAAAGTAAAAACTATACAACCGTTAATGATGTCAAACGCGATAATTATATAAATGCATTGCTTACTGGTGCATACAATCCTTTTGGTACATCACACACAACCCATCCAAATAGCCAAGCAGCAATTGATGCAATTACAGCTAAGATGAACGTAAAAGGAAGCACTGAGCTCTACAATATAGGAGCTCATGTCACTGGAAATTTATTTGAAATTGGACAAAATACTGTTCAAGTTGCATTTGGTGCCGACTACCGAAAAGAAAAAATGAGTTATGATTGGAGTACTGATTATAATGGCCCTAATGGTAATGGATCTAATGGTACAAATGCGGCTGGCTTAAACGGAGGAAACTTAATGTTCCTTTATGGTGGCCCTGATTATAGTGGGGAGCGGAATATTTACTCTCTATTTAGTGAAATTGCCATCCCACTTAGTGACACACTAGATGTCCAAGTTGCTGCCCGTTACGAAGATTACGGAAACAGTGTAAACAGTTTTGATCCAAAAGTTTCCGTACTCTGGAGACCTGATGATAGTTTTTCTATTAGAGGTTCATTTAGCACGGCATTTAGGGCACCTTCCCTCTATAATACTTATGGAATTCAAACTGCACTTAACGAAATTACAATTGGAACAAAGAAGACTTTTCTTCCTGTCCGATCTTCAGGAAATGCTACTTTAGTACCTGAAAGCTCTGACGTTTATAATGTTGGTTTTAGCTGGACACCGACGAATGATTTAAGTATTGGTATTGATTATTGGGGCTATAAATTTTCTAACCTCATTACACAGGAAAACGCTCAATCAGTTGTCAATAAGGCGGTGCTAGGTAATGCGCAGGCTCTTTCGCAGCTTAATCTTAGTACACCGGGCAGTATTTCAACACTATACTTAATTGACACTAAAATAATTAATGCCCCAAAGGTCACAACGGATGGTATGGATTTTAATATCCGATACAAAACAGACTTGTCAAATGCATTAGGCCAGATCCATACTGGTATACAAGCAACATACGTATTTAATTATGATGCCGTTGACCAGTCAGGTGTCAAGTTCGAGGGAGTTGGGAGCCGTAATTACAATAATTTCGCACGTTCAATGCCACAATTACGAGCGAGTGCTAATTTAGGTTATAGCAACGATAATAGTACTGCTAATGTATTTGTTCGTTATATTGATGGATACACAGACGATCAAAATGCCGTTAAAATACCAAGCTATACAACGGTTGACCTTCAATATAGTTATTTATTAGGCGATCCCAATGATGCACCAACACGATTGTCAATTGGAGTTATAAATGCTTTTGATAAGGCCATTCCTAAAGTTGCCACAAATGGTGGATTTGATAGCAAAGTCCACGATCCAAGACAACGTATGGTCTATGGAAGAATTAGCCAACAATTTTGATTATGATTGCAAGATAAATTCAAGCTACTAATATTTATATTAGTATTAAAAAGGCGGATACTAGACCGCCTTTTTAATACATTAGTTTAAATTATTTTTATAGTTAAAGAATAGATGCCCCAAAAAAGTAGAACAAGGATAGGCAAGATACTCAATAAAAAGCCAACAGTACGTTTTTTAGGGTCAGCCATGTAACTTTTTAAGAAAACAAACCTACCTATAATAAACAGAATACCTGCGTAAGCAGCAACATCTGTCCTAACATTTTGTCCAAAAATTATCATACTCGGAACCAAAACTAAGAGTAGTTCAAGAGTATTCATTTGTACTCTGTATTGACGATCAAAAATTTCATGACCGCTTGTCGCTGGCGCATTGACCCCATATGTTCCTCTCGCTTTTCCTACCAAAATTGCAAAATATATATATTGAAGTAACGCTAATAATATAACTAATGATAAAAGTTCCATAAATATTCTTCCTAGTTGTTAAAATTATGTACGACCCTAGAAGGTGTGAGAATACCCGTCAATGATCAAATGTTTATACAAAAAAAATACTGCTTTATACATTAACATATACACATAATTAATAATTTAATGCATAAGGAAAAGTTATAAAACTTGAACATCAAAGTAAGCTAATAAATATTATTATTTATTTCTTTTAATAATACTCTCAAAATGACAAAATAAAATTTCATATAATATAATTAATAATTAAGGAATTAATCATGAAAAGAAGAAGTTTTTTTACTGCCACTGGTATGGCCATGCTAAGTGGTAGTTTATTTAGCGCTACGGCGGCTGCACAATCTAAAGGACAAATTGATGCTAGGTTGTCAGAATTGAATATTGATGTAAAGGCTGCAGAAGCTCCCGTTGCGGCATACGTCGGATGGAGAAAAGTAGGAAACATGGTCTATATAGCTGGCCAAGTTCCAAGTGGACCTAATGGACTTATTAAAGGTAAACTTGGTGATGATATGACTACGGAACAGGGTTATTTGGCCGCGCGCTATTGCGGTATAAATATTCTAGCACAACTTAAATCAGCATGCGGGGGTGATCTAGATCAAGTAGTAAGATGTATACAAATACAAGGACTTGTAAATTCTTCTGATGATTATACAGAACAACACCTTGTCATAAATGGTACTTCAGAGTTATTTCGTGATATTTGGGGTGAGCCTGGATTAGCTGCAAGAGCAGCAATTGGAACTAATAGCTTACCACTTGGCATTTCTTGCGAGGTTATAGCAACCTTCGAAGTCCTTTAGTTTGACAGTTGACTTAAAAAAGTACGAAGAGCTCCTCCTAGCGCGGCAGAAGGAGCTCTTAATACTTTTAAAAGAACATAAAAATGACAGTAACCCTGTAACCCTTGATCAAAGTATGATTGGCCGATTATCCCGAATGGATGCACTTCAAGTTCAGGCAATGGCTAAAGAAGTAAAAAGGCGACGAGAAAATGAAATATTGCGCATTGATGGCGCTCTTAAAAGAATAATTGATCATGTTGACGAATATGGGTTCTGCACAAAGTGTGACGAGATTATTAGTCAGGAACGACTTGAATTTGATCCATCCATCATACTATGTAAAAAATGTGCAAGTTAAAAAAATTAAAAAAACTTTATAAAAAATTAAAAAAAGACCGCCTCCATATAGGAAGCGGTCAATCATTAATTATTTTATAATATTAGCCTAATTTTTTAATTGCTGAATTTAAGTTATCAAGCGCACTTTTAAGGCTTGAAAGAGGCACAGCAACATTCATACGCATAAAGCCATCTGAACCAATCCCGTAGGATGAACCAGAATTAAGTTGAACTCCTGAATTCTGAACAATCCACTCTCCCATGCAACCTTCACGAGTTAAGCCAGAATGTCTAAGACCAGCATCACGTTGAGCATCATGGTAAGCTCGCATTTGATCCGGTCCAGAGACCTTTTCCATTAAACCATTACAATCTAGCCAAGCAAGATATGTGCCTTCTGGTTTTGAATATTCAATACCTGATAAATTACCATCAGTGTTTACGTAGTCAACAAGATAATCGAAGTTTGCATCCACATATTCAGCGACGTCGTCTACCCACTGAGCGCCTTCTTCAAATGCTGTTTGGCACGCAACTAAACCAAATGCATTACAGGCAGCGTCATGACCACCACCAATCATAGTTGCATCCATTAAGTCTTGGTTTTGTGTGTAAAAGTAAGCAACTTTAAGATTAGCATGCCCAAAAGTTTTTGATGGTGAACGGTAGGTAATACTTGTTTCCGCATATTTTTCACCAATTGATGAGTATGGAATAAACTTATGGCCTTTGTTCACGTAATCACAATGAATTTCATCAGCAAGAACAGTAACACCACGACTAATACATAAGTCGCCGAGCGCGCGAAGTTCATCCGCTGTCCAGCACTCGCCTGACGGATTATTGGGGTTGCAGAGAATGAGACATTTTGTCTCATAGTCAAGGCGTTCAGCCAGATCATCAAGGTCCATATGCCAGCGACCATTAACTTTCTTCATTGGGTTCATTTCAACCCTCATTCCAGCTTTAGATATAGCGCCCTTAAAGCCAGAATATGTTGGTGTTTGAAGTATAACTTTACCTTTAACTGGGTTGAGGCCGCGCATCGAAGAGATCATTCCTGGCTTTAAGGCTGCAGAGTTTCTAATCCACTCGCGTTTAACTTCAATACCGTAACGGTCCTTGTTCCAGTTAACGATGGCATCATAGTAGCTTGAAGGTAAAGTTTCATAGCCGTAATTATCATATGTAGCACGGTTTTGAAGTGCCTTTACAACAGCAGGGTGTTGTCTAAAGTCAAGATCAGCAATGCCCATTGGCACTGTAATTTTATCTTTGCCATAACGCCGGATTGCATTATCCCACTTGACTGAATTTACACCGATACGACTATAAACTTCATCAAAATCATAACCTTTATTAGATCCACCTCTTGATTGCCCAATAGCTAGTGCACTAGAAGTACCTGCAGCAGACATAAGTGCAGTAACGCCGGCCGCACCTTTCATAAAGTTTCTGCGACTTGGTCCCTTAAATTTTTTCATTTTGTTATCCTTTAAAATTATTCCCGTAGCTTAAGAAGCTAATTTAATCTTTGAAATCAGACCGATAGTGGTTCAATTATATAGTGACTATAGAATGTGAGTTCATATTTATTTCTCAAAGATGATATTTTATAACACTTCGTGATAATATAGGGAAGAAAAAAAGGCCCTACGCAACCTGCCAAAAGTTAACAAACAATAACCTGAAATATAAAAACAAGGATTTAAAAGGTTACAAATCTGCAAAATCTATATAGTTTAAATTAATATATTTTTTAAAAAAGTATATTATAAAACGGAAAAAATAAAATGTTACTTGATGATCTCTATACCCCTTGCCTTATTGTCGATAAACAAAAGCTTACTGCTAATATTGATCGTATGAATGCAAGAAGTAAGAAACTCGGCGTAAGTTTTCGACCCCATGTTAAGACAACAAAATGCATTCCAATTGCACTTCTAATAAATGATGGAATGGTTGGTCCCATAACGGTCTCAACTCTCCGTGAGGCTGAATATTTTGCTGATGCAGGTTTTAAAGACATTATTTACGCCGTCTCTATAGTCCCCTCAAAGTTACCTCGTGTTAATGCCTTGCTGGAGCGCGGAGTTGATTTAAAATTACTTATTGACGATTTAGGTGTCGCCATGGAGCTAAACGACTATGATTTGAATATTGATGGAAAATACCGTGTTCTAATAGAAATTGATGTAGATATGCACAGAGCAGGAAAAAGTTCAGATGACCCAACCGTTATTGAAATCGCGCGTATTCTTCATGAAGGACAGAATTCAGAGTTTTGTGGTGTACTTACACACGCTGGTGAGAGTTATACATGCAGTTCAGAGGAAGAATTGATAAATGCGGCCGAAGATGAAAGAGCACTAATAGTTATGGCTGCCCAGAATATAAGGGCTGCCGGTATTCCTTGTAACATAGTCAGTTGTGGTTCGACCCCCACAGCTACCTTTGCTAAGAACCTTGGTGGAGTAACCGAACTCCGTGCTGGTGTGTACGTCTTTCAGGATTTATTCCAATCCGGTAGAAATGTATGTGAAAAGGACGAACTCGCTCTAACTGTTCTTACCACTGTTATTAGCCACAAAACAAATCAAAATCGAATTATAACAGATGCAGGCGGCATGGCACTTTCCAAGGACCAATCTACCCATGGCACTAATTTTGACTGTGGGTACGGTCTTGTCAGTGATCTTGACGGTAAAATAATAGAAAACTTATTCGTAAAAGGGGCTAATCAGGAGCATGGTATAATCACCACTCAAGACGGATCAAAGATTGATTATGATCGTTTTCATATAGGCACTAAGCTCCGGATCTTCCCCAATCATGCTTGCATGACTGCTGCAGCATACGAAAGCTATAATATAATTAACCAAAAAGAAAACAAGTTAGAGATATGGTACCGCTGTAATGGATGGTAGAAATACAAACTTGGATAATTAAGAGGCTACTTTATAAGTTAATAATCAAATAAGCATAAAATTCACTGGCCGATAGCGGATCTAATTGCATTATTAGCTTCCACATCTAAAAATTCATCTATTTCAATATAATAATTATCAGGATCATAACCTATTATAATATCGATAAGAACGGTTCCATCCTCCCCACTTTCATGAAAAAGTTCCCCAGTTCTAAGCTCAAACGTTGGTTCATTCTTAAGGTAATCAAACCAGCCCTGAGCATTTGAAGTCAAAAACCCGACATTTACTGCTTTATCATGACTTGCCGAATGGATACCCCTACCATCAAGAACAAGACCAATATAACCAGTTCGAGATGACGTATAAATATCTGAAAATGGCTGTTCTACTATCATTTCCAAGCCCATAACATTACTGTAAAAGTCTGCTGCCTCTTTTGCATCTTTATGATAAAGCCAATAAATACTTCCCTTAAAACCAAGTTCAGTAGGCCGTGTACTATGCTGTCCAGCCTCTAGATAAATATTTTCAGAAGCATCCAATAATGGTATAAATTTATTATTCTCTATATGTGGGGCGAAATATTCAAATTCAAGAATATAGCCACCAGGATCGGTTACAAGAAAACCATTATGTGGGCTATCACCTAAAGGTTTTGGTGGATTTCTAATATCCATATTTTGAGATACTGCATATTGGTACCAAGCATCAACCTGATCTGTAAGAAGGGCAATTGCAATGGTTTTAGGTTCATCAGCCGAATGCATTCCACGGCCATTGTCGTTCACTACCGTAATAAATGTAGTGGGGGATGTTTGAAGGATCATCGCAAAGTCTGGGAACTCAAATACATTCTTAAATCCCATCGTATTATGATAAAAATTAATAGCGGCATCGTAATCTTTATAATAGAGAAAAGCATTGTTACCAATGATGTCCCTCATTATTTCCTTGGCATCGTCAATGACAATATTATTTTCTTCAGATTCATTATTATTTGAACAGCCAATGACTAAAGTAAGCGTTATAATTATAAAAAACTTCGCTAAAATTTTAAACATAATTTTCCTTCATAAATTGTTTTCTAGACTTTACTAACGACCGTTAATAATAGCAATCACTTCATTAGCAGTAATAATCTCAATTGACAAATGAGCAAACGGTATAGTAGTTTCCGCAAATCTCATTAACAATAAATGAAACTCATTTATGGGAGGACAATATTAATGCCACACTGTATTATAGAATATACCCGAAACGTGGAAGACCAAATTAAAATTTCAAAATTAGTTGAGGTCGCTTATGAGGGGGTCGTAAGCAGCGGTATCTTCAACCCTAAAGCAATTAAGGTTCGCGCAATACCATTTGAATTCTATAAATCAGGCTTGGAACGTAGTGACTATATTCATGTTAAGCTTAGAATTCTATCTGGACGCACAATAGAGCAAAAGAAAGAAATTAGTGATTATATGATTGAGTGCATAAAACCACATATTGGACAGACAAAGTCATTAACCCTTGAAGTAATAGATATGGATATTAGAAGTTACGGAAAGTATATAAACGAAAGCACTTAAGCCATTGATCTGTGGAAAGTTGAAAGGTAGGAGATTTTGTCCACCATCTCCAGTAAAACGAGTGAACGGATAACACCCTCCTCAGACGTCTGAATAATGGACATTTTATATTTCAATGAATAGGTAATTAAATAATACTAATTAAATGTAGACAATACAAAACCTGTAAAAAAAAGATTTATGATTGAGTTTATATCATTATTGATTTTTTTTTGCTTTACGAAATTTTTTTCGCGCTAACTCAAAAACCTCTTCAGCCTTTTCAACCTGACCATCGTCACGGTAGAGTATACCTAAATTATTTACAGGAGCCGGATTATTTGGTTCTAGTTCAATTGCTCTCTCGTAATGAGAAATAGCATCATCTGTTTCACCCGTTTCTTTTAAAAAATTACCAAAACTATTATGAGCATCTGGGTTTAACGGATCTTCCGTTGTTATTAATTGATATATATTCTTTGCTTCTGCAGGATTATTATTAAGTTTTTCACACATGGCCATATCTAGAAAAACCTGAGCATTAGTAGCGTCTAGTTCTATTGCTTTGTGATAGTGATGAAGGGCAATATCATATTCCCCCTTTTCCTTAAGTGCCCTAGCAACATTACACAGCACTTCAACTGAATCTGGCATTAAATGAGCAGCCGCTGTAAATAACTCAAGGGCCGAATCATATTTTTCTTCTGTCATCAAAATCAGTCCTGCATTACTTAGGGCTGGTACATACTTTGGATCAATATTAATTGCCTGCATGAATGATTGTAATGCTAATTTATTATCACCAGTAAATTTAAACGCATTGCCAAGGTTAAATTGAACGCTTACGTTAAGTGGTGTAATTTCGGCAGCTTTTTTAAAATGTGCTAACGCTTCGGAATGTGCCCCTTTAATTCCCATAACAAGACCAAGTAAACTATATAGTTCTTGTACCTCAGGGTATCGTTCTAAGTAGGTTTTGCATTTAACTTCTACTTCCCAAAATTTACTTTCTTTAAAAAGTTCTTTTAGTTCATCAATATCACTTCGAAATAAGCTATTTGGATTAAGCCGTTTTATTCCAGTTACAGCATTTTCATTATCAGGATATTTTATAAGAATTGCCTCAAAGTATTTTTGCGCTTTCTCCTTGTCACCACTTTCCTCAGCCTTCTTAGCCAATTTTAAGGCGTCTTTAGTAGACAATGATTTTTGATTACCCATACTGATTACTTCTCTAAGTTAAATTATTTCCAAGGACAGTATATCGCATTGGCAGTAATTGCAATTCATGTGAGCAAAAAAAATAATTGAACTTAAAATATAAAAAAGTAATTACCAACTTTAGTTCTGAGTACTTGCATAATAGCACAGCCCACTGATACTGCGCATAATGCACGCAACAACCTTTTGTGCATCCACATGTGAGATTTTAAAAAAATTTGGGACATTTTGCTAGCATGATCTCAAAATCGGAAGCATTTTTGAGTTTTTTTTCTCAGTTCTATTGGTGCGGGGTTGCCAGTATGGGTTTGAGCAATCCACCAATTTGTATTCTAGCTACGTTTCTGACGATAATGATAGAAAGCACCCAGCCGCTTGCCACAGCCGTAGCGATACCAAACCAAACGCCCTGCTCACCAAAATCAAGAAAACTTATGAACACCCATATAAAAAATGCCACGGCAAACCCCTGACGATAGACGCTGATCCAGAGCGTCCAAATTGCTTGTTTGAATGCCTGCAGAAGCGAGTTAATCGAAAAAAGCATCATGTAAAGTGGAAATAAAAAGGCATCGACACGTAAATAATTGCTACCGGCGCGGATGACTTCGGGATCATTGCTAAAAAGCGCCATTGCAAAACTGCCACCAAAGAATAAAATTGGGGTCGAAAGAGCAGTCATCGCAAAACCTATACCCCAACAATATTTTAAAGCTGCGCGTACACGGTCGTATTTATGCGCACCAAAGTTTTGCCCTGCAATTGGCAAGAGAGCACCCGTCATACCAAGGATTGGTAACAACAAAATCTGTTCTATTCTTATAGCAACCCCGTAAGCTGCAACCGCGTGGCCACCAAAAGACTTGAGGGCAAACTGAACAACAAAGCCAGATATGAACATGACCACAATTGCCGAACTGGCAGGCAACAACTGTGCAAAAATTTTTTTAAAGCTGTCTTTGTGAGGCCATAAGGAAGTGACCTGAAAAGGTTGCATAATCTCAAGCTGAAAGATGCGCTTCACAATGTAGACCATGACACCTGTTTGACTGGTAATGGTAGCTGCGGCAATGCCATTAAATCCCATACCAGACCAGAGGCCGGGTATGCCAAACATGAACAGAGGATTGAGCACAATGTTGGCCACAAACGCTACCATAAGAGCGCGTTGCATGCTGCGACTATCTCCATGAGCTTGCAAGATCCCGTTGCCGCCATATGCAAGTAAAAATCCGGGTAAGGCAAAAATGAGCCAATAAAAATATCCCAACGCTGCGTCGCGATACGTCCCGGCCTCAGAGACTAGGCCGATCAGTTTTGGTCCAAGAAACCAACCAATTACCATACATGCCCCCGTAATAATAACGCCAAACGTCATCCCTTGCGCTACGTAGCGCTTAGCCTCGGCGTCATCACCGCTACCTTTGGCATTACTAACAAGCGAGCTAAGCGCTGAGCTAAGCCCGAACCCCAACGCAATCAGGACGAAAAATGCTTGGTATCCTATTGCAAGTCCAGCCTGTGCATCTGTAGAAAGCAGGCCGGCGTAATAAACATCTACGACGTTATAAAGCGTTGAAAACAGCATTCCAAAAGCTGCTGGTATGGCAAGCGTCCTAAAGTGCAAGGCCATAGGGCCTGTGGTCAAATCATCTTTTTTCATCAGATATTATCGTTAATTTTCCTGCGGAGGATTGGTGAAGTGGATAGCTAATTACAATAAACAAGTATCATTGTAATTACAAGTACAGCAAGTCTTTTATAAGAACACTAAAAAAGGGGTTAGAAAAACTAACCCCTTGATTATAAATGTTTTTACGAGGTAATCTATTAACGCTTTGAGAACTGGAAGCTCCTACGAGCTTTAGCTCTACCATATTTTTTGCGTTCAACAACACGTGCATCACGAGTAAGGAACCCAGCGGCCTTAATTGCAGGACGAAGGTCTGGTTCGTAATGTGTCAAAGCTTTACTAAGCCCGTGGCGAACAGCGCCGGCTTGCCCAGAAAGTCCACCACCACTGACCGTGGCTATAACATCGTATTGGCCAACACGGCCCGCGACTTCAAATGCTTGACCAATAACCATGCGAAGGGTCGGTCGAGCAAAATAAATAGCCTCTTCACGACCGTTTACTGTAATGACGCCTTTACCAGGTTTAATCCACACACGGGCTATAGCACCCTTACGCTTACCAGTTGCGTATGCGCGACCTTGTGCATCAATCTTTTGCACGTAAGAAGGTGAGCTGTCTTCAGGAGCATCAGGTATTGTCGTATCATTAGCTTCATTTGCAGCTATAACTGCTTCAGCAGTAACCTCTTTAAGGTCTTCTAAAGTTTTTTTATCTTCAGCCATTATGAGAATCCCTTGAGTTCTTTTCATTCATTGCTGCAACATCAAGTAATTCAGGTTGTTGAGCATCGTGTGTATGTTCTGATCCAGCAAAAACACGAAGATTTTTAAGCTGTTCACGGCCAAGAGGACCATTATGAAGCATGCGTTTTACAGCTTTCATAACAACACGTTCAGGGTGGTCACCCTCAAGAATATCGCGAGCAGTACGGTCTTTGATACCGCCAGGATGTCCAGTATGCCAATAATAAATTTTCTTATCTTTTTTATCACCACTAAGCTTTACTTTTTCAGCATTAATGACGATGATATTGTCACCACAATCCATTGAAGGTGTAAACATAGGCTTATGTTTACCTTTTAGATAAGTAGCAATAATGGATGCCATTCGACCAAGAATTAAACCTTCTGCGTCTATTACAAACCATTTTTTTTCAATATCTGCAGGTTTTGCAGAGTATGTTTTCATTGGAATAAATCCCTATTTAAGTTCACGATTACAATTGGTCGCAATATGTCACTAATACAAAGAAAGTCAATATATTTTATGTACTATTTTTAATAGTTTATTCATATGGTACCAGAGTACCCTAATGTAAGGTATTGAATGTGATTAATAAATATAAAATATATATATCTAATAAATAGTAAATTCTAATTATGAATATAAATAATTTTAAAATTAGAAATAAAATTTACCGAATAAAAGGAATCAATTCATATTTGATTATAAAAGACATTAGACAAATTAAGTCCTCAATCTAGATAACAAATAAAGACCTGCAGATAACGTTACAACGGCGCCTGCTTGGTGGGCTGCGGCAAGAGGAATAGGTACCATATTAATAATTGTAAGTACGCCAAGTATTATTTGGAGAAAAATAGTTACTAAAACTATATTAACGGCGACTACAATTTCTTTGTCTTTGTCAGAACGATAATTCCACCAGAGCACTATGCCGACAAGTCCAACCGCATAGGCAAAGGTTCTATGCTGGAAATGTAGCGTCAGTGGATTATTAATTAAATTCATATACCAGGGGTCATTGTAAAATAAACCATCAGGTATTACCTGCCCCATCATCAAAGGCCATGTATCACTTACCAATCCAGCATTTAAACCAGCTACAAGACCACCTAGCAATACCTGTATAAACAATAAAACAACATACAGAAAGCAAAGGCCCTTGGGTCGAATTAATTTACTTATTGATGGCGGTACAACTAATTTAAGAGCAATCCAAAACATGTAAATGTATATTATAAAGGCTAGACCAAGATGAGCAGTTAGACGATAATGGCTCACATCAGGGCGATCTACAAGACCACTCTTAACCATCCACCAACCAAGAAGGCCCTGACAGCCACCAAGAACCATCATAGCCCAAAGGTGTGGCTTTAAGGTTGAAATAATTTTAGATTTTAATAGTAAAATAAAAAAAGGTACCGCAAATACAACGCCAATTAATCTTCCTAGCAAACGATGTGCATATTCCCAAAAATAAATACTCTTAAACTCATCTAGGACCATTCCCTTATTGACTTTCTGGTATTCAGGATATTGTTTGTAAGCTTCAAACTCAGCATTCCACTCAACTTCAGTGAGCGGCGGTACAATACCACTTATTGGTTGCCAGTTTACCATACTTAATCCAGATTCAGTCAGTCGAGTAACTCCTCCAACCATAATCATAGAAAAAACAAACGCACAAACAACAAATAACCAGGTTGCCACTTGACGATTATTATTGTTATTTAAATTTTGAAAAGTGTTCACTAAATAATCTTTTTTTTAGAAATAGATGCTAATTAGGTTTAATATTACCAGTCTTATAATTGATATTTAATAAGAACAAAAGCAGAATTCAAACTATTTTAATTTTAGAAAATTTCTTAACAATCCACAAAATTTAGTTGAATAATATTAATTAGCTTTTACCACCTATATAAAGTTTTAAATTAGTAAAAATTTATAAATTATTTAAAAAATTTGCTAAAAATAATCTACACATTTTAAAATTGGTGCGGATTGATTAATAAAATTCTCTGTGATAAAAGCAGCTTACTTTGGATGGTCCTATAGCTCAGCTGGATAGAGCACATCATTCCTAATGATGGGGCCGGTGGTTCGAATCCACCTAGGACCACCAAAGTTTTACAATATATGCACAATATGCACAAAAGTTAATTTGACTAAATTGTTGATAACTGTTTACATTAAATTATGGGAGTTAGGGGACATTTAAATAGAGAAATCGGGGTATTCACTGCTTGTTTATTAGTTGTAAATGCACTTATTGGCTCGGCTATTTTTGGACTACCAGGAATTCTCGCTGATCAAACTGGTATGTTGAGCCCGTGGCTATTTATAATATTTGGAACGTCAATAATCCCAATTGTTCTTACCTTTGCAGTCTTAGCAAGTTACTTCCAGTCAACTGGGGGACCGGTTCTATACGTAACGACAGCTTTTGGACCATTAATTGGATTTCAAACGGGATGGCTTTTATATGTTGGTCGAGTGGCCTCATTTGCAGGAAATATAAATCTCCTTTTTGATTATATTTCTTATATTTGGGATAAAGCGTCCGAGCCTATTACAAGGTCTATACTTATATTACTTTTAACAGGGTTACTTGCCCTCATAAATATATATGGTATCAAGCGTGCTATTCAGGCAATTAATGTATTCACATTCTTAAAAATAATACCATTGTTACTCATAATAATCCTTGGCGTACAATTTGTTACGCCAGAAGGTTTTTTACCAAGTGACCTCCCCAAGTTTGACGATTTAGGCTCAACTATTTTGTTGGTAATGTATGCCTTTGTTGGTTTTGAGGCCGTTCTCGTAACTGCTGGTGAAACTAAAAACCCCAGAAAAACACTTCCACGTGCCCTAGTAACGATGGTTTTAATAATCACCGTTTTCTATTTTGCAATACAAATGGTTTATGTATCCGTTAATCCTGTTGGATCTGATAATTCCCCTTTAATTGAATTAGGTATCTCTATATTGGGACCAGTTGGTGGGATTATTCTTATTTTAACTGCAATTTTTTCAATAGTTGGCAACATAACAGGAACTATGATTTCAAGTCCAAGACTAACCCTAGGTATGGCAGAAAAAGAGAGTTTGCCTCCTTGGTTTGGTGAAATCCACAAGAAATACAAAACTCCAGTTAATTCTATTATTTTTAAAGCAGTATTTGTCTATATGTTAGCCGTAAGTGGTACATTTATATACTTAGCTATTGCTAGTGCTCTAACAAGAATGATCGCATATGTCATATGCATTGCATCACTTCCAATTATTAATAAAAGAGCCAATGAAGAAACACGTGAACAAGCATTAAAACTACCTGGAGGCTATTTTATTCCACTCATGGGTCTTGTAGTTTGCATCGGAGCTATCTACCAAGCATCTTTAAATTCGTGGCTTTACACGTTCGGATTTATAGCTTTTGGAAGTTTATTCTATGCCGCTAATAAAATCTTAAAAAAGTGATAATAAACAAGCTATTATGCACAATAATTTTACACTAATTAATCTAAAGTGGCAATTGTGGTAAATTTTCTTTCTCAACGTTTTGAGCATCTTTTACTGCTATCGCTGTCATATTGAGTATACCCCGAGCAGTTACACCTGGTGTAACAATATGAGCAGGAAGTCCAGCGCCTAATAAGATTGGTCCAACGAGCAAGCCACGCTCAATACTCTTAACCAGGCCTAAAGCAATATTGGCGCTATCAAGTGTTGGAAAAATTAATAAATTAGCAGCGCCACTTAGGGCGCAGTCCTTTATCATGCCGTTGCGAAGAGCTTCATTTAGTGCGGCATCTGCATGCATTTCACCATCAACTTCCAATTCAGGTGCACGTTCACGAAGCATTTTAACAGCCTTTCCCATTTTAACTGCTGATGGTGCCTTTGAAGACCCAAAGTTGGAATGCGATAGAAGTGCAACCTTTGGTTTAATCCCAAATAGTTCTATTTGTTTAGCGGCAGCTAAAGTGGTTTCAACGATTTGTTCCATAGTAGGATCTATGTCCATAAAGGCATCTGTTATAAATAATGTCTGCTGAGCTAATATGAGTACGCTTAGAGTAGATATCTTTTGAATTTCATTTTTTCTACCAATAATATCAATAATGTGACGAATATGAAAATCGAAACGTCCGTATGTGCCGCAAATCATTGCATCCTGATAGCCAAGTTTAACGGACATTGCAGCTATTACCGTTGTATTTGTTCTTATGATAGTTCTTGCAGCCTCTTTCGAAACCCCTTTTCTGCCAACAATTTTATGATATTCATTGCAAAATTCTTTATAACGATCATCTTGGTGAGGATTAATCACCTCATAGTCAACATTTTCTTTTAGACGAAGTCCCAGCTTTTCAATACGTCTATTAATAACATCAGGGCGACCAATAAGTGTGGCCCTTATCATCCTCTCATCTATAGCTGCTTGCACTGCTCGTAGAACATTTTTATCTTCACCTTCAGCGTAAATTACTCGCTTAGGATTTTTCTTTGCATCTTCAATGATCGGTTGCATCAACATATTAGACTTAAAGATAAAGTTACCAATGTTTTTACGATATACGTCCATATCACTGATAGGCCTTGTTGCTACTCCACTCAACATAGCAGCCTCTGCAACAGCAGGGGCAACCTCAAGAATTAATCTAGGGTCAAATGGTTTAGGAATAATATAGTCAGGACCAAATTTCAGATCTTCACCCCGGTAGACATCCGCTACTTCATCCGAGCTTTCACGGTAAGCAAGGTTTGCAATGGCCCATACACAGGCTTTTTTCATTTCATCATTAATTTCTGTAGCCCCAACATCAAGAGCCCCCCTGAACAAAAATGGAAAGCAAAGTACATTATTTACTTGATTGGGATAATCAGAACGACCAGTGGCTATCACTGCGTCTGGACGTACTTTTTTAGCTTCCTCAGGTGTTATTTCTGGTGTTGGATTAGCAAGAGCCAAAATAAATGGTTTCTCAGCCATCTTTTTAACCATATTTGGCTTTAAAATACCGGGCGCAGAAAGTCCTAAAAATACATCAGCATCATTTATGGCATCATCAAGTGACCGCTCAGTGGTGTCACGCGCGTATTTGTCTTTGTAAATGTTCATATCTTTCTTGCGGCCTGTATAAACAACTCCTTCAAGATCAACTAAAGTAATATTTTCTTTTTTAAGGCCTAAGCTCACCAATAAATCGAGGCAAGCCAAAGAAGCGGCTCCGCCTCCCGTAGCAACCAACTTAACATCATTAAGTTCTTTACCAACCACACGAAGACCATTTGAAATTGCGGCTCCCGCTACAATTGCTGTACCATGTTGGTCGTCATGAAAAACAGGTATTTTCATGCGTTTTCTTAATGCTTCTTCAACAACAAAGCATTCAGGTGCTTTAATATCTTCAAGATTAATGGCACCAAATGTGGGCTCAAGGGCAGCAATAATTTCAATAAGTTTATCGGGATCTTCTTGATCAATCTCAATATCAAAAACATTAATTCCTGCAAACTTTTTAAACAGAACTGCTTTGCCCTCCATCACAGGTTTAGATGCAAGAGGACCAATATTTCCAAGGCCTAAAACAGCAGAACCATTGGTAATTACACCTACAAGGTTAGCTCTTATTGTCATTTCGGCTACAGCCGATGGATCTTCAACAATTGCTTCACATGCAAATGCCACGCCAGGCGAATATGCACGCGCCAAATCCCGCTGGTTTGCAAGTGGTTTTGTTGGCACTATTCCAAGTTTGCCAGGTGTCGGCTCCCTATGGTAACGCAGGCTTGTCTCTTTAAAGTTATCCGACATATATGTATACCTTAATATTAATTGGTCGAATTTATAGTAAACAAAAAAAAAGGGAAGGACAAAAGCCCTCCCCCTTAAATAAAAAACAATAATAACCTAAAGTAAAACTGAAGAATATGGAAGATCAAGGTCCAGAGCAACGGCTTCATAAGTTACACGACCATTCTGAATGTTAACACCGTTCAAAAGATGCTCATCATCAGAACATGCCTTTTTCCAACCTTTATTAGCAAGCTGAACTGCAAAGGGTAATGTAGCGTTATTAAGGGCAAACGTTGATGTATAAGCTACCGCACCTGGCATGTTAGCCACACAATAATAAACTACACCATCAATAACAAAGGTAGGATCCGAATGTGTGGTTGCTTTTGAGTTTTCGAAGCACCCTCCTTGGTCAATTGAAATATCAACAAGTACAGCCCCATTTTTCATATTTTTTGCTGTTTTAGCAGAAACAAGCTTTGGAGCAGCAGCACCGGCAACAAGCACGGCACCGATAACAAGATCCGCGTCAAGAACGGCTTCATCAAGCGCATGAGCAGTGGAATAAACAGTATTTACTGCACCTCTAAATCTTTGATCAAGGTAGCGCATTTGATTAATATTACGATCAAAAATGGTAACGTCCGCACCTAAGCCGACAGCCATTTCAGCAGCATTCATACCCGAAACACCACCACCGATAATAACAACTTTAGCCGGAGCAACCCCTGGGACGCCCCCAAGAAGAATACCACGCCCCCCCGAAGCCTTTTCAAGAGCGTGCGCGCCAGCTTGAATAGACATCCGACCAGCAACCTCACTCATGGGTGCCAAAAGTGGAAGCGAACCATCATCAGAAGTAACAGTTTCGTATGCAATAGCCGTACAACCAGATTTAAGTAATGCCTCAGTTTGAGGTTTATCGGCAGCTAAATGAAGATATGTAAAGAGAAGGTGATGTGGTTCTAACATCGCACATTCCTGGAGCTGAGGTTCTTTAACTTTAACTATCATTTCCGCTTTTTTAAAAATTTCGTCGGCTTTAGATAATATAGAACACCCAACCTTTTCATAATCAGAATCAGAAATTCCAATGCCATTACCCGCATTTGTCTCCATAATTACAGTGTGTCCATTTCGAATAAGTTCCGAGGCGCTTGATGGAGTTAGACCAACTCTATACTCATGGACTTTAATTTCTTTTGGGCAGCCAATAATCATAATACATTTCCAATAATTGATAACAAAGGTTAGGTACCTTTAGTCTAATTTAGATCAAAAAAAATGTCCTTGCGTTTTTTAATATATATTGTTTGATAATTCGAATTTAATTGCGTATATTCATATTTATGAGACATAAATTTCTAAATATTAAACTAGATAAGATTGATCATGCCATTATTAAGTACTTACAAAATGATGGCCGTATTAGCAATTCTGACTTATCCGAAAAAGTGGGTTTATCCCAGTCAGCCTGTCTTCGTAGGGTTAAGGGTCTTGAAACACAGGGAATTATTGAGGGTTATGTTGCAGTTATGGATCAAGCTGCTGCAGGTTTAACAGATAATGTATTTGTACAAGTCACAGTAGAAAAACAAACTAAGGAACTTCTTTTAGAATTTGAAAAAATAGTCCGTCAGTGCCCACAAATTATGGAATGTTATTTAATGTCTGGAGATGCAGACTACTTACTGCGAGTCATAGTCTCAGATGCCTCTGATTATGAAAAACTACATATGGATGTCCTCACAACTCTGCCAGGCGTATCCAATATTAAATCAAACTTTTCCCTACGTACAGTTACCAAGAAAAACGATATACCATTTAACTTATAAAATAGGCTATACATAACCTGTTATTTATCTCAAAAATAATTACAAATCTTGCATAAGTTTGATGCTTTTAGCTAGAATAAAACTTGCCCCCTCTTCGCCCACATGTTAAATCCTGAACTATAGATTCAATATTCACCTTTTGTTTGGGAAATAGCATCATGATACCACGTTATTCACGCGAAATAATGACTACTATCTGGGAGCCACAATCAAGGTTTCAAATATGGTTTGAAATTGAGGCTCACGCATGTGATGCCCTTGCTGAATTAGGAGTAATACCAAAAGAAAGTGCAAAAATAATTTGGGAAAAGGGTAATTTTGATATTGATAGAATTGACGAAATTGAAAAAGAGGTAAAACATGATGTCATAGCCTTTCTAACCTCTCTTTCTGAATATATCGGTACTGAAGCTCGTTTCGTTCATCAAGGGATGACATCTTCAGATGTATTAGATACTTGCTTAAATATACAGATGGTAAAGGCCGCAGATATCCTTATCGATGATGTAGAAAAACTTCTTGTTATCTTAAAGCGTAGAGCTATGGAACATAAGATGGACGTATGCATTGGCCGCTCACATGCTATCCACGCTGAACCTGTAACATTTGGGTTAAAAATGGCTCAGGCTTACGCCGAATTTGACCGCAATCTTGTTCGCCTTAAAACAGCCCGTGAAGAAATTTCTACCTGTGCAATATCCGGTGCAGTTGGCACATTTGCTAATATAGATCCCTATGTTGAGGAACACGTAGCTAAAGCTATGGGGCTTAAAGTAGAGCCTGTATCAACACAGGTTATCCCTCGTGATAGGCACGCCATGTTCTTTTGTACATTAGGTGTGGTTGCAAGCTCAATTGAAAGACTTGCTGTAGAAATCAGACATCTCCAACGTACAGAGGTACTTGAAGTAGAAGAGTTCTTTTCAAAGGGTCAAAAAGGTTCATCAGCTATGCCACATAAACGCAATCCCATTTTAACTGAAAATCTTACGGGACTTGCCCGTTTGGTTAGAGGTATGGCCCTTCCAGCAATGGAAAACGTTGCTCTTTGGCATGAACGAGATATTTCACACTCCTCTGTTGAGCGGATGATAGGACCTGATGCTACTGTTACCCTTGATTTTGCTCTGTCACGCCTCACTGGCGTAATGGATAAACTTGTTGTTTACCCTAATAATATGCAAGCCAACATGGATAAACTAGGCGGCCTACATAATTCACAGCGTATTCTACTTGCTTTGACACAGGTAGGTGTAAGCCGTGAAGATAGTTACAGGCTTGTGCAAAGGAACGCTATGAAAGTCTGGGAAGAAGGGGCAAATTTTGCAGAGGAACTGAAAAGTGATCCGGAAGTCATTAAAATGTTAACCTCTGAAGAAATCGACGATAAATTTGATATTGGCTATCATACAAAACATGTAGATACAATATTTAAGAGGGTATTTGGAGTATAAGAGTTCGCTCCTCATATGACAGTAATATTATACAATATCCATTGGTATTTAACTGCCTAACATAAACATTTTTTTAGTATTTTCTGTATTATAAAAAATGATCCTAATGGCTTAAGGTAGATTGTTTTTATTTAATTTTTAAGCTAGATTATCATTGTTCGATTCTGCCTAATATCTAATGCCAAGGAACCTACATGTCAGATAAAGAAATACTCTACGAGGGCAAAGCTAAAATCCTTTACAAAGGGCCGCGTGCAAACACTATTATTCAATATTTTAAAGATGATGCTACTGCTTTTAATAACGTAAAAAAAGGTACCATAGCTGGTAAGGGTATAATTAATAACAAGATCACTGAACTTGTTATGACCCGTCTTAGTCAAATTGGCATTCCCACTCATTTTATTGAACGCACCTCAGACCGAGAGCAACTGGTTCATGAAGTAGATATTATACCACTAGAAGTCATAGTCAGAAATACCGTCGCGGGAACAATGGCAAAGACCTTCGGAATAGAAGAAGGGCTTCGTTTACCTCGACCTATTATTGAATTTTCACTTAAAGATGATGATTTGGGTGATCCATTAATTCCTGAAAATCATATTCTTGTCCTAGATATAGCCAAGGAGGATGAGTTAATTGAGATAATGGAAATGACCTCAAAAATTAATGATTACCTTCGAGGGTTTTTTGCTAGCGTAGGTATAGAACTTATCGACTTTAAACTTGAATTTGGGCGACTTAGTGATGGGGATGATGGTCACTTTATTGTTCTTGCAGATGAGTTTAGTCCTGACAATTGCCGCCTCTGGGACTTTGAAACAGGGGAAAAACTAGATAAAGACCGTTTTCGCCGTGACTTAGGTGGTGAAGTAGAAGCTTACCAAGAAGTTGCACGCCGACTTGGTGTGCCGTTAGAATTAGAAGATAAATAACAACTCTAGAGAAGGAAAAAACCTTGAAAGCACGTATTCATATCACTCTTAAAGATGGTGTTCTAGACCCACAAGGAAAAGCAATTCAGCACGCCTTAGGAACACTTGGTTTTTCTGGTGTAGAAGGTGTCCGTCAGGGCAAGTATATAGAAATTGACCTAACAGAGACTGATAAATCAAATGCCGCGGAAACGGTAGAAAAAATGTGTAAAAAGCTCCTTTCAAATATGGTAATTGAAAACTATTCAATCACCATAGACTAATCCCAATATAGGAATAAAATATGAAATCAGCTGTTGTTACCTTCCCTGCCTCCAACTGCAATCGTGATATGTTTGATGCGCTTGAAAAAATTACAGGCAAAACACCCTATCAGATTTGGCACCAAGATAGTGAGATACCCGATGTTGATTTAATCGCCCTCCCTGGCGGTTTTTCATTCGGAGATTATCTGCGATGTGGTGCTATGGCGGCCCGATCTCCAGCCATAAAAGCAATTGCTTTGCACGCTGAAAGAGGCGGTAATGTTATTGGCGTTTGCAATGGCTTTCAAGTTTTGACTGAAATGGGACTATTGCCTGGCGCACTTATGAGAAATAGTTCTCTAAAGTTCGTATGTAAAACAGTTCATTTGCAGGTAGAAAATACATTAACTAATTTTACCAACGCATACACTAAGGGGCAAGTTATTGATATTCCAGTAGCCCATCATGATGGGAACTATTTTGCTGATGAGGATACATTAAAAATGCTAGAAACCAATGGGCAAATACCTTTTCGTTATGTCAGCAAGGCGGGAGAAGCAACAGCAAGTGCCAGCCCAAATGGATCACAAAATAATATTGCCGGTATTATCAACGAACGTGGAAATGTTTTAGGCATGATGCCGCACCCCGAACGACTTATCGAAGATGTACAGGGTGGTACTGATGGTCGCGGTTTCTTCGAAAGCATAATTAATACGCTTAAATAGGGTTAAAAGCATGACTAAAATTAACTGGAATAATAACCCAGAAATTACCGATGACCTTGTAAAAGAGCATGGTCTTTCCGTTGATGAACATAAACTAATGATAAAGATACTTGGTCGAAAACCAACATTGACTGAGTTAGGTATATTCTCCGTTATGTGGAGTGAACATTGCTCGTATAAGTCATCAAAACTTCATCTTAAAACTCTTCCTACAGAGGCACCTTGGGTTATTCATGGTCCTGGAGAAAATGCTGGGGTTATCGATATTGGTGATAACCAAGCTGCTATCTTCAAGATGGAAAGCCATAACCATCCAAGTTATATTGAACCCTACCAAGGTGCAGCAACTGGTGTTGGGGGCATCCTTCGGGATGTATTTACCATGGGTGCACGTCCCATAGCAAATATGAATGCGCTTCGATTTGGTTCACCTGAACACCCTAAAACTCGTCATCTCTTAAGTGGAGTTGTTGAAGGTATCGGTGGGTATGGCAACTGTGTAGGTGTACCAACTATCGGAGGTGAAACAAATTTTCATCCATCATATAACGGTAATATTTTAGTAAATGCTATGGCTGTAGGTCTAGCAGATCAAGATAAAATATTTTTATCTGCTGCTGCTGGTGTTGGAAATCCTGTAATCTACGTAGGTTCAAAGACTGGCCGTGATGGCATCCATGGAGCAACTATGGCTTCAGCTGAGTTTACGGAAGACAATGAAGAAAAACGACCAACTGTTCAAGTTGGCGATCCCTTTACGGAAAAACTATTAATAGAAGCCTGCATTGAACTCATGTCAACTGATATGGTTGTTGCAATACAAGATATGGGTGCAGCTGGGCTGACATCATCATCAGTTGAAATGGCCTCAGGTGGAGGAGTTGGCTTTACCATTAATTTGGACAATGTTCCACAACGTGAAGAAAATATGACACCATACGAAATGATGCTTTCTGAAAGCCAAGAGCGTATGCTTGTTGTCTTAAAACCTGACCGCGTTGGGGAAGCTGAGGCAATTTTTAAAAAGTGGGATTTAGATTTTGCAGTGATAGGTGAAATTACTGAAACGGGGAACCTAACTTTGTTATTTGAGGGAAAGACCGTAGCGGACATTCCAACACAACCCCTAGCCGATAACAGTCCTGAATATGACCGCCCTTGGATTAAAACTGAAATTCAGCCAACAATTGATGCTTTTGATATTCCTATACCAAATGATTTTCGAGATACTCTTTTAAAAATGATCAACAGTTCAGAACTCTCAAGCCGAGAGTGGATTTGGCAACAATATGATCATCAAGTTATGGCAGACACAATACAAATTCCTGGTGGAGATGCGGCAGTAGTTCGTGTTCATGGAACTGATAAGGCACTAGCTATTTCTACCGACTGCACGCCACGTTATTGTTACGCCGATCCATTTGAGGGAGGTAAACAGGCTGTAGCTGAAACTTGGCGTAACCTTACGGCAGTAGGTGCACAACCATTAGCAATTACTGATTGTTTAAACTTTGGTAACCCTGAACGTCCTGATATTATGGGTCAGTTTGTTGGGGCAATTGAAGGCATCCGTGAAGCGTGTACAGTGCTGGATTACCCTGTCATAAGCGGTAACGTTTCACTCTATAATGAAACAAATGGTACTGGTATTCATCCAACTCCAGCCATTGGCGGTGTTGGTCTATTAAAAGATAGCAGCAAGATGATTACAATAGCTCCAAAGAATGAGGGAGACGTAATTATGTTAATTGGAGAATGCACGGGTCATCTTGGTTGTACTCAGTATTTAAATATAATTGAAGGGCGTGAAGAAGGCGCACCACCTCCCGTTGATTTAGCGCTGGAACGTAAAAATGGTGACTTTGTTCGGGCACAAATACAAAACCGTAAAATAACCGCCTGTCATGATGTTTCTGATGGTGGATTATTCATTACCTTATCAGAAATGGTATTGGCTGGCGGCCGTGGCCTGGAAATTACTCTAAATAATGGGAATATCCCCATTCATGCTTATGGATTTGGTGAGGATCAAGCTCGATATGTCATATCTGCAAGTCCTAATGATGTCAATGATATCAAAACAGCTGCTAACGATGCTAATGTAACCCTGGAAATGCTTGGTCTTGTCACTGGTCATACTCTGGACGTAAAAAACATATTTACTATAACATTGAACGAATTACTTGACGCTCATGGCACTTGGATGCCAAAATACATGTCAAACGAAGATTAGGAGATATAAATGGCCCTTGATGAGCCACAAATAAAAGAAATGATTTTGGATATTTTGCCCGGCGCAGATGTTCAGGTTCAAGATATGCGCGGTGATGGTAGCCAGTTTTCGGCACAAGTTGTCTCCAAAGAATTTATTGGAAAAAATCGCGTACAGCAACATCAACTGGTTTATAAAGCCCTCGAGGGTAAAATTGGGGCTGAATTGCATGCGCTTTCACTACAGACTTCTGCCCCAAAATAACTATAATAATTTTAATAAAATTTTACAGATATGTAGTACTTAATTACAAATAACTTATCAGGATAAATTATGACAAACCCAGTATTTGAACGTATTAAAAATGACGTAGACACAAATGATGTTGTCCTCTACATGAAGGGTGATAGAATGTTTCCCCAATGTGGTTTCTCAGCAACCGTTATAGAAATACTAAACCATTTTAAAATTAAATACGAAACACATAATATATTGCAAGATGAATCCCTTCGTGATGGCATCAAGCAATATTCAGATTGGCCAACAATCCCACAACTCTACGTAAAGGGTGAGTTTCTAGGAGGATGTGACATTATTCGTGAAATGGCAGCTAACGGTGAGTTAGTAGCACATTTTGAATCTGTTGGGATTGAACCACAGGACTAATTAAAAAAGAAAGCTTAAAATCATAACTAAAACAAAAATTGAAATACCTTTAGAGGCCTTTGATTGGTATGATGCTTATGCACATGGCAAGATGGACCGACGTGAATTTTTGAATAAGCTTAGATCTATCGCTGTTGGAGGCTTAACCTTATCCTTGCTTACTTCATCGTTAATGCCAAACTATGCACTTGCAGAACAAGTTTCCTTTAACGATAAAGATATAAAAGCAACGTATGCTAAATTTCCTTCCCTAAATGGTCACGGAGAAGGTAGCGGATATCTAGTTCAGCCAAATACCCAAACTGCAGATGAGAAAAGACCTGCCATCCTTGTAGTTCATGAAAATAGGGGACTTAATCCATATATTAAAGATGTAGCACGGCGCCTTGCAAAGGCCGGATATGTTGCATTTGCACCTGACGCCCTTCACCCTTTGGGTGGCTATCCTGGAAATGACGATGAGGGACGATCAATGCAGAGTAGTCTTGATCCTTCTAAAGTTGAATTTGATTTTATTGCTGCAACTCATTATTTAAAAACTCACATTAGTTCAAACGGTAAACTTGGTGTTGTTGGGTTTTGTTTTGGTGGATATATTAGTAATTTCCTAGCCGCAAGCCTTCCTAATGTTGTTGACGCAGCCGTACCTTTTTATGGCACCCCTGCCCGTACTGATATAGTGAATAATGTCAAAGGACCATTACTAGTCCAGCTTGCAGAAATAGATCAGCGAGTTAACGCTAGTTGGCCCGCATATGAAGCAGTACTTAAGGGCAATAGGGCTTCATACAAAATGCATATGTATAGCGGTGCGCGACACGGTTTTCATAATGATAGCACCGGGCGTTATGATGAAAAAATGGCAGAAATCGCTTGGAGAAGAACTCTTGAGTTTTTTGCTACAAACCTTCGTTCCATATAATCTATTTACATTAACAGGGTTGAAAAAAAGGAATTTTTTTGTACCCTAATAAGTTCTACATACCACCTGAGCAACGGTTAACTCATCGCGCAATTTATTTCCTACATTTGAAAAATCACTAGTATTAAGCTCTGCTGTATTTACCATTTTAAAAGCTGGATTAATATTTATGCTATATTTGTTAAGTAGATCGTTAATACTGGAAGGAAGAGAAGAGAACGAACGCCCTCTTCGTAGTGACCCGGCTACATGGATACCAACTACTTTACCATCTTTATTTAGGATAGGTGCCCCACTAATACCCCCAAGACTTTCATTACTGTTAGGTATTCGCTTTTTTTCAGCCCAAACATGTACCATTTCTTTATAATTATTGGCACCTATAGTCTTCATTATTCGTCTTCCAATTAATCGTGAGTAAACTGCTCCAGGTTTGCCGCGTGGAAAACCATAATGGAACCCTTCCTGATTAAATATTGGTAAATTATAATCAATATCCAATGGAGGATAACCCCGGCCTGTTTTGATAAGACTTACATCAGACCCTATATGTTCAGCCACTCCCTCAATGGGAAGTGGGCGCTTAAATGGACGTGCTATCAAAAGTTGGTCACAATTATTTGTTACGTGGCGTGCAGTTATCCAAAATCCATTATTATCAATCGAAAATGCCGTTCCTGTGTACTCTGCCCTACTTTTTCTTTCCTCCTCAGCTATCACAATTTCTTTGTCACTTTTACGTCCGGGACCAATAGTACCCACACCCTCGGGCCTCATATCTGGCAGAGGGGTAAAAGGGCTCTCACGTATACGGGTTCGGGGATCTATTTTTTTATTGCCACTGTCTTTTGATATTTCACCAACAAAAACAACTACCGCAAGTAATATAAATGTGAACTTTGCTGAAATTTTCATCTATAAACTTAAAACTTATCAGAAATGGCAGCCGCATTAAGTAAGGCAATCGAAATTTTACCAGCAAATAGTAAAATAGCCGGTCCAATTTCACCTCTTATAATCCGGTCATTTAAATTATCAATTACAAGGTTTGCAAAGAAAAAAGAAAGAACTTGGATAATTAAAATTACCCACCCCCAAATAAAAATATCCCAAAGACTAACACTTCCTTCAAGGCAGGCAGCTAGGGGTATAGCAAGGCCGAGTATTCCAGCTGCAAGTGAAATACTAGCTGCAATATTTCCTTCACGAACCAATTCAAGTTCTGGATATGGTGTTACCTTTTCGTAAATATAAACACCTACGCCAAGCATGATAAGTGTCAAACCAAAATGAGAGATGAAGTAGGGAAAGCCACTGGCAAGTGTATCAAGAACGAGTTCCATAGTATCTCCTAAGGTTTTTAATTATCTTATCAACATATCAAATAGGTGCAATAGAAAACCCATCTTGCTACCATTAAAAAGGCATGTTAAGTTCTTGAATTATAATAAGGAAAAATATGTCTTTAAATAAAAAATTTAGTGAAAAGACAGCAATAGCTATAGTTATTGCCAATATGATTGGTACTGGTATTTTTACCAGTTTAGGCTTTCAGCTAGCTGACATTACCTCAGGCTTTGTTATCATGTCTTTATGGACCATTGGTGGTATACTGTCATTCTGCGGCGCTCTTTGCTATGCGGAACTTAGTTCAAAACTGCCTCGTTCTGGTGGTGAGTATAATTTTCTCACTGAAATATATCATCCCGGTGCTGGGTTTGTATCAGGTTGGATTTCTGTAACCGTTGGTTTTGCAGCCCCCACTGCACTTGCAGCAATGACTTTTGGAGAATATTTAAGTTCTGTTTTTCCAAAACTTGATTCTCTCTGGCTAGGAACAGTTTTAATTTTTTTAATGACTGCCATTCATTCTACTAACCATAAAAATAGTGGGACATTACAAAGTTTTTTTACAACAGGAAAAATTTTGTTAATTATCGCTTTCTCACTAGCAGCTTTATTTTTTAGTAATAACTTGCAAGATGTAAATTACATGCCTTCAACTTCGGACTTTTCCCTTTTTACTGGTGGTTCATTTGCAGTTTCCCTTATTTATGTTGGTTATGCATACACAGGTTGGAACGCAGCTACATACCTTACCAGCGAATTAGTTGATCCAAAAAAATCATTACCACGAGTATTAATGGTAGGTACTGGTGCCGTGATGCTATGCTATTTACTCTTAAACTATGTATTTCTTGCGACAGCACCTATGAGTGCCATGGCTGGTCAACTTGAAATTGGTTATATTTCTGCAACATATGCTTTTGGTAAAATAGGCGGCAGTGTTATGAGCATACTATTGTCGCTATTATTAATTTCTACCGTTAGTGCAATGTTGATGGCTGCCCCTCGTATTCTTCAAGTGCTTGGTGAAGATTATTCTTTATTTCAGATATTAGGAAAAAAAAACAAACACGGTATCCCATCAACAGCTATTTGGCTGCAATCAATAATTGCACTGATATTCCTTTGGTCTGCAACATTTCAAAGTATATTACTTTTTTCAGGCGCTACGATGGCCATCAACTCTCTTGTTGTCATTATTGGGGTCTTCATTTTGAGACAAAAGGAAACAACTATTGAAAAGGATAGTTTTAAAATTCCTTTTTATCCATTACCACCAATTATTTTTATTGGTATTACCCTGATTACCCTGTGTTACTTAACTATTCAAAATACAAAAGAAATATTATTTAGTATCGTAATAATTATTACAGGATTCCTTATGTATTTACTCACTAGAAAATTATCAAAAAATATAGATAAAAAAAATAAGAACCATTAACTACAATTACTCCTTACCTAACTTTTTAATTAATATAAAAAAAGCCACCCAGTAATTAAACTGAGCAGCATTTTAATTATTTATATTACCAATTAGATAAGAATAGAAGTTATCGTGAATAAAACTCGACTACAAGGTTTGGTTCCATAACAACTGCGTAAGGAATTTCATCTAGGGTTGGAACACGCAGAAAGGTTACTTTATGAACATCTGATGATATGTAATCAGGAATGTCACGTTCTGTGCTCTCTAAACCTTGAATAACCATTGGGATCTGACGAGATTTTTCGCGGATCTCTATTACATCGCCAGCTTTTATCATAAAACTAGGAATGTTAACTTTTTTACCATTTACAGTCACGTGGCCGTGGTTCACAAACTGTCTTGCCGAAAAGATAGTCGGGACAAACTTTGAACGGTAAACAACTGCATCAAGACGACATTCAAGAAGGCCAACAAAGATTTGCCCTGTATCACCTCTACGACGATCAGCTTCCTTGTAAATCCGTTTAAATTGTTTTTCTGTGATATCGCCATAGTAACCCTTAAGTTTCTGCTTGGCCATAAGCTGTATACCATAATCAGAGAGCTTAGCACGACGACCTTGACCATGTTGGCCGGGACGGTATTCACGTGTATTGACTGGTGATTTTGGACGACCCCATATGTTTTCACCCATACGGCGATCGATTTTGTACTTGGCTTGTGTACGTTTAGTCATTTTCAAATCGCTTCTTGTTTAGAATTAATATAATATCAGCACCGTAGGTACAATATGAGGTTCCTACGCAACCTGAGGTTCTCACCCAAGTCATTCGAGATGGGCGGAATATAGCTAGTTTTGACAAGTTGTCAAATTTAATCACTGTTTTTATTTTTTTTTCTGAGTTCTTCTTTTTCTGCAATCCATCCAGCGCCACCACCCGTTGCGAGAGCCTTGACTACACCTCTCATTGTACTCACTTCTTCGTGGGTCAACTGTGAACGAGTAAATATGTTTCTTAGGTTTCTGCGCATCAGAGAACGCCGCTGATCCGAGCGAAAATAACCAGCTTCTTGAAGTTCTGCCTCCATATGCTCAAACAACTTATAAAGTTCTCCTGAGGTTGCAGTTTTAGTATCAAGCAAAGGCATAAAACTATCTTTGATATTAGTATCAGTCTGAAACCATTCATACGACATAAGACCAACAGCTTGAGCAAGATTAATTGAGGCAAAGCTTGGGTTTAGGGGTACCGAAACAATTGCCGTTGAAAGAGCAATATCATCATTTTTAAGCCCTGCCTTTTCAGGGCCAAATAATAGACCTACTTTTTTACCAGAGACCACATGTTTACGCATCAAACTACAACAACGCTTGGGTGTTATAACTTCTTTAATCATGTCACGTGGGCGGGCGGTTGTGGCATAAACATACGTAAGGTCTGAAATAGCTTCTGCTGTTGAACCATAAACCCTGGTCTTTTTAAGAACGATATCAGCACCTGCGGCAGGTGCAATTGCTGCCTCATTAGGCCAACCATCACGTGGAGCAACAAGCCTCAGGTCGGTAAGACCAAAATTATACATCGCTCGTACAGCCTTACCAATATTTTCACCAAGTTGCGGAACAACAAGAATAATAGCAGGTCCAATGATTTCATTAGACGTATTTTTTTTATGATTGGTACCAGCCACAAGCTATTCCCAAGCCGTTGTGCCGTCTGGCCTATCTAGAAGTTTTATACCTAATTTATTAAGTTCATCACGAATTTCGTCAGCGCGTTTCCAGTTTTTATCCATCTTGGCAGTAGTTCTTTCCAAAATTTTATCTTCAATTTTCTCAGGATTAATTTTAAGAGAACCCATCAATCTTTTCTCAATAGTACTTTCTAGTAATCCTAGCAATTGAGCGGAAGCAAGCAGCTCGCCTTTTTTATTTTCATTCTTGGAGAGCTGATTTAATTCCATAATAGCCTTTGGTGTATTAAGGTCATCACGCAGCGCATCAAGAACCGCATCAGAAACAACTGTGGGCTCTACTCCCTGAGTAGTTTTATACCATTTATCCAGTTGTTTTTTAGCCTGAATAACCCCGCCCTTGCTAAAATTAACCGGTTGCCTATATTGTGCGGTAAGAAGACATAATCTAATATCCTCACCTCCGCCAATAAACTCTTTAAGTAGGTCATGCACCGTCACAAAGTTCCCCTGTGACTTTGACATTTTTTCCCCGTTAACAGTTAAATAACCATTATGCATCCAATAATTGGCAAGGTTTCTCCCTCCATGGGCGCATTTACTTTGAGCAATTTCATTTTCATGATGTGGAAAAATTAGATCTTGACCCCCACCATGAATATCAATGGTCTCGCCAAAGTTTTTTTTAATCATTGCCGAACACTCAGTATGCCACCCAGGTCGGCCTCTACCCCACGGACTTTCCCAGCCAGGTTGTGCATCGGAGGAGGGCTTCCAGAGTACAAAATCAGAAGCCTCACGTTTGTAACCAGCGATATCTACGCGGGCACCTGCAAGTAAATCTTCAACTTTACGCCCTGATAACTCCCCGTAGTCATCCATAGTTGAAATTTCAAAAAGCACATGTTCATTAGCTTCGTAAGCATGTCCTTTTGTAATAAGGTCAGATATAAGAGCTATCATCTCATCTACATAGTCGGTAGCTTTTGGAACAATGTCTGGTTTTTCGGCGTTTAATGCACTCATATCATCTTCATAGTGCCGAGCAAATTTTTCGGTAATTTCTGCTATATTACCGTTTGTAGCGGCCTCAATGATTTTATCATCAATGTCAGTAATATTACGCGCGTATGTTACTTTGTCATAATCATGCCTTAAAAGTCTTGCCAGCGTATCAAAAACTACAACAGGACGGGCGTTACCTACATGAGAAAAATCGTACACAGTCGGTCCGCATACATACATTGTTATATGTTTAGGATTAATTGCCTTAAACTCTTCTTTTTTATTAGTAAGGGTATTATATAATTTAAGTTTTGAACTCATTCAAGCCTCACTACCCTTCAATCGAGCCCTCACCCGTTCTTCACCAATAAGTGGTAAAAGAGAGCCCATTTCTGGACCATGATCAAGGCCTGTAATTGCTTGACGGAGTGGCATGAAAAGTTTTTTACCTTTTGTGCCTGTTTCTTTTTTAACCGCTGCAGTCCATTCTTTCCATGTTTCATTGTCCCAGTTTCCACTTGGAAGCATCCCAACTGCCTTGGCAATAAAGTGACGATCCTCTATCACTGGGGTTACAGGGCCATTTACAATTTTAAGCCATTCCTTAACATCATCAATTATTTTGATATTAGCCCTCGCCACATTCCATATTTTCTCAGTAACACTGTCAGGTAAACGTTCTTTTACGGCAATATAGTCTGTCACATGAAGTATTTTTTCATTTAGTATATGAAGATCATTGGGATCAAACTTTGCAGTTGCTCTGCTAAATTTAGAAAACTCAAAATCCTCTATCAATGGTTCTACACTTGTGAATGGCATTACTGGTTCAGACGAGCCAATTCGTGCAAGTAAACTTATGATACTCATGGCTTCTAGTCCATCTTCATCACGATATGACTTAATGCTTGCGGAACCAAGCCGTTTAGATAATCCTTCACCAGCAATGCCTGTCAAAAGTGAAAAGTGTGCCATTTCAGGAGCTTTTGAACCAAGTGCTTCAAAAACTTGAGTTTGTACTGCACTATTAGCGGAATGATCCTCACCACGCATGATATGGGTGATTTTAAAATCAATGTCATCTACTACACTTGGAAGCGTATAAAGATAAGTACCATCCCCTCTAACCAAAATAGGGTCTGACAATGCTGCAATATCAAAGCTTTGATTACCTTTTATTTGATCATTCCATTCGACACGCGCAGGGATATCTAGTTTAAAACGCCAATGGGCTTTGCGACCTTCTAATTCGAACTTTTCTTTTTCTACCTCTGTAAGACTTAGACCAGCACGATCATAAAGTGGAGGTCGTCCCTGACCAAGTTGTACTTTCCTTTTTAAGTCCAACTCCTGGGAAGTTTCATAGCAGGGATAAAGGCGACCATCGGCTTTCAATTTTTTAACAGCTTCATCATAACGATCAAAACGTTCTGATTGTTTAGCGCTCTCATCCCAATCAAGTCCGAGCCAGAGAAGATCTTCCATAATACCTTCTTCATATTCTATTGTTGATCTCTCTAGGTCGGTATCATCAATACGGAGAAAGAATACGCCACCCATTTTTCTAGCATAAAGCCAGTTTGAAATAGCAGTTCTCATATTTCCTACATGCAAGAGACCTGTTGGACTAGGAGCAAACCTTACTTTCACAGACATTATTTTTTAATCCTATTTTAAAATTTTTATTATATACACTATTATATAATTTTGTCTCTATAACCGTTAGTAATTGGGTAACGACGGTCCCTACCAAAACTCTTTTCTGTTATCTTAACTCCAGGTGGCGCCTGACGTCTTTTATATTCCGCCACGTATAATAAATTTTGTATATGTGCAACAATTTTTGGATTATGACCGGTCTTTACAATTTCCCTTGCCGACATTTCCCGCTCAATTAAAGATTTAAGAATATCATCAAGAACCTCATAGGGTGGAAGATTATCTTCGTCTTTTTGATCTGGACGAAGCTCAGCAGTGGGAGCTTTTTCAATTATATTAACAGGCATAACTTGACAGTTTGGACCAAACCCTCCACTTGGATGGTTGTTGTTTCGCCATTCGCTTAGCTTAAAAACATCAAGTTTATAGATATCTTTAAGTGTATTAAAACCGCCACACATATCACCATAAATTGTAGCATAACCAACTGACATTTCAGATTTATTACCCGTAGTTAATACCATTTTACCAAATTTATTACTGAGGCCCATAAGTATAATAGCTCGAAGTCGAGACTGAGCATTTTCTTCAGTTAGGTCTTTCTCAGTGCCCGCGAATGAAGCTACAAGCATTTTTTCAAATGCATCGACACCCTCACCAATTGGTATATTATCAATGCTACATCCCATCATCTCCGCAGCCTGAGCTGCATCAATAAGACTTTCTTGAGAGGTGAACTTACTTGGCATCATAACAAGGTGAACACGGTCCGCCCCAAGAGCATCAATAGCCACAATTGCACTTAAAGCGCTATCAACACCGCCAGACATACCTAAAACTACACCAGGGAAATTATTTTTATTCACATAGTCACGCAACCCAATCATTATTGCCTGATAAATATCCATTAGGCGATCATTTTTAGGAGGTAATTTCTGCGTTTCGCAAATCCATTTTTCGTTACCTTTATGCCATTTAGTTATACTCACAACTTCTTCAAAGGCACGCTGGCGGACAATTACATTACCACCCTTGTCCATTACAAATGCTTCACCATCAAAGACAAGTTCATCCTGTCCACCGATTTGATTTGTGTAGATAAGTGGTATACCAGACTGAGTACTTCTTTCTTTCCCATTGGCAAAACGATCTCGCGCTTTAGAGAGAGCATATGGTGATCCATTTAGAGATATAAGAATATCACTCTGCTTATTAGTAAGGTGTTCTGTGACATTCTCCCACCAGAGATCTTCACAGGTTAACACACCAAGCTTTATCCCCTTAAAATCTATAGGTTCAGGATATGGCCCACTTTCAAACACCCGCTTCTCATCGAACACTCCATAATTTGGTAGGTCGTGCTTATGACGAATAGCTGATATTTTACCCATTTCCATAAAAAGTGAACTATTGTATAGCTTTCCACCCTCAACCCAAAGTGAACCCAGAAGCATCGCAGGACCATCGTCAAGAGTTTTAGCTGCTACTTCCAACGCCTTATCCATAGCGTCACGTTGAAAAGAAGGCTTTAGTACTAAGTCTTCAGGGGGATAACCAATAAGAACTAGTTCACTAAAAATAATCAAATCAACTTCTAAATGATTGTTCCTAACTTCAAGAATACGTTCTGCATTACCGTCAATATCACCTACAGTTGGATTGATAGTCGCTATGGCGATTTTTAGTGCACTGACCATTTGACATACCCGTCCTTATTAGTTTGATGAGGTCGCTTTTTTTTCTTTAATACGTTCGTCACGCTCTTCTTTAAGACCTTCGGCTATAAGAAAGGCGAGTTCAAGGCTTTGGCTTGCATTAAGACGTGGATCACAATGAGTACGGTAACGGTCAGCAAGTTTCTCTTCCGTAATAGCTTCAGCTCCTCCGGTACATTCAGTTACGTCCTGACCTGTCATTTCAAAATGAACGCCACCAGCATAGGTTCCCATACTACGATGGATACGAAAAAAGCGACGAATTTCAGCAAGTACATCTTCAAAGGGTCTTGTTTTAAAGCCATTACTTGCTGAAATAGTATTTCCATGCATTGGGTCAGATGACCATACAACCGTCTTACCTTCTTCTTCTATACGTTTAATCACCGGTGGCAGCTTATCCTCAACAATTCCGGCACCCATTCGACAAATCAGCGTAATACGTCCAGCCTCATTCTCTGGATTAAGGATATCAATAATTTCTATCAGTTCATCAAGTTTAGTTGTTGGTCCAACCTTTAAGCCGAGCGGATTTTGGATGCCGCGCAAAAATTCTACGTGGGCCTCACCTTTTATGCGCGTACGATCACCAATCCACACCATGTGGCCAGATGTATCATACCAATCACCACTTGTGCTATCGATACGAGTTAACGCTTCCTCGTAACGAAGAAGCAATGCTTCATGGGAAACATAAAAGTCTGTGCCGTGCAAAGCCGTGCTATTTGGATCAATACCACAAGCCTCCATAAAAGCCAGTGCTTCATCTATGCGACCAGCTAGATCTTGATATTTTTCTACTGCTTCACCGCGACCAACAAAATCAAGGTTCCACTGATGTACTTTCTTGAGGTTAGCATAGCCGCCCTGAGCAAATGCACGTAATAAATTAAGGGTAGAAGAAGACTGATTATATGCCTGGACCATACGCTCTGGATCCGGAATACGAGATTTTTCATCAAAACTAATACCATTGATGATATCACCGCGATAACTTGGCAAAGTTATTCCATCCTTAGTTTCCATATCAGAACTTCTGGGTTTTGCGTATTGCCCGGCCATACGACCAACCTTAACAATAGGGCAGCTAGCAGCAAAAGTAAGCGCAACAGACATTTGTAATAGAACTCTAAAAGTATCACGAATTTTATCTGCGTGAAATTCTGCAAAACTCTCAGCACAATCACCACCCTGAAGTAAAAAAGCATTGCCCTTTGCTACGTCACCCAGTTGTGTTTTAAGTCGGCGTGCCTCGCCTGCGAATACAAGGGGGGGAAGGTTTCCAAGTCGGGATTCTACTTCAGCTAACTTTAAATCATCTGGATAAGTGGGCACCTGGCGAATAGGCATTGATCTCCAGCTATCGGGTTTCCAGTTTTTAGTCATTCTTCAATTCCAATGAATAGTTCTATTATCTATGCTTTCTATAAAACTATTATACAACATTGTGAAGCATTACTTCATCAAAACGAATTCTTCTGCCGAAGAAGGGTGGACGGCAACCGTATCATCAAATTGTGCCTTTGTAGCTCCGCACTTAATGGCTATTCCCATTCCTTGAATAATTTCCGCACTATCAGGGCCTATCATGTGAGCCCCAACTACCATGTCAGTTTTACCATCAACGAGAATTTTTATAAGTGACCGTTCATCTCTACCAGCAAGTGTAAATTTCATAGATTTATATTCACTTTTATAAACCTGAATATCATCTCCATATTTGTTACGAGCTTCTTCTTCGGACAGACCAACAGTACCGATAGGTGGTTGAGAGAAAATAGCCGTTGGTATATTGTCATAATTAACAAATGTTGGAGTGTCGTTAAATTGCGTGGCAGCAAGAGCTGCGCCCTCTTTTATTGCAATTGGCGTTAGTTGCATTCCACCCGTCACATCACCAACTGCAAATATATTATCAACAGTTGAACGATAGAATTCGTCTACATCGATATCACCATTAGGTTTAAGTTTTACACCAACCTCTTCAAGCCCCATACTTCCTGTATTCGCTTTACGCCCAGTAGCATAAACAACACAATTCGTTTTTAATTCCTTACCAATTAGAAGAGTTAGTAAATATCCGTCCACAGTTTTTACAATTTCTTCCACCTCTTCATTAATGCGCACATCAATACCTTTTTTTAGCATTTCCTCGCGAAGCTTAGAGCGAATTTCCAAATCAAAACCACGTAGAATTTCTTCACCACGGTATATAAGCGAAGTTTTCACTCCTAATCCATTAAAGATCCCAGCCATTTCGACTGCAATATAACCGCCACCAACAATCGTAATACACTCAGGGAGTTTTTCAAATTCGAATACTTCATTAGAT
>CAJQRG010000015.1 GCA_905612225.1 Emcibacteraceae bacterium | reverse complement strand
GATTACCGATGAAATATAAACTTTCTTCTAATTTTGTAAAGACCGCGCCACCAGGAAAATATTGCGACGGTGCAGGTCTCTGGCTTCTTAAGCGTAACGATGGTGGAGGACAATGGGTACTTCGTCTGACCATTCACGGTAAACGTCGTGAAATGGGTCTGGGAGGAATAAATTTTGTTTCGCTCAAGGAGGCAAGAGAAAAAGCTGATAAGTATCGAGCAAGTGCACGCGGTAATATAGACCCTATTTCCGAAAGAGAGAGACAAAGACGCACTTTTAGTCAATCTGATATATCCCTTGAAGCTATTGCCTTAAGTGCATTTGAGGCGCGTAAGGCGGAGCTTAAAGGGGATGGAAGCTAAGGAGATTACTTGGATCGATGGCGCATTCGGCTTAGAGAGAAGTTCACTGATACTTGACCCACTAGATGAAAAGCCAAAGAATATATCTCTTAGTAAAGACCAGCGTGAGGCTATTACCATCTTAGAAGGTTTGATGGATAATAGTGATGTGGCGGAAAAAGATTATAAAGGTAATGTTGGCGTTTTGGAAGATATATGGAGAGACGCCGTTGTCGAACAATCTCCAGATAGCTCTTTAAAGAATAATTGGGGCAGGTTCAAAAACCAATTGAAAAAACGCGAATTAATTAAATTTGAGAACGGTTTGGTAAGAAAGGGGGACCTATAAGGTGACCTTAAAATTCCTCATGTTGGGGGTGAGGAACCATTACGAAAAAATTGATTGTTTATATTTACTTTTTTCCTATCTCTATTTGCTATCTTCTTGGATTTAATTATTAATATTGAGCGTATACAATGGCTTAATCATTATTCCTCACTAACATTTTAAAACTAGAATACAACCTAATCAGCGACACCAATCTTCCTCACTCATACCGCCACCCTATAGGGGGCGGGTATGTGAGGAGATGTTGAGTGTTTTTTTATGGATTATAAAATAATGGTTTAATATTTCATAAAGAACTCAACTATTGCCTTTCCAAGTTCAGTCGACTTATCAATTTGATCAAGTTCTTCTCGGCCTTTCTCAACGGTTCTCCACAAATCCGATGGGGATGTGTGTCTTCGTTTAACCCATGCCTTACCTTCTTCCCTTACTCTTTCAGGAAGGAGATCTGGGTTGTGTTCGTACAATATCCTATTGGCTAAGCCCAAGTATCGTTTGTCTTCAAATTGGGTTGCGACGTCTAATTTGTCTCCCCAGTCTGCTGCGTGAAAGGATTGCATAAGATCTTTATCAAAATTACTTGGAAAACCTTCATAAACTCTATCTTCTAACTCAATGAAACCCTCACGTTCAGGCAACCGAGTTTTTAATGCTTCAGCGGAGTTCTGTTTTAGTTGTTCTAAGGTTTCAATTAATTGACATTTTTCTTCATATTGAGAGTGGTCAAAGCTCGGAAGGTCAAAGTCATCTGGCAATTCGTCTAAAGTGAAAAGCAAAGGCTGCTGATTGACTTTAATTCTTTGATAAGGGCGCTTTGGTTTCTTAAAAGTCTTTGTGATATCGTCAACTGATTGATCCTTAAACTTGTTAGGATCAAATGTTAGGTCAAATAAAACAACTTCGGATGGATTGTTCGGATTTGTGGTTATAGGACAGACAACTTTTTTAGATACTGAACCCCTATAGTAGTTAACTAAGACAAACATTTGTCGATTGGTAATTGTTTGGACGTATTTTTTTCCACCTAACAGGATCATTTTATTAAATAAATCTGGAGCGCGATCACGAATTAATTTTGTAATGAAAATTGTTGCTTCTACGTCTGCAATCGCATCGTGTGCATTTGCGTGGGAAAAGCCGTTAATTGGGGCAAGTTGATCCAATTTAAGTACCGGGGCACCCTTATCACTAGTAGGACATTTCATGATCGATGGACATATACTCCGAACAGCCTTTACCATTGTAAGTGCGTCGGCTCTATTGCTTCCCTTGGTATTTGTTATAAATGGGGGCAGTAGGTTCTGATAAAAACTCTGGCGCATGAATTCTTCATCAAAGGATATTGAATTATATCCAATAAAAGTAGCCGGACCCCATTCTGTAAATTTTTGATGTAACTTTTTAACGGCACTGTAATAACTGTCTAGGGAAGGGTCTTTAAGCATCGCTGGAGAGACGCGCGTTATTTCCAGTGCTTTGGGTCCAGGAATGATGTGAGTTGCAAGCTGACACCTTATTTCGAACCGCTCTAGCTCTTTAAAATCACTATTGGTTAAAATGGCGCCCAGCTGATGAAACTGATCGTAGCGAGCACTTTTTCCTGTTGTTTCAAAATCATAAAAAACATAGTTCATGAATGAAATACCTTTTACTCTTATTTATTTTCACTTGCCTTTTGTAAAATTTCCTCACCATGAAAATTTATATAGGTAGCTATTGCAGCACTAATAAAACCCCCCTGTAAATAGCTTGGGGGTATTCCATTAATATTCCATATTGAAAATTCTCCAATGCTAGCTTGTGATTTAGCTTCCTTATAAAGAGCATTTAATCTTTCTACAGAACCTACTTCCCAAATATTTTTACAATCTTCAAAGCCAAGGGGTTCAGTAATTAAGATTTTTCCCAATAAATCAAGGGCTTT
>CAJQRG010000014.1 GCA_905612225.1 Emcibacteraceae bacterium | reverse complement strand
TGCCGCCCTTCTTGGCCCCACCTTTTGATTTCTCAACTAGAGGTTCTGTAAAACACATATTCATGATTTCAACAAGGTCCCAGGCACGCTTATAACTCATTGTCATAGCTCGCCCGGCAGCGGCGATAGAGCCGGTCCTATGAATTGCTTCAAGAAGGTCTGCTTTTCCTGGACCCATAGCAATATGATCTTCGGATATAATCTGAAGTTTTATAGAATATTTTTCTGTTGAACTAGTCATTTATACCGCTACTCTAAATCACTATTATACATTAATTTATATGTCTTTTTATTTATAGTTACTATTTAGCCAATTGGCCTAAATACCAAGCAATATAACGTTCAATAAGTTTTTCTTTAATAGCTAGAGGGCCTGATTGATACTTTTTACTATTGACCCCTTTTTGATTGTCCACAATGATGCGTTCATCAGCGAGGGTTGTAGCATTCCAAAGCCAGGTTAGTCTATCGAGGTCGTAATCTTTCCCTTCCTCAGCATCAGCGCGCACAAGCCAATATATGTCACAGGCTGATTTTTCATGCTCTGTAGGGGTAAATACGTAAACAATTATATGATCATTATAGCAAAGATAATAGGTAAAAGAGCCGATATTTATATCCAGGGCGCCGTGATCATAGCCTAATAAATTACCGAGAAGAGGTGCTAACGGATTACCATCCTGGCTTCCCGTTTTGTATTTTTCAAAAAGTGCGTATCGGCTGCATGCATAGTTTTCTTGCCCTTCTTGCTGCTTGTCAAACTGATAATCGTACTCATAGGTTTCCACACCCATTGCTTCCATACGTGAAAGCATTGGTTTTTGAAGTTCCTCGAATTTATCATCCTCAACTTTAAAGGTATGACTTAGTGAATATTCGGGGTGCGATGGTGCACAGTGATAGCATTCCTGGTAATTTTCTAGGGTGATCTTCCAGTTTCCGTCAATTGGGTAGCGCTTATGAGCGGCTACTTTTAGGTTATTGAAATCATACATTTTGAGTGGCCCCGCGAGGTCACGTTTTACGTTTTCTAATGATACGGGATTATCGCCTAAATTAATAAAAACCATGCCTTCGATAATGTCCATAGCGCATGGGTGAAGACTGTGATTAGATTTGTCAAAACCATCTGGCATACCTCGCGCTGCAAAGAGACTTCCGTCAATATTATAAGTCCATGCATGGTAAGGGCAAAGAAAACGTTTAGAATTACCACTTTTTTCTAAGCATATATGAGACCCGCGATGCCTGCAGACGTTAAAAAAAGATCGAATTTCCATATCATTACCACGGACAATAATAATACTTTCTTCAAGTAGATTAAATAAAAAATAATCTCCAGAATTCTGAATTTGCGATACATGACCAGCAAAAATCCAATTGTCAAAGATGATTTTTTCTTTTTCCTTCTCAAAAATTTCTGGATCTTTGTAAAAATTTCGAGCTAGCGACCAACCAGATATACTGCCATCAGTTCGTTTTTTTGGAGGTCCTGGTTTTTCCATTAGTTTAAATCTTTCTTAAAACACTACTTATATTATTTTTGTTAAACTTCAAGCATAGGATCATAGATCACTTGATGGGAAACTTAAGTTGGCACCAGCCATAATGCTGGTTGGCCATCGTGATGTCACGGTTTTCATCTTTGTCCAGAAACGAATCCCCTCTGGGCCATACATATGATGATCACCAAATATAGACCTTTTCCAACCACCAAAACTATGAAATGCAAGAGGAACGGGAAGAGGTACATTAACGCCTACCATACCTACTTTAATTTTACGAGTGAAGTTGCGGGCAATGTCGCCGTCACGGGTAAAAATACATGCTCCATTTCCATACTCATGATCCTGCACAAGTTTTACTGCTTCGTCGTAACTATTTGTACGCACCACTACTAGAACCGGACCAAAAATTTCTTCTTTATAAACAGACATTTCTTTTATAACGTTATCCAGGATTGTCGGACCACAGAAGTAACCATTCTCATTACCCTTTGAGGCTTTATATTTACGTCCATCAAGAACTATTTTTGCCCCTTGCTTTTCTCCTTCTGAAATAAGTCCTTTAACGCGATTAGAATGTTCTTTAGTAATAAGAGGGCCCATTTCATTGCCAGCCACCATGCCACAACCTACTTTAATGTTTTTTGCTTGTTTATTAATTTTTTCAATCAATTCATCTACAATATCATCCCCAACAACCACTGCGACAGATAGAGCCATGCAGCGCTCACCCGCTGACCCAAATGCAGCACCTATAATTGCATCAACTGCTTGTTCAATATCGGCATCCGGCATAATGATAGCATGATTTTTTGCACCACCAAGGGCTTGAACTCTTTTATTATTAGCGGTTCCTAGATGGTAAATATACTCAGCTACCCGCGTTGAACCCACGAAACTTACTGCTTCTATGCCATCATGTTTGAGTAAACAATCGACTGCAACTTTATCACCGTGGACGACATTAAAGACGCCGTCTGGGAGACCAGCCTCAGAAAATAAACGCGCCATA
>CAJQRG010000013.1 GCA_905612225.1 Emcibacteraceae bacterium | reverse complement strand
TACTCTCTGCCCGATAAACAATATTATGGCCCATTCCTTTTAGGATATTTATAGTATCAACATTTAAACCACTTTCTACCTGTACCACGTCAGGCATCCATTCATGATGAATCCTTGGTTTACTTGATGCGGCAGCGATATTCATATCAAATTCAATTACGTTCATAATAGTTTGGAAAACCGTATTAATAATCGTTGAGCTTCCGGGACTTCCGGTGAGTAAAAAAGGAACATCGTCTCTAAGTACAATAGTTGGTGTCATCGATGAGCGAGGACGCTTGCGGGGTTCTTGCGCATTCGCTTTACCGCTTATATTGCCGTTTACATCAGGCTCATAGGGCAGATGGTCAAAATCATCCATTTCATTGTTTAGGACAATGCCTGTACCAGCAGCCATCATTCCTTCATAAAATCCGTAATTTACTGTATAGGTGTTACTGACAGCGTTACCCCACTTATCCATCACAGAAAAATGTGTCGTTTGTGGGCTTTCACTATTTAACCCTACTGTTGGGGCCAAGTCTGATGATTTGCGAGCACGATCCATTGTAATGAGGGCTCGAGTTTCAGCCGCATAATCTTTATCGGTAAGCTTTTTCACTGGAACATCAAAAAATTCAGGATCCCCAGTGTAAAGACTTCGATCCGCATACGCTTGCCTCATAGCTTCAATATAAAGGTGGAGGGTAGCAGCACTATTATGGCCCTTAGCCTCAATATCATCATTTTCAAGCATATTAAGCATCTGCACTACATGAACACCGCCAGAAGAGGGTGGCGGCATAGCTGCAATCTTATAGCCTTTGTAAGTACCAAACACGGGTTCCCTCTCTATTGGCACATATGCTGCCATATCTTCCATGGTGATGATACCATCATACCTTTCCTGGTCAGCAATAATTTTTCGAGCAATATCACCTTTATAAAAAGCATCAACTCCACCGTCCATAATTGCCTTTAAAGATGTTGCCAAATCAGGTTGTACTAGCAGGTCACCGTATAAATAGTTGCTACCATCTTCTTTATAAAATACTGCTCGTGTTTCCGGTGCAGCGCTAAGTTTTTCTTTGTGGGTGTCAAGCGTTCTTTCAAGATGTCTACCCACTTTAAAACCATTCCGTGCCAGTCTATAAGCAGGCTCTATAATCTTAGATAGCGAAAATGTACCATACTTCTGAACCGCCATGGCCATTCCCGCTACAGTGCCTGGCACACCAACAGACTTACGACTTTGAAACGATAAAAACGGATCAACCTTGCCATCAACTACATAAATATCATGAGTAGCTAGATCGGCAGCATATTCGCGGTAATCGATAGTTGTTGTGCGACGATCTTCGGCCGTATGAACAACCATAAAACCACCACCGCCAATATTGCCTGCCTCAGGATGTACAACAGCTAGTGCAAAGGCGACTGCCGCAGCAGCATCGATAGCATTCCCACCACTATTTAAAATATCTGCCCCAACTTTAGTTGCAATTTTATGTCGACTACTAACCATACCAGTTGACCCAATAACAGGAACGAACCCATCCACCGCATCATAGGTTGGCAATCTGTCCAGCGCTAAGGAAGGCGATGCTAAAACTACAGTTGTGAAAATCAAAGTTAATATTATTTTTTTCATAGAAATGCCTTAATTATGATTCTAATTAGTACAAATTTACCCAATTTAATTACATAAAAAAATAAAAATACCACGGAACTCTGCTCTTTTAAAAGTACGCCGGGTGATTAAAAGAAAGGCGGCCAATTAAGACCGCCTTTTATTATTTTTATAATTAAAGTTTAATTAATACCAATCGTCGCAGCATTCATACTACGTGGATCGTGGGCACCATAAAAGTAACCGTCACGATAAACAATACTATTTGTGCTTCCTAGTGTCCGGCGACCGGAATTAAATTTATGACCCATATCTTTAAGTATATTTAGAGTATCCTGGCTAACACCACTTTCAATAGTGGTCATGTCGGGCATCCATTGATGATTTATTCTCGGCTTACTACTAGCAGCAGCCACATTCATATCAAATTCAATCACATTCATTACTGTTTGAAAAACAGTATTAATGATCGTTCCTCCACCCGGGCTACCAGTGATTAAAAAAGGGACATCATCCTTGAAAACAATAGTTGGCGTCATTGATGATCGAGGACGCTTATATGGTTCCTGAGCGTTGGCTTTACCACTAACATTGCCGTTAGCGTCAGGCTTATATGGCTCATGATCAAAATCATCAAGCTCATTATTAAGCAGTATTCCTGTTCCCTCTGCCATAATACCATTACCAAAGCCAAAGTTAAGCGTATAGGTATTACTAACAGCATTACCCCACTTATCCATTACGGAATAATGCGTTGTTTCTGGACTTTCATAGGCAAGGTTTTTAGTTGGCGCAACTTCAGCGCTTTCGCGAGCACGATCTATTGGAATGCGCGCGCGAATTTCTTTGGCATATTCCTTATTAATTAACTTATCAACAGGGATATTAAAGAAGGCAGGGTCCCCAGCGTAAAGACTACGGTCAGCATAAGCTTGACGCATTGATTCAATATACAGATGAAGAGTGGCCGCACTATTATGTCCCTGTGCCTTAAGATCATCATTTTCCAGCATATTCATCATTTGTATCATGTGCATTCCCCCTGATGAAGGCGGGGGCATGGTAGCTATTTTGTATCCTTTATACGTTCCGTAGACGGGCTCCCGTTCATATACTTTATAGGCAGCCATATCAGCCATTGTTATCAAACCATCATTTGCCGCCATATCAGCTGTTATTTTTTCTGCAATTCCCCCTTTGTAAAAGGCGTCAGTTCCCTTGCGCATAATCGCCCGAAGTGACTTCGCAAGGTCTTTTTGTTTTAAAATTTCACCAGTTTTATAATTACTGCCATCAGCCTTATAGAAAACCTTTGCCGCTGCAGGGTCCGCACCGAGGCGCTCCTTACTGCGAGCTAGTGACATTTCAAGTTGAGTGTATACTTCAAAACCTTTATTCGCCAATTTATAAGCAGGCTCAAGAACCTCACTTAAACTCATCGTTCCATACTTTTCAACAGCAAGGGCCATTCCAGCAACGGTTCCGGGCACACCCGAGGATTGGCGGCTAAATTTTGCTAATTTTTGATCAACTTTGTCGTCAATCACGTATTGATCATGACGAGCAGAACCTGCAGCCATTTCACGGTAATCAATAGCCACTGTTTTATTGTTTTTAGCAGTATGGACGATCATAAAACCACCCCCGCCAATATTGCCCGCCTGCGGATAGGTAACTGCAAGAGCAAATCCAATTGCAGCAGCGGCGTCAACCGCATTCCCACCTTTTTCTAGAATTTCTGCACCGATTTTTGCTGCGATAGTTTCTCTGACGCTAACCATACCGCTTTTACCCACTACTGGAACAAATCCATCACGTGAACTATAGCTTGGTAATTTGTATTCACCCTGGGCATTTGCAGGTGCAAAAGAAAATGCTCCTACGTAGGCAGTAATCAAAAACAGTTTAAACATTTTACACATTATTTTTCCCTTAAAAATTTTTCGTAAACTCAATAAGATTACACTAAACCAATAAGTCCGGCTATGTAAACTCAAATAGATATACTTTTAAAGGTTATTTGACTGGTGTAGCCATAATACGCCGGCGTGTATTACGACGTGTCCGACGAGGTTGCTGCACTTGATAAGCCTCGACACAGTGGCTTGCACAATAAGGAAATGCCGGTTGCGAAGGCCTGCCACAAAAATGAAAATTTGGTTCATCAGGATGACCAATTGGCCATTTGCATAAGCTCTCTGTCAAATCAAGAATGCCAACCTTACCACTTACCGGAGCAGTTTTGGATGGTTCTTTATTTGCTATCATTTTTTTCTTAGCCGCGGCTGCAGCCCGTTTTGCAGGGTCTGACTTAACCGGTGAAGGACGCGAGGCAAGCCCCATTCGATGTGCTTTACCAATCACAGCATTACGAGTAACACCTTCGGCGAGTTCTTTGGCTATCTGGCTCGCGCTTAAACCTTTATCCCACAACTCGCTTAGTTTCTCTACGCGATCTTCTGTCCAGGCCATGTTTAGTCCTCGTTTAAATTACACTTGAAAGGCGAGTTATATCATATTTAGTTCTCATTACCATTTAATTTTCTCGGCTTTTTAATATTTTCAAGTCAAAAGTCCAAGTTGACATTGCCTGATGGGTATTTTTTATTCTATAAGCATGTTCAACCATTATGAAATTAGAGGATGCCATGTCATTGAAAGAAAAAACCATTAACGATTTTGGGACAAAACGAATTGGTTCCTTTAACTGGTTAGGCTTTCGTACATTATATGAAAAAGAAGTGCGAAGATACTGCAAGGTATTTGGTCAGACCGTTGGAGCCCCTGTATTGACCACCCTTATATTCATGATGATTTTCACTCTGGCTCTTGGTGGCACTGACAGGTACATGGGCGATGTTCCATATTCCGTATTTTTAGCACCGGGACTGATTATTATGTCCATACTTCAAAATAGTTTTGCCAACACTTCCTCCTCACTAATTGGTTCAAAGATGATGGGCAACATCGTTGATATTCTTCTTGCGCCGCTTGGTGCAAAAGAAATAGTAATGGGCTATGCCTTGGGCGGCATTACACGCGGACTGATGGTTGGCTGCTTCGTTACTATATCAATGAGTTTTATAACGGATATCTCCCTAACCCATTTATGGGCTATACTTTATTTTGGCATTTCTGGTGCGATGATGCTTTCATTGCTTGGAGTTATGACGGGAGTATGGGGACAAAGATTTGACCAAACATCGGCGATAAGTAACTTTGTAATTATGCCTCTTTCATTTCTATCCGGCACATTTTATTCGATAGATCGGCTAAGTGGGGTCTGGTATCAAATTAGTCAAGCAAACCCTTTCTTTTATCTTATTGATGGTTTTCGCTACGGCTTTACAGGTCAAGCAGAGGCTAACCCAATGATTGGCGTATTCTATATACTTAGCCTCAACATAATACTTTGGATATGTTGCTATAAGATGTTTAAAAGTGGTTATAAACTTCGGTCCTAGAAGAATAAGTATTTTTTACTTGAATATTTAGCACACTTAGGCCAAAAGAAATTATTACAACAAAATAATATGCGGTATAATTATAGAAAAACAAAATAATATGTCATCTTTATTACCTACTTATGCACGGATGGGGGTAGGTTTCGTTAGAGGTTCTGGATCCCACCTATATGATAGTATCAATACGAAATATCTAGATTTCGGAAGCGGTATTGCTGTGAATTGTCTAGGCCATTGCCACCCAAAATTGGTGAGCTCGCTAAAGGAACAGTCATCAATACTTTGGCATACTTCAAATATGTACCAGATTCCTGGCCAAGAAAAGCTAGCAAACAGATTAAGAGACCTTACTTTTGCGGATAGTATGTTTTTTACAAATTCTGGAGCAGAAGCTGTTGAGTGCGCCATAAAGATGACACGCCGTTATCATTACGCTAATGGACAACCAGAAAAATTTAGAATTATTACATTTAAAGGAAGTTTTCACGGTAGAACACTCTCAACCATCGCTGCTGGTGGATCAGAAAAGTTAACCAAAGGCTTTGGCCCCAAAGTGGATGGCTTCGATGTACTACCCTTTTTCACCAATATGAAAAAAGTTGAGGGCCATATAACTACTGAAACAGCGGCTATAATGATCGAACCAATACAGGGCGAAGGTGGTATTCGCTCAGTAACAAAAAAAAACCTTGTTGCGCTCCGTGAATTAGCTGACAAACATAATATCCTACTCATCTATGATGAAATCCAGTGTGGTATCGGCCGCACGGGTAAACTTTTTTGTCATGAACACGCCGGCGTAACACCCGATATTATGCCAATTGCTAAAGGTATAGGCGGAGGTTTTCCCTTGGGTGCATGCCTTGCTAAAAACTCTATTGCTAAGCATATGACTCTAGGCACACACGGCTCTACTTATGGTGGAAACCCCCTTGCAATGGCTATGGGTAACGCCGTACTTGACGTGTTAGAAGAGGAAAGTATTTTAAATAATGTTAAAAACATGTCAGCAAAACTAAAAGTTGAATTAATTAACCTTTCCAAAAAATATCCTGAATTAATTGATGAAGTACGTGGACTTGGTCTTATGTTAGGTATCAAGTTACAAAGAGATCCTAAAGAATTTATCGCACAAGCGTTTGAAAACAAACTACTTGTCGTGGGAGCCAGTGAAAATACTATTCGTATACTCCCCCCTTTAAATATAACATCTGAAGATATTAAAGAAGCAATCACTAAGCTCAATAAGACTTGCATAGATGAACTTAAAAAAAACAAGGCTATTTAGTGATAGAATGACAAATTTAAATTTAAAAACGAACCACAGACATTTTCTCGACCTTGCAGCCCTTTCGCCAAAGGACGTGCGGTACATTATTGAAAAAGCAAAAGTACTTAAGATCATAGCTAAAGAGAAAAAGCAAAGTAAGGGTTTCATCCATTCTGATATGCCTCTCAAAGATCAGGCGTTAGCTATGATCTTTGAAAAACCTAGCACTCGAACCCGCATCTCCTTTGAAATGGCAATGCATCAACTTGGCGGTAAAACCTTAATACTACAAGATCATGATATGCAGATAAGTCGTGGTGAAAGTATTTCTGATACCGCCCAGGTTCTCTCCGGCTTTATCGATGCTATTATGATGCGTACTAATAATCATGATAATCTTTTAGAAATGGCAAAAAAATCACAAGTCCCTATTATAAACGCACTTACAAATTTTTCTCACCCTTGCCAGGTAATGGCTGATGTCCTAACTTTTGAAGAGTATTTAGGGCCAATAACAGGCAAGAAAATAGCCTGGTCCGGTGACTGTACTAATGTAGCAGTTTCCTGGATCCACGCCGCAGTTTTATTTGACTGTGAACTTGCTATTGGATGCCATAGAGATTATTCTCCTCTCAAACAAGTCATCGACTGGGCAAAAAATAATAATGGCAAGATTACAATTACAGAAAATCCAATTGAAGCTGTAAAAGGCGCTGACTGTGTTATCACTGACACCTTCATATCTATGGGCGATAAAGACGTTAATAAACGTTTAAAAGACTTATCACCTTATCAGGTTAATGAAAATCTTATGAAAAATGCAAAATCATCGGCAATTTTTTTGCATTGTCTGCCTGCACATCGCGGTGAGGAAGTTACAGAAAACATTATTGATGGACCACAATCAGTAGTTTGGGACGAAGCTGAAAATAGGCTTCATATTCAAAAAGCAATATTATTATGGTGTTTTGGTAAATAAAATGAATAAAAAATCGCATCCACTTCTTGAAGATACCTGCCTACCATTTCAAATTGAGGGTCAGGATATTAAAGGACGTATCGTTCGGCTCGGCCACTCGGTAAATGAAATTTTGTCTAGTCATAATTATCCCAATCAAATCAGTAAACTGATGGGAGAAGTACTAGCTTTTACCGCATTAATCGGTTCCTTAATGAAATATGATGGAATACTTACCACACAAATGAAAGGTGATGGCCCATTTCGGGTGCTTATCAGTGATTTTCATAAAGAAAATAAAAAATTAAACGGTAATATACGTGGCTATGCTTCATTTGATGATATTATGAAAGAGGGTGACAGTCTTCAGAATATGTTTGGTGAAGATGCTTATCTTGCAATTACCATTGACCAAGGAAGTTTTATGGAGCGTTATCAGGGTATTGTAAAACTCGAGGGCGACACCATTACCCACGCTGCAGAAGAATACTTTAGAAGTTCGGAACAACTACCCACAAAAATTATTCTTGCTTGTGATCAGGATGAGCATGGGATTTGGCAGGCTTGTGCAATAATGATCCAGCATTATGCCAGGAGTGCAGAAGGCGAGTACGTACGCGACGAAACTAAAACGAAAGAGGACTGGAATAACTCATCTATCTTGCTCAATACTATTAAAAAGGTAGAGCTTCTAGATAAAAAATTAAGTCTTCAAAACCTACTGATCCGACTTTATCATGAAGCTGGAGTGAGAGTTTTTGATCATACAGAAGTGACTGCTAATTGTCGTTGTTCTGAAGATAAAATTAGAACCGTACTCTCTAGTCTGGATCTTAAGGAATTAAAAGATGTGTCTGAGGATGGAACCGTAACCGTTACTTGTGATTTCTGTAAGATCGATCATAAATTTGAACTATCGAAACTGATAGATTAAGTTTAATACTACGACTTTTTTCCCATACTAAATCAAAATAACTAAATTTAGAAATTAACTTATAAAAATCTTTAAATTTTAAATTACGTTTATAAAAAAAGCTCCCACGCCTTTTACGGGAGCTTTTAAAATAAATTATATTAATTTTAATTCTTAGTTTTATCTACCTTTTGATTTTCTTTAAGCCAAGGCATCATAGCGCGAAGATTTTCACCTACTTCTTCTATCTGATGAGCAGCGCCTTTCGCACGAGCAGCTTTCAATTTAATTTGACCAACTTTATTATCAAGCATAAAATCGTTTACAAAGCGGCCTTCTTGAATATCAGCAAGAATTCTTTTCATTTCAGCTTTTGTATCTGCATTGATCACGCGCGAACCAGACATATAATCGCCATATTCCGCAGTGTTCGAAATTGAATAACGCATATTCGCAATACCGCCCTCATACATCAAATCAACAATAAGTTTGAGTTCATGAAGGCATTCAAAATAAGCCATTTCTGGAGCATACCCTGCTTCTACAAGTACTTCAAAACCGCACTGAACAAGCGCCGAAGCGCCTCCGCAAAGAACTGCTTGCTCACCAAATAAATCAGTTTCACATTCTTCTTTAAATGTTGTTTCAATAATACCGGCACGGCCACCGCCATTTGCTGAGCCATAAGAAAGGCCAATATCCATGGCATTCCCTGTCGCATCCTGATGAATTGCGATTAATGTTGGTACGCCAGCACCTTTAACATATTCAGAACGAACTGTATGGCCAGGTCCTTTTGGTGCGATCATAAATACGTCAAGGTCTGTTCGTGGTTCAATTAATTTAAAGTGAACATTAAGTCCGTGGGCAAACATAAGGCTAGCCCCTTCTTTCATGTTTGGAGCAAGATCGTCTGCGTACAGATCAGCTTGAAGTTCATCGGGAACAAGAACCATAACAACATCAGCCCATTTTGCTCCCTCAGCCGCAGTTACACATTTAAAACCCGCACCTTCGGCTTTTGTGCGCGTTCCCGATCCTTCGCGAAGAGCAACTGCCATATCCTTAACACCGCTGTCCCGCAAGTTAGCCGCATGGGCGTGACCCTGGCTACCATAACCAACGATAAGTACTTTCTTTGTTTTGATAAGATTTACATCTGCATCACTGTCGTAATAAACTCTCATATGAATTTCCTCTAATTTTATGTCTTATAATATTTTTTTACCACGATGCAGAGCAGCAACACCGGTGCGTACTACTTCAACGAGGCCTAAGTTTTCCATCAGTTCGATGAATGCTTTAATCTTTTCTGTCTTACCTGTCACCTCAAAAACGAAACTATTTGCTGTACTGTCAACTCGCCTAGCGCGAAAAGCTTCAGCAACGCGCAATGCTTCAACCCGCTGATCGCTGTCTCCACATACTTTTACAAGCGCTAGCTCACGTTCAACAGATGGTCCTTCTTCAGTCAAATCGCCAACACGGTGTATAGGTACAAGCCTGTCGAGCTGGGCTTTTATCTGTTCAATAATTTTTGGTGTACCAATAGTAACCACCGTAATTCGGCTTTCCGTACCAATAATATCTACCGGAGCCACAGTAAGGTGCTCAATGTTATAACCCCGGCCCGCAAAAAGTCCTATCACGCGAGCAAGCACCCCTGCTTCGTTGTCAACGATGATTGATATGGTATGTCTTTCTTTATGAGGTTGTTCTATCATTTTATTTTAAAGCGTTAGTTTATTAAACCAATGCAGCTCCTCCTTCAAATTCTTTTGTTTCTTCGCTGTCCGCAAGTATCATTTCATTATGTGCTGCTCCAGACGGTATCATAGGGAAGCAATTAGCAAGCTTATCAACACGACAGTCTACAATTACTGGGCCTTCAGTTTCAATCATTTTCAGTATTGTTGCATCAAGATCATCAGGGTGTTCAACCTTAAATCCAGTTGCTCCATAGCTTTCAGCAAGCTTTACAAAGTCTGGAAGCGAAGACGTATAACTGTTTGAGTAACGGCCATCATGATTTAAGTCCTGCCATTGGCGTACCATACCCATATATTCATTATTAAGAATAAATATTTTTACTGGCAACCCATACTGCATTACAGTTGAAAGTTCCTGAATGTTCATTTGGATAGAAGCCTCACCAGCAACGTCAATCACCAGTGAATTAGGATGTGCCATTTGAACACCCATTGCCGCCGGAAATCCATACCCCATTGTCCCTAAGCCACCAGATGTCATCCACCGATTAGGTTCTTCAAATTCAAGGTATTGAGCTGCCCACATCTGATGCTGACCAACTTCGGTACTAAAATAAACATCTTTATCTTTTGTCAATGCCTGCAGTCTTTCACAAGCGTACTGAGGCATAATCACATCACCTTGCTGTTTAAAGGCCAAACAGTTACGGCTCCGCCAGCCGTCAATCTGCTTCCACCAATTCTTCATTTCTAAAGTATCTAATGCATATTTACCATTTTTCCACTGATTTAAAAATTCTTCCAGCACCTGACCAACATCACCAACAATAGGCACTTCAACCGGAATAATTTTATTAATAGATGAACGATCAATATCTATATGAATTTTCTTTGAATTTGGTGCAAATGCATCAACGCGGCCAGTTACCCGGTCGTCAAACCGTGCGCCGATACAAACCATTACATCGCAGTCATGCATTGCATTATTAGCCTCATAAGTGCCGTGCATCCCTAACATTCCAAGCCACTGTTTTCCAGACGCTGGATAAGCACCAAGCCCCATTAGGGTACTTGTAACTGGAACCCCCGTCAGGCCCGCTATTTCACGAAGGAACTTCGATGCATTGGGTCCTGAATTTATAACGCCACCACCAGTATAAAAAATTGGTTTTTTTGCAGTTGCAAGAAGCTTAACCGCTTCATTAATCATTGCATCATCACCTTTAAAGGCTGGACGGTAACTCCGGTGTTCAATTGGACCTAAATGTTGAACTTTACTTGCCATGATTTGAATGTCTTTTGGGATATCGATAACAACTGGGCCAGGCCTACCTGTTGTCGCAACATGAAAAGCTTCATGAATAACTTTTGAAACATCGTCACTTTTGCGGATTAGATAGTTATGTTTTGTACAATGGCGAGTGATACCAACTGTATCTGCTTCCTGAAATGCATCTGTCCCAATTAATTTAAGAGGTACCTGACCAGTTAGGCAAATAACTGGAATACTGTCGAGCATAGCATCTGCAAGTCCCGTGACCGTATTCGTTGCCCCTGGACCGGATGTAACAAGAACTACACCAGGTTTTCCAGTTGAACGCGCATAACCCTCAGCCGCGTGAACAGCTGCCTGCTCGTGACGAACGAGCACGTGCGTTATTTTCTTATGATTATGTAGCTCGTCATAAATTGGCAATACAGCACCACCAGGATATCCAAAGATAACCTCCACACCCAAATCCACTAAGGAATTTATGATGATTTTTGCGCCACTTATTGCTTTCGAAGA
>CAJQRG010000012.1 GCA_905612225.1 Emcibacteraceae bacterium | reverse complement strand
GACTTCGAGAAACACAAATTTTTTGAACTTCATGGGCGAATGGACTATCTATATTGATGACTGCTGTTTTTGATGGCTTCAGCACTTCACTAAACAAGCGCTTTTTAGCATTGAAATATTCCACTTCTGTTTTGTGGTAATCTAGATGGTCATGGGTCAAATTAGTAAATGCCGCGGCCGAAATATTTAGTCTGTCCAACCTACGCTGGTCCAATCCATGGCTTGATGCTTCAAGTACCACGTGGTTAACACCTAAATCATAAAGCTCACTGAGTGATTGATGAACCACTATTGGATCAGGTGTTGTAAGCCCCGTATATTTTTGGTAGTCACTTGACTGAATACCGAGCGTTCCTAATGATGCAGCCCTAATATTAAGCTGATTCCATATTTGTTGGGTAAAAAGGGCGACTGATGTCTTACCATTTGTACCGGTGACAACAGCAATATTCTCAGGTTGTAAATTAAAAAATTTAGACGCAATCTGAGGAAATACTTGACTAGGACACTCATCAACTATCCAGACAACTTCATCACTATTTTTTTTATATTCAGGAATAGATAAAATTGCAGAAGCACCCGCATTAATTGCATCATCAATAAAGTCGGCACCATTAAAAGTTAGACCAGGTAGTGCTATAAACAAATAGCCTGGCTTAACCTTTCTGCTATCTGCAGCTATACCACAAATTTCAATATCTACACCATTATGATCACTGTCTAGTAATTCACTAAGTTTCATTTTCTAGGTCCAGATACCAACATAAAATCTTCATATTCCACTTCATTTTGTTGCGTCGTCCCTATGCCCATTAATGGTCCTACGCGACTAATAATATTTCCTACCAATGGCGCTGCAGTCATACCAGCTGAAATAAGGTTAAATGTTTCCTCTATGCCCTGAGGCTCATCAAGCATGGCAAAAATTAGATATTTTGGCTCATTAATAGGAAAAACAGAGATGAAGGAAGAAATAACAGCTTTATCATCATATCCTCTTTTATTTTCAAACGGCTTGATCGCTGTTCCAGTCTTACCACCTATCAAATAGCCCTCCACTTTCGCCTTTTTTCCTGTACCAAACTCCACAGCCCAATGAAGTAAATTCCTCATTATCTCACTTGTTTTAGGTGAAATAACTTGTGTGGAGGCATTATCTGTCTGCGCGCGATAGGGTACTAAACTAAGAAGTCCGGCCGGAATACTATCTTTCCTGAGTAAGGTGGCAGGAGTAAGGCGACCTCCATTAACCATAGCGGCTACACCGCTTACTAAATGTAAGGGGGTTACCGCTATCCCGTGACCATAAGCAGTAGTAGCCAGTTCAGTTGGCCCCCACTGTTTTGGAAGTTGTGGGTTAGTTTTTTCAAAAATCTCAATTTTGGTTTTTTTGAATAACCCTAATTTTTCGAAAAATTCCTTTTGTGATGAAATACCAATGTCTTGAGCTATTTTTATAGTACCAATATTTGATGAATATACGAAAATTTCTGGCACACTTAGCCAGCGTTTCTTTGGATGGTCATCACGAATAGTAAATCCACCAACCCTCAGCGGATATGTAGCATCATAATCATCAACTTGCTTAATAACATTATTGTCGAGACCTGATGCAATAGTAAAAGTTTTAAAGCCTGAACCTAACTCGTAGGAACCTTGTGAAATTCTGTTAATCTCAATCTTAGACAGAGGCCCTTTTCCGTCATTTGGGTCAAAATCAGGTAACGATGAAAGAGCCAAAACTTCCCCGGTCGTAACGTCAAGAATGATTCCGGCTGCCCCAAGTGCTAAAAATTTTTCTTTGTATAAAGAGAGTTCCTGATTAAGAATGTGTTGCAGCCTGATATCAATAGAAAGAATTATAGGTTCTTCTGATTTTGTAGGGTCTGACAATTCACTATCAAAGTAGGCCTCAATCCCTGAAAGAGGCTTATTATCAATATTTAGTGTACCAAGTACATGAGCAAGCAACCTGCCATGAGGATAAATTCTTTTTTCAGCATCCGAAGTCTCAAGGCCAGGGTCACCAATTTGCTTGACCGCGTATAGCTGTTTCGGAGTTAATTTGCGTTTAATCCAGCTGTGATTAGATTTATTGCGCAAAACTTTCATGACATCATCATGAGTAAGTTCAGGGAAAATTGCCGCAATCTTTGTTGCAATTTCTTTAGGTGGTGACTTCAGGTTTCGCTTTGAAACAGCAAGTGATGGAGCCTTGAGGTTAGTAGCCAGAATAACCCCATTACGATCAACAATATCCGCACGGGCCATCAATAAAGAACCATCAGAATTTCCTGTGCGGTAATAAGAAGAGCCATGCGCCTGAAAAATACCAATTGATATTAATTTCACTGCGAGTATTAAAAAGCCAATAGTAAACAATACCATTACAAAAATCATACGGTTTCGAGCAACTTCAATTGCACCTTGATGTGTTCCCTCCATTCGCAAGTCAATTGGTTTCACTTATTGTTTCCCTATTTTTAATTACCTATTTTAATTATACTGCTCGCATATAGACTTTTTAGACTGATACCTTCTTTCGATACTTTCATTTCCTTTTCTTGCTCATTCGGCTGAATAAATCTAACCAAAGGAATGTTTTTATGATTTTTTAATTGTCCCTTTAGAACTGGTTTCTCACGGGGTAAAAGAAGTTGAAAATTATCAACAGGCCTACCTGCTAATTGAATATTATTACGCATTGTTAGCGATCCAACATTTAATGCTAATTGATCAGTTGTAGTTGCTGCCAGCACAAGATGTCGGCGACTAAGACGCTCAAGACGCGCAGGTCTTGAAAGATAAGACATTTCAGCCTTTAGAACCTTAATTTCTTCGCGATCCATTAATATTTTTGCCCGGATATCTCTCTTTTTCTCCTCCAGATTATAAGTTGCTTGTTTAAGGCTATAAACTGATACCGTAGAAATCATCACCGTTAAAATTGTAAATGCTGCAAATATTTTAATCATATTATTTCTCCTGTAACCAAGCAGGTGCACCAGTGCGCACCGCCGCTCTCATTTTTGCAGAGCGTGAACGAGAATTTATTGTTATTTCATTTGTTGATGCTTTTTTTCCACCTCTAAAAATCATCTCAAAGGTCGGTTCCGATATATCAGTTTCACGAGTAGGCATATGACGTGAGCCTCTAGGAACATCTCCACTTTTAAGTTTAAAAAACTCTTTTACGATCCTATCCTCTAAGGAATGAAACGTTACAACACAAAGCCGTCCACCGG
>CAJQRG010000011.1 GCA_905612225.1 Emcibacteraceae bacterium | reverse complement strand
AACACGGCCTCTATATCTGAATATGTTGTATCTATCAAGTGGGCATTTTTAGCTTGTTTAAGTGGCGAGGATGCGCGGCTTGTATCCCGTTTATCACGATCCCTTAGTTTCTGTAGGATTTTTTGGTATTCCTTGTCATTTTTATTATTTCCAAACTCTTCTAAAAACCTTCGTTTTGCCCGTGTTTCAACGTCTGCGGTTATAAATATTTTGACTGGGGCGTCAGGGCAGATAACAGTACCAATATCGCGTCCGTCCAGGATGGTGCCATTTTTATTTGCTGGTGGATTATTGGCAAAGGTTCGTTGAAAATCAACTAAAGCAAGCCTTATTGAAGGTTGCGCAGCAACTTGAGATGCTGCTGTACCAATTGATTCGCTCCTCAGTTCTTTATTTGACAAATCTGTATTAGGTAGTTTTTTTAAAGCTTGCAAGGCATCAATTTCATTGTTTGGATTTCCGCCTGCCTGTATTACATTCCATCCAACTGCTCGATATAGAACCCCTGTATCAAGAAGGGCAAGATTGTAATGGCTCGCTAGGTGGCGAGCGAGAGTTCCTTTACCTGATGCCGCTGGGCCATCCAGGGCAATGATAAGCTTTTTACCTAAGGACATATTTGAGCTCCCAGGGAGTTCATGAGATCCGTAAATTCTGGAAAACTCGTCTCAATGACCCGTCCGTCATCAATGGATATTGTTTTTTTTGAATTTAATCCTAGTATAAGAAATGACATAGCGATGCGGTGGTCGAGATGGGTTGCAACCAATGTTCCACCACTAACCTCGGACTTAGAGACAGTCATGCCGTCGTCATGCTCAATTACATTAACCCCGCAAGCTTGCAGGCCCACTACCATTACAGCAATACGATCACTTTCTTTGACACGCAGTTCATTTATTCCTCGCATGACTGTATTACCCTCGGCATTTGCAGCTGCTGCACAGAGAACTGGGTATTCATCAATCATGGAAGCGGCCCTTTCATGAGGGACCTCTATACCCTTAAGCTTAGAATACTTAACGTGAATATCTGCAATATCTTCCCCACATGATTGACGTTTATTTTTAAAATAAATTTGACCGCCCATATCTAAAAGAGTTTCAAATAATCCAGTACGAGCGGGATTCATTCCGACGTTTTTAATTATTAAGTCAGATCCCTCAGTAATGATTGCTGCCACCACTAAAAAGGAAGCTGATGATGGATCTGCAGGGACAGTCATTTCTTTTGCCGTTAATTCAGCATGGCCGCTTACGTGTATATTATTATTATCAATTTCAATAGGCACCCCAAAATATTTAAAAATACGCTCTGAATGATCGCGAGTTGAAATTTTTTCAACTACCGTCGTCCGTCCTGGGGTGTTAAGGCCGGCAAGCATTATAGCAGATTTAACCTGTGCAGATGCCATAGGCAGTTCGTATGAAATGGGTATGGGGGATTTTGCGCCAATAACTTTTATAGGAAGAGTTCCGTCACTATTACCAGAAAACTTTGCTCCAAATTTTTCTAGAGGATCTGTGATACGTTTCATCGGCCTTGAAGATAATGAGCTGTCTCCAGTAAAAGTTACTTCTATAGGGTGAGTGGCGACGAGCCCCATGAGTAGACGTACTCCTGTTCCGCTATTTCCCATGTTAAGTGATACATCTGGCTCTCTTAGTCCACCAATACCCACACCGTGAACGTGCCACACTGTTTCCTTGTCTTTATAGATGTCTGCACCAAGGGCGCGCAGTGCGGTTGCAGTACCAAGAACGTCTTCTCCTTCGAGAAGCCCTGAAATTTTACTTTCACCAATTGAAAGCGCTCCCATTATAAGTGCGCGATGCGAAATAGATTTGTCACCTGGCACAGTTATAGTTCCTAATAAGGGGCCAGTTTTTGATGAGCTGAGTTTATGCATATTTTTTTTTATCCGCCTTGATTGGTTAATTAGGGAGTGAATTAACATATATCTGGCTATTAGTATCACTTTTTTATCTAATTTTATCGATATTTATTTCATTTTTGTTTCTAATCTTCACACTTTTGTCATATTAGGCTTTGACAGAGGCCTGATAAAATGGCAAATCATTGTTTTTTATGTATTTATGAACAAAATGTTCTTAGGAGAAATACTTTGGCAAAAGCTGAATGGGGCGAAAAACGTCAATGCCCAAAATGTGGAACAAGATTTTATGATCTTGGTGAGTTTGAACCAATCGTTTGTATTGATTGTGAACATAAGTTCAAGCCTGAGATTATTCTGAAGAGTAAAACGCATTCTATCGAGCTTATTTCAGAAAAGCGAAAAGCTGAAGTTGCAGAAGAGGAAGCAGAAAATCTTCTAGATGATGATGCACTCTTGAGTGATGACGATGATGATGCTGAAATCTCACCTGACGACAATACCGTTGTTCTCAGCGATGATGATGATACAAACGTTGCCGCTGTTGTTGACACGCCAAACTCGAAACCAACTGTAGAAGATTAATTAATTTCTATATCCATTATTATTGATAAATGGACAGAGTATTAATGGGCCGTGGTACATAAATTATATCCACATCATTTAAGACCAGAAATAAATGAAATTTGGGGCTATAGCTCAGCTGGGAGAGCGCTACACTGGCAGTGTAGAGGTCAGCGGTTCGAGCCCGCTTAGCTCCACCAATTAAAAAAACGGCTTAGCACATATGTGTTGAGCCGTTTGTTTTTATAGCTACCAATCCGACTGCGAAAAGCAAAAATGCGAGCGACAAAGCCTTTTTTAAAAATATAAAAAGATCGGTTTAAGATCTTGATTTTTAACCAGGAAAGTGCTTGATATTATAAAGAAAGTATAAGGAGGGGAATCTCATGAAAGTAACGCGTAGAAAATTTGTGGCTGGTGCGGGTAGTTTGGCATTTGCGGGGCTTACTAATTATTTGTCAGGTTGTTCTTATTATGCAAAGTCCAAAAGTATACCAGCCTACGGACCGCTGGTGGAAGCCCGTGACGCTATATTGGATTTGCCAGAGGGTTTTAGCTATAAAACTATATCTAGGCTCGGAGATCAAATGGATGACGGCTATTTGGTTCCGAACAATGCTGACGGCATGGGATGCTTTGCACTAGAGGGATCAAAAGTAGCACTTGTGCGAAACCATGAAATTGGTCACACGAATCCTGATCCAGAAGAACTTAAAAAACTCAAACCTTTACATAGTCACGCCTATGATCATACGGATGACGGTGAGCCACTCCTGGGCGGAACCACAACGATCATTTATGATGTAGCTCAAGAAAAGCGGGTAAGGGAACATCACAGCCTGGTTGGGACCTCGACCAATTGTGCTGGTGGCATTACGCCTTGGGGAAGCTGGCTAACATGCGAAGAAACCACACGCAAATCTGGTGAGCGTTGCCAACACGATCATGGATGGGTATTTGAGGTGCTGGCGAACGCAAATGGGCTAGTCAAGCCTATACCTCTTAAAGCTATGGGGCGTTTTAACCATGAAGCGGCAGCGGTTGATCCGAGGACGGGTATTGTTTACCTTACAGAGGACCGCGGAAACAGTTTATTCTACCGATTTATCCCTAATGTTTATGGAGACCTCCATAAAGGTGGAAAGTTACAGGCATTAGGTGTTCAGGGTGTTGCGAGCGGATTTGACAGTCGAAACTGGGATGGCAGATCGTTTGAGCCGGAAAGCTGGCGCAATGTAAGGTGGATTGATCTAGAAAACATAGAGAGCCCTGAAGATGATCTTAGGATGCGCGGGTTTAAAAATGGTGCGGCAATATTTGCCCGTGGTGAAGGGATCTTTTGGGGTGATAATGAGCTTTATTTCTGCTGCTCGACTGGGGGTGTTAAAAACCTTGGGCAGGTTATGAGATACAAACCGTCTCTTAATGAAGGAAAGCCTGATGAGGATGATGATCCAGGTCGACTACAACTCTTTTTCGAATCTATACACAAAGAAACATTTGGTCTAGGTGATAATATCACTGTTGCACCAAACGGTCATCTTATCGTTTGTGAAGACCATTATGACGGTAGCATAAATCACATAAGGGGAATTACACCATCAGGTGAACTTTACACCCTAGCCAAAGTTAATGTTAAATCTGAAACCGCGGGTGTCTGTTTTTCACCTGATGGTACAACCATGTTTGTAAATGTTCAAACACCAACCCAAACCCTTGCTATAAAAGGGCCGTGGGATCAGGTTTTATTATAACTTTAGGTAAATTTTAATATTTACTAAGATACTGAAGGGTTTACAAAGCTGAGATTTCAATTTGCATTTTGAAATTTTTGGTTTAATGGAATAACAATGAGTAATAATTATATTATTATAAAAATTGTAATAAATTGGAGAAAATATGTCAGATAAATATAAGTTACCAACCCTGGCCTTGCATGCTGGCCAGCAACCAGACCCAACAACAGGGGCATGTGCCGTACCTATTTATCAGACATCTGCTTATAAATTTAATGATACAGAGCATGCTGCTAATCTTTTTAGTTTAAATGAATTTGGTAATATTTACACACGGTTGATGAACCCGACGACGGACGTATTGGAAAAGCGGGTTGCTGCACTTGAAGGGGGGGTCGCTGGGTTAGCAGTCTCAAGCGGACATGCCGCCCAGTTTACTGTATTTCATACACTTTTAGAAACAGGTGATGAAATATTAGCGTCGAAAAAACTTTATGGCGGATCAATTACCCAAATGGGAACAAGTTTTAAAAAATTTGGTTGGAACACAACATTTGTAGAGCCGACTGCTGAGAAATTTAAAGCAGCTTTAAACAACAATGTTAAGGCTATTTTTATTGAAAGTTTAGCTAATCCTGGCGGCATTATTACTGACATCTCTGCTATAGCAAAGGTTGCTCATGACGCTGGTATTGTTCTGGTTGTTGATAATACACTGGCTACACCATATCTTTGTCGTCCTATCGAACATGGGGCAGATATTGTTGTCAATTCACTTACAAAATTTCTTGGTGGCCACGGTAATAGCATTGGTGGAATAATTATTGATAGCGGTAAAGTTGATTGGCTTAAGAATGATAAGTATCCAACCCTTTCAGCACCCTGTGATAGCTATAATGATATGGTTCTTGCAGAAGTTTTCGGTGAGGCGATGGGTAATATAGGTTTCATTATTGCTTGCCGCGTTCTTTCCTTAAGAGATATAGGTCAGTGTTTATCTCCGCAGAATGCATTTTATATATTAAATGGGATTGAGACGCTTGCCTTGAGAATGGAGCGGCACTGTGAAAATTCGCTTAAGGCAGCCACTTATCTTAAGAACCACGATAAGGTTAAATGGGTTTCTTATGCCGGACTTAAAGATGATCCGTATTACTCTTTACACCAAAAATATATGCCAAAAGGAGCAGGTGCGGTCATGACTATTGGTTTAACCCATGGATATGAAGCAGGTAAAAGAATGGTTGAAAATGTGAAACTTTTTACACATCTCGCTAATATTGGTGATGCCCGGAGTTTAATAATACATCCATCTTCGACAACGCATAGTCAATTAAGTGAAGCAGAGCAAATTGCAGCGGCTGCAGGGCCTGATGTTATTCGGCTTTCAGTTGGAATTGAAGATATAGATGATATCATTGCAGACTTAGACCAAGCATTACACGCCTAGCGGGCAAAGGTAATGAGTGAATTAATGATTTAAAGGCCTCAATAGTAAACGTCTGGGAACAGCTACATTAAATATAGAGTAGCTGTTTACGCCTATAGGTGGACTGATTAATTTTAATTATGTACACTCCTTAAATCTTAGGGGTAAATAATGTCTAAAATACAAACTTCCAATTTGAGCAGAATACCGAATTATTATCTTTGGCGTATAATGTCCTTCGTAATAACGGCTGCGCTTGTGGTAGTCATAAATCATACAGCTGGCATGGCTCATGCTTTACTTTCGTTAGTCGGTGTTATGATAGGCCTTACTCTTGTTTTTGGTAATTTTGGTTTTACGGGCGGATGGACATCTTGGATCACTCAACGTGATGGACGCGGGCTTCGCGCACAAATGCTTATTCTAGCCCTTGCATCAGCAGTATTCTATCCCATACTCGCACATGGAAGTTTATTTGGTTCGGATGTTATTGGCTTCGTTGTTCCTTTTGGGATTGCATCAATTTTTGGAAGTTTTCTGTTTGGAATTGGGATGCAACTTGGTGGATGCTGTGCTTCAGGAGTTCTTTCTTGGGCTGGAGCGGGAAGTGCACGTATATTTATAACGCTTTTAGGTTTTATTACTGGAGGGGTTTGGGGTGCTTATGATATTGCCTTTTGGCGAGCCTTACCAAACTTTAGAGTGGACCTAACATCTCAGTTTGGGGTTGTGGGGGGACTTGGTCTTACTCTGTCGATTTGCGGTAGTATAGCCATAATAACACTCATATTCGAAAAACGGCGCCACGGTAAAGTCTTACCTTACAATGAGGGGAATGATGAGGGTGTACAGGGGTGGAAAAAACTTTTAAACGGTCATTTGCCGATCCTATCCGTCATCCTTTTACTTGTTTTGGCTAATTTCTTGACACTTCTTCTAGCAGGCCGACCTTGGGGGGTGACAAGTGCATTTGTTTTGTGGGGATCAAAAGCATTAAGTCTATCTGGGGTTGATGTGACGAGTTGGGTCTATTGGAAAAAATCTGCTGCATTAGACCAATCAATTTTTTTTGATATTACCTCTGTTATGAATTTAGGGATATTTTTAGGTTCTTTCATAGCAGCTCAATTGATGGGTACTTATAAGTTAAGGTGGAATATCAGTTTAAAACTTATCGTTGTTTCATTGATTGGCGGTCTGATGCTCGGCTATGGTTCGCGCATTGCCTACGGGTGCAATATTGGTGCGTTCTTTAGCGGTGTTAGCAGCGCCAGTTTAAGTGGATGGGTTTGGTTTATCTCTGCCTTTATAGGCAATATTGCTGGAACCTTCATAAAAAAACGACTATTGTATTAGAATAAATTTTACCTCTTATTGTCAATTATATTGCCACTACTGATACTTTCCTCCTTGCTCTTTATTCTTCTAGATAATGGGCCAGAACGAAATTTATGAAGTAATTATTAATTTTTAATTCCAAATTCGTATATTGTTGTGGTCTTATATTGTTCTCCTGGGCGCAATTCTGTAGTGGGAAAGTTAGTTTGATTAGGGCTGTCTGGAAAATGCTGTGTTTCTAGGCAAAATGCATCTCGATGTTGATAGAAAGTTTTATCTTTCCCTTTAATACTTCCATCCAGGAAATTACCAGTATAAAATTGAATACCTGGTTGATCAGTGTAAACGTTAATAAATTTACCACTTTTAGGCGAGTAAGCTGTTGCTGCTAGGCTAATTATACCCTCAGTTGATTTGTTTAAGACCCAGTTATGATCAAACCCAAGTCCAAAATTTAGTTGTGGATCATCTATATTAATATCACGACCAATAGGCTTTGAAGTTTGAAAGTCCATTGGTGTTCCTCTCACTGTGGCTATTTCACCAGTAGGAATTAGAGTACTATTCACTGGAGTATAATGGGAAGCATTTATCATCACTTCGTGATCAAGAATAGATCCTGCAGTATGGCCATTTAAGTTAAAATAAGCGTGATTTGTTAAATTAATAACTGTGGCTTTGTCAGTCGTCGCGAGATAAGTGATGGTTAATTTATTTTGATCATTAAAACGATATGTGACAATTGCTGATACTTTGCCTGGATAGCCCTCATCTCCATCTTGGCTGATTAGGGATAATTTTAATTGTGCTTCGTTGTTCACAGTGGAAGGAGAGCTTTTCCATATCTGTTTATCAAAGCCAGTTATGCCGCCGTGAAGTGTGTTTTCTGAATTATTAATAGCAAGTGAATATTCCATCCCATCAAGAGTGAACCTTCCTTTTGCTATGCGATTAGCATAACGCCCTATTAAGGCTCCCATGTAAGGACTGTCGGTTAAATATTGCTGGGGATTATTAAACCCCAAAGCAATGTCAGAAAATTTACCGTTGCGGTCAGCCACATTGATTGACTTGAGAATACCACCTAGGTCAAGAATTTCGATACTACTACCGAGTTTATTCTTAAGCGTATAAACTTTGACGGTGCGCCCATCATCTAAAAGGCCAAACTCTTTTACCTCTATCCGTTCCACTTTTTCGTTATTCATATGTAATATTTGCTGCAATAAAAAACCTGCTATTAATATTATAAATAGAAATTTTATCATTTTTTTCTCTCATTATTCTAATGCCTAGCTCTCATAACTATCTCAACTAAATATACTTTGAACTGTCTCAACACCACGGGTTGGTTGGTTCAAGTAAATACAAGCAGTTAGTCCGGTTTGATCGGGGTACTGACTGTCAATCTGTTGACGGACGCCGTCGACTAAGCTTGTAGGTAAAAGGGCAACGACACAGCCACCAAAACCACCACCAGTCATACGCACTCCACCTGAACCCTTGATGAATTTGCTTATAATATTTACGAGAATATCGATTTCTGGGGTTGAGATTTCAAATAAATTTTTCATTGAGGCGTGGCTATCAGCCATGATACTTGATATTTCTTCTATATTGGCTTTGCGCAAGGCAGTTGCCATTTTTATGACCCGAGCATTTTCTTTTATAACGTGTTCCGCGCGCCGGGCTATCAACCCAGGCATCTGGTCTTTTTGAGATAGAAATATTTTCTCTGTGACATCACGAAGAGATTCGACCCCCATTAATTTTGCAGCTTGTTGGCATTCACGCCTCCTATCATTGTAAGCGCTAGTAGTCAGTTGTCTTTTTAGATTGGAATTTACAATCATTAAAGATAACGAAGGGGGAATAGTAATATTTGATATTTTAAAATTTCGGCAATCTATCTGCAATGCTTGACCCTCTATGCCACAGGCAGAGCTCAGTTGATCCATAATTCCACAGGACAGGCCTACAAAATCATTTTCGATTTTTTGACCAATTTGTGCCATCTTTAAATTATTCAAACTAAGACCAAATAATTCACTCAACGTATTTAAAATCGCAATTTCAAGAGAAGCAGAGGAACTGAGGCCTGTCCCTTTAGGGATTGTCCCACTAATAGTTAGCGCACAGCCACCAAGTGAATAACCTTCCATTTTAAGAAAGTAGAATGCCCCACGAACATAATTTTTCCAAATATCGTCATCGTGCGGCGATATATCATCTTGAAGATCGAAATGATCTACCTCATCATCAAAATCAAGTGCCGTTATTGAAACATTTGAACCTTCCTTTAAAGATCCACAGACGCAAGTAAAAAAATCGATTGCAGTGGGTAGCACAAATCCATCATTATAATCTGTGTGCTCTCCCATTAGATTAACACGGCCAGGTGCAATACTTATTTTTGTTCTTAAACCTCCATGCAATTGATGGTGATAAGATGAGGTCCTATTTATAAGTTTCTCTCTGTTCATTTGAGTTTCTTTTTATAATGAACTTCCGAAGCTTGACGAAGCATGGTCGAAGCCTGTTCAGCAGAAATGTCACGCTGTGTTTCTGCTAGTAGTTCATATCCAACCATAAATTTTTGTATAGTTGCTGAACGCAATAACGGCGGGTAAAAATGACCATGCATAATCCAATGCTTTGAAGGTTCACACGACGGTCGACAATGCCAGCCCATACTGTATGGAAATGAGGTGTTAAAAAGATTATCGTATCGAGTTGTCAGACTTTTTATTATCTTTGCTAATGATTTTATCTGGCCTTCCTCTAAATCATTCATATGCGCAATTGGAGTACGCGGCAGCAAAAGTGTTTCAAACGGCCAGGCCGCCCAATAGGGTACGAGTACCACCCAATCATCATTTAAACAGACAATACGTTCATTTTTTTTAATTTCATCATTAAGATAATCTAGTAATAATGGACGGCCATTATTTTTGTAATATGTTTGTTGATGTTTATTTTCACGTTCTACTTCATCTGGTAAATGACCGCTAGCCCATACCTGGCCATGGGGGTGTGGATTAGAGCAGCCATTGATTTCACCTTTATTTTCAAAAATTTGCACCCATTTATATTTTTTTTCTAAATCAGTATAAATGGCACGCCATGCATTAATGATTCCGATGAGGTTATTCAGTTCTAATTCTGGCAGAGTTTTAGAATGGTCGGGCGAGTAGCAAATCACTTTGCATGTGCCGTTAACAGTCTGTGACTTAAAGAGTGGTTCAGAGGAACTTATTCTCTCGTCGTTTTCTTGTATAGCTGCGTAATCATTATCAAATATGTAACAACCCCCATATTGATCGTTTATTAGCCCTGATGCCCTTATATTACCGGGACAAAGGTAACATTCTCTATCATATGAAGTACTTAAAGGTTCAGTCGGAGTTTCAGTTTTACCGTTCCAGGGACGGTTATTTCTTTGTGGGGAAACTAAAATCCATTTATCATTTAGGGGATTATATCTACGGTGCGGACTTTGGTGAATATCATCGTTAGTTACTGGCATTTTTATCTTTCTTATTGAGATAATATTTTTAATCATTATACGATATTGTCAAAGCCGACTGTATATGGAATAGTCGCATTAACGTAAATAATGGTCAATAAAAAATTAGGTAGAAAATTTGTTACTAGGAATTATCGATATATCAATTGTGGTGGCCTACACCATTTTCATCATTGTAATTGCACAATATGTTAGCAGGGAGAAAGTTGGTCACTCCAAAAATGCTCAAGATTACTTTCTTGCGGGCAAGACACTGCCTTGGTGGGCGATTGGTGCATCGTTGATTGCAGCTAATATTTCTGCAGAACAAATCATCGGTATGTCAGGTTCAGGTTTTGTTATTGGTTTGGGTATAGCCTCATATGAATGGATGGGGGCTATCACTTTATTAATCGTTGGCCGCTATTTTCTTCCTATTTTTCTGCAAAATGAAATTTATTCCATGCCGCAGTTTCTTGAAAAACGTTACGATGGCCGCGTACGACTTGTTATGGCTATTTTTTGGCTCGGTCTTTATGTATTTGTAAACTTGACCTCTATATTATGGCTTGGTGCACTTGCTGTTAATGCAATTACTGGCATTGAACTTACGTATGGTCTTATTATGTTGGGTGGCTGTGCGGTAGCTTATTCTTTGTATGGAGGTTTAAAAGCGGTGGCCCTTACTGACATTATTCAGGTAGCGCTATTGGTGTTTGGTGGATTGATGGTTTCTGCAATCTCTCTTAATCAAATTGGTGGTGAGCAAGGAGTTTGGGGAGGATTTATAGAGTTGACGGAGCAACTCCCTGAAAAATTTGATATGATTATTTCACCCGAAAGTGAGCATTATAAAGATTTACCTGGTCTCTCAGTGCTCATTGGCGGCATGTGGATGATGAACCTTTCTTATTGGGGTTTTAACCAATATGTTATTCAGCGAGCTCTTGCTGCTAAGAACCTTTCTGAAGCGCGAAAAGGAATTCTTTTTGCCTGTTTTTTGAAAATCTTGATGCCAGTTATAGTTGTCCTACCCGGTATAGCAGCTGCATTGATTATACCTGACCTTGCAGCCCCTGATCAGGCGTATCCTGAAATGATGAAACTTTTACCAGTTGGTATCAAGGGACTTGTATTTGCAGCCCTGATTGCTGCTATATTATCTTCTCTAGGATCAATGATGAATTCGATCTCAACTATTTTTACAATGGATATATACAGGCAAATAAAAACTAATGTTGATGATAGTAGACTGGTTACTATTGGGCGTGTGGCTGGACTTTCTTCAATGGTCATTGCTATTATTATAGCAAAACCTCTGCTGGGAAACTTTTCGCAAGCCTTTCAGTTTATTCAAGAATTTACTGGATTCTTTACGCCCGGAATTGTTGTTATTTTTCTATTAGGGTTATTTTGGAAAAAGGCTACTGCCAACAGTGCATTAGTCGCGGGTATAGGCTCCTTCATTTTTTCAATTATTATGCGAGAATATTGGCCTGATTTCCCCTTTATCGACCGTGTTGGTATTGTATTTATTCTTTGTGGTGTAATGGCTATTGCGATTTCATACATCGCACCAGAGCCAGAAATAAATAATACTATTGTATCAGAAGGTGCGCAAAATACAGTCGATAGCTCTTTTATTATAGGCAGTATAGCTATTACCATAATTATAGCCTCGCTTTACTTAATTTGGTGGTAGCGGCGGTCTATGTTCGAATTAGAAAAACTTATCACTATAAAAAAGATCTAGAAAAAATTAGTTTTAATTTGGTCTAATTAATCCAAAATAAGATAGACCCAGAAGGTCTATTAAATTTTGCTGCGCTGGAGCTTTAAAAAAATACTTTTATCTATTAGAACCAATGCATTATCTAGGCTTTGGTTGTTAAGGCGATCGAGGAAAGCTGTTTGAGGGAAAGCCTATAAGCTATTTATCTATTGTCATTAACTATGTCGTGGGTCGTTCTTAAAAAGGCACCTTGAGTTATTAGTTTTGAAAGTCACTTGGTGGTTGATATAGTTATTTTTTTAATTAAAAAATGAGGACATAAAATGCCAAATACAATTAAAATTAGTCAGGAAGGTAGAGTGGTCCTTGTAACAATCAACCGCCCAGAAGCTCTCAACGCACTTAACTTTGAGGTGATGCAGGAGATGGTTAAGGTTCTGACACCACTAGATAAAAGCCAAGATGTTGGCTGTTTTGTTATTACCGGTTCAGATAAAGCTTTTGCTGCAGGTGCTGATATTAAAGACATGGTTGAAAAAGATAATATTGAGATGATTGTTGAAGATTATTTACATCAATGGGATGTATTTGCAAATTTTAGAACACCTAAAATTGCCGCTGTAAGTGGATACGCGCTTGGTGGTGGGTGTGAACTTGCTATGATGTGTGACATTATTTTTGCTGCAAAATCAGCAAAATTTGGTCAACCGGAAATTAAACTTGGAGTTATCCCAGGAATGGGTGGATCGCAGCGGCTTACAAAATTAGTTGGAAAATCTAAAGCTATGGACCTGATACTTACTGGAAGAATGATGGGTGCAGAAGAAGCGGAAAGAGCAGGCCTTGCCGCTCGAGTGATAGAAAATGATACTCTCCTGTCTGAGGCTATGGAAACTGCTCACCTTATAGCATCTTATGGTACGGCTTCGACTATGATGGCTCGTGAAGTAGTTAACCGCGCATTAGAGACATCGCTTCAGGAAGGATTATTATTTGAGCGTCGGATCTTTCATTCCCTGTTTGATAGTAAAGATCAAAAAGAAGGAATGTCGGCTTTTATAGAAAAACGAAAAGCTAAATTTCACGATAAATAATGCTTTGCGTGCAATAGTTATTTTAAAAAAATATTAAATTAACATGATCAGAGGAAAATATATTGTCAAAAGATATTAAAATTTTTTCAATTTTATGTATGTTATTATTTATTAATAATGCGAATGCAGATGAACGACCTTTAAATGAAGTTCTCGAGGATAAGGTCGTACTAAAGGGCCTCGAGGATATAGCTAAAATGCGTTATGATGCAGCAAATATGCTTATCAATATTGGTGGTATTATTTCACCTTCCGGTAAGGAGCACGAACGCGCTAAAGCTGTTGCTGATGAAATGCGTAAAATTGGTTTGGTAGATGTTCGTGTAAACGCTGCCCCAAACGTAATTGGTGTGATCAAGGGTCGCTCCGGTAAAGCACTTATTTTTGTGTCTACCCTCGATGACCTTAAAACAGTTGCCGAGAACCAGCGAGCAGCTGGTGTTCCACCTTATATTGATGGAAACCTTGTGGTGGGGCCTGGAACTAATACATCCCTAACTACTGTTTCGTTGATTACTGCTGCAAAGGCACTGATTGATAGTGGTTTAGTTCCTGAACATGATATTATTTTTGCTGGTGTTTCGGAGGAAGAAACCGGTCTTCGAGGCATGAAAAATTTGTATGCGGAATACAAAGACCGTGCGATTGCTTTTGTTGACGTTCTTGGCGAGGGTAACAGTATCAGTTATGGCGCACTTGGTATTCATTGGTGGAAAATTCATGCATTTGGTCCAGCTGGTCACACCCTACGAGGTGGGCTACCAAATATTAATCAGGCCATCGGCCGTGCTATTGATAGAATACTTCAAATAACAGAGCCTCAAATTTATGAAGATCGCAGGACTCGATTAAATGTTGCAGTAGTTTCTAGTGGTGCCGTGTTTAATCATAAGCCCGAAACCGGTTGGTTTTCTTTGGATGTTCGTTCACTTGATCAAGTTCATATAGATACTATGGAAGCTAAAGTAAGAAATATACTTAGCGAAGTAACAAATGAGCTCGGTCTTAAATTTGAAATGGAAGTGATTTCAATTACTCCGCCTGGTCAAATTGAAGGTGCACTTAAAAGTTCCTTGGTTCAAAAATCAAGAAAAATATCAAATTATTTAGGCGGAACTCCTCGACTATCGAATGCAGGTTCAGCTAATTTAAATGTTTCCATTGCTGGAGGTACTTTATCTATCGGTATCAGTAGCGAACGAGGTGGTAGGCGAGGGTTTCCTGACGAGTGGGCCAATATTCCAACAATGATA
>CAJQRG010000010.1 GCA_905612225.1 Emcibacteraceae bacterium | reverse complement strand
CGCCTTTGGATTAAGCTGATGAAAAAAAATACTGAAATAAAGACGATTTGGCTGCGTAGCGAATACCGTTCAACCGAACGTAGAACACCCCTTTTAGCTACTGGGGCAAAAGAGTTGATTGAAATAGGTTATAATGTTGTAGTAGAACGCTCTAAGAATCGCATTATTGATGATTGTGAATATGAAGCTGTAGGTTGTGAAATGGTTGAAGCGGGTAGGTGGTTGAGCCCGCCATCCGATGCGGTCATTCTTGGCCTTAAAGAGCTGCCGGATGAACCTGCTTTAATTAAAAACACTCATATATTGTTTGCTCACGCTTATAAAGAACAAACCGGATGGAAAACAATGTTAAATCGCTTTGTTAAGGGCGGCGCAGATTTACTGGACATTGAGTATATGACTAAAAAAGATGGTATGCGTTATGTAGCTTTTGGTTACCGTGCGGGCTATATGGGTGCGGCGCTTACCTTGCTCCATTGGAATAGTATTCATCAGGGAGGGTCGAGGTTTCTTGATAATTCACTTGTACCATTTGAAAATGCTGATCTCTTAGATGAGGCTATCAATAAGCTTAGCAAAGGAGTTGAAAAACCTAGGGTGCTAATCATTGGCGCTGGCGGTCGCTGTGGTAGCGGAGCATCTGATATTTACGAGCGCCATGGCGCAAGTATTACACGCTGGGACTGGGAAGATACCATAAACATAGACAGAGAAATAGTTTCTGGCCATGACATTATGATTAATTGTGCCTTTATCAAAAGCAAAGGCTCCCCTTTCATACGAAAGCAAGATATTGCAACGGATACTCGTCTTTCTATTATTGCGGATGTAGGTTGCGATCCTTTTAGTGATTTTAATCCGATGCCAATTTATGGTGAGCCAACGTCCTGGGATAAGCCCTATATTAAGGTGACTGGCGAAAATAGTAAATCTGTTGATCTTATAGCTATTGATAATCTTCCCTCTCTCTTACCTCGCGAAAGTAGTGAGGAGTTTGCAGAATTAATGCTCCCTCATCTTAAGGTACTCAATAATAGGAATAATGAGCAGCCATGGCGTTCTGCCAAGGCTAGCTTTGATGATGCCGTAACACGAATGAAAAATAGTTAAAGAGGAACTTTTATGCCTTCTAATAAACCAGCAATTCATTGGCTTGGTGCTGGCCTTGCATCTGGTCCAGGACTTATTTCACTTGTAAACAAATGGGGTGTAGTTAACGTTTGGAGCAGGGAGGTTAACCGACCTAGGAAACTTTTAAGCCAAGTTAATAAAGGCGCTACTTTAAATATCCATAGTTTGGCTCTTGAAGATAACACTTCTGTTGAAACTTTCCGCAATGCTCTAAGATCTGGTGATATTATTATCTCAATGTTACCTGCCACATTACATATTCAAGTTGCAAATATTGCTGTTGAAGAAGATTGTCATCTTGTGACGTCGAGCTATATCAATGAGGAAATGAGAAACCTTAACGGTGTTGCTTCAGCAAAAGGCCTTTCCTTAGTTAATGAGGTAGGTCTTGATCCTGGTATAGACCACCTACTTACTCATATTTTAATTGATGAAGCTCGAAAAGCTAAAGTATTAGGTCAAGGTAATAAGCTTGATTTTGTTTCTTATTGTGGTGGATTTCCAGTGGAGGAGACACCATTTACTTATAAATTTAGTTGGACCCCGCTTGGCGTACTTAGCGCTCTGACTAATCCAGCCCAATTTATCGAAAACGGAAAAGAGACTGAAACTCCAACTGCTTGGGAGGCAGTTTCTGAACTTTCAATTCACAACGAAGTGTTTGAGGCATATGCTAACCGAAATAGCCTGCCTTTTATTGCGGAATATGGTCTTGATAGTGAGGTTAACCTTAGGACATTCGTGCGTGGGACGTTGAGAAAAGCTGGATGGAAACATGCCTGGAAAGATATTTTTTCGGCTCTCGTAAATATTTCATCCGATGAGCTTGGTTCGCTGTCCGATAAACTTTGGAAAGAGCATCAATATAATAAAGGTGAGCAAGATAGAGTGCTCCTCTATGTTGCTTTGACTTCAACTTCAGTTTCTGGAGAAACTTGGAAAGGTTCGCTTACCCTTGATGAGAAAGGAAGTGGATGGCAATCTGCTATGGCTTCTACTGTATCATATACCGTCGCCGAAGCAGTGAACGCTCTCATGGAAGGACGGCTTAGTCCTGGCGTCCAGGCTGCACCAGACGATGTTTTTGAGGCAAAGTTATGGCTCAGAGGTCTTGCGGAAAACGGCATCAAAATTAAAACGGTTAATGTTGGCCTTTAGCTGCTAAAAATTAATCAATTATATTGTTGATTAGAAACGCTTTCCTGCCTTTTTTTTAAAAAAAATCAGTTAAGATAAAATAAGGGGTTTACAAGCGAGTTAGACCCCCCTATAAACCGCCTTCACCAACACGTCAACACGGTGCCGATA
>CAJQRG010000009.1 GCA_905612225.1 Emcibacteraceae bacterium | reverse complement strand
TGACTAGCTCACGCTTTTAATTTCTAATATTTGGATCTTATCCTTCTAAAGGCTAATAAGCAGCATAATTTTTTATTTCGATTGAAATCATTTTACACACGTAAGTGCTTAAAATGGTTATAGGAAATAACATATTTAGTACTTTATATTCACTTGAAAATGGTCATATTCCATAATGAATAAGAAATCAAATCTACCATCAAAAATCTGTAAGGCTTGTGGTAGACCGTTCAATTGGCGGAAGAAATGGGAAAAGGTTTGGAATGAAGTTCAGTATTGTTCAGTAAGGTGCCGCCGGAACAAGTGACAGCCGCTATCTTTAATTAGATTTTACATAATTGTTGTTAAGTGATTTTAGCACTAAAAAGCTTATAGTTTCTGTAAGTATTAATTTTACGACTTAGCTTCCTTTTCAGCAGCCAATCTCAAGGCTTTTAATCTGTCTGATTTTTCTCGTGCTTTTTTTACTCGTGCCTCTTTTACCTTAATGAGTTTCTTATCTTTACTTTTAACTGGTTTACGATCCTTAAATTCGCCCTGATCACCGCGCTCAATAGCTGCTATCATCTTTTCATCTGCATTGTTTGGTCGCATTGGTCCTGATCCCATTATATTTCTTTCTCTGCTATTTGTTGCTTACTAAGTTCAAAAATACCTTTAGTCTAAAAGAATAGAGAGAGGACACCAATAATGCGTTTCTCCCAACTACTAACATCAATTCTTAACCAGATCGGGCTGCTCCGCGGCTCGAGGCTGCCAAATTAGGGATGTTCTTACCTCCACCAACTTTTCCGTCGGTATTTAATTGATTATTAAATTTTCCAGCATTAAATTTTTGCTCTGCAACTGCAGCTGGGATGGCCCCTGTTCCTGTTTGATGGCCCTGGGCTAATCTCTTCTTCTTACGCTCGCGTGCTCTTGCTTTACTCATAAAATTACTCCTCATTTTTAATAATATAGACATTAACCCATCCTAGCTAAAAAAGGAAGTAGGACTATTTTGTATAACTAGGTTTTTTGATGAGTAGAGGAAGGAGCCTCAAAATTCCTTGATTATTCAACGTTAATCCCTTTAAAAATAATTAAAATCTAAGTGAAAGGCAGCTTAGGCCTCCATCTATTTTTTGATACTCTGAAACATCAACTTCTCTAACCTTATAGCCCGTTTTTTTAATAACTTCCACCGTACTTGAGAACCCCTTTGGCACAAGCACAGTACCATTGATCCAGACACTATTAGCCGAATAGCTTTCTGTTTGAGCAATTTCAATAATATTAAACTTTTGAAATTCGGATTTTGTTAAAAATTCCCCGCATGCCAGAAGATTATTATTTTCTAGATATCCAAGCCCAGTTTTTAAATGCAATACTTCCATTAAAGTGACGACTGAACCTGACATACCATATTTTTCAAGAATTTTTATCATCTGGTCTGCGCCGGCTTGATTAGTTCTTTCTGAAAGACCAATGTAATAATGGTCCCCAACCATCATAATATCTCCGGCCTCAGCTAAACCTGGTGAAGTAACTCTCTCTACATTATCATAGTAATTGTGAACGGATGCTTCTATGTGTTCTACTTCACCGCGACGGCTGGGTGCTCCAGGGTTGGTTAAAATGGCACAATGCGGTGTCATGAGTGCGACATCCTCGACAAAACAACTATCTGCAAAATCATTCTTAGCATCCAGAACTAATACTTCAAGTCCACATTCTTTTAGTGCTTCAATATAATCCGCATGTTGAATAAGAGCATTTTCATAATTGGGTATGCCAAAATTTGATCCCGTTAGACCGTTAATCACTGCTGGGCAAGGTATTCGTGTAATTGCATATTTAAACATATCTTTTCCTATTTTCTTAAAATTGGACGTGTCATACAAGTTGGACCACCCTCACAAGGTATACAAATTTCATCACCGTCAAAAACATCCAAATCACAGCCCACATCTCGCATTAATTTATGTGTTTTAGGAAACCCGTTAACAGCGATAGCCTTCATTGGTGCTGTTGCCAACACGTTGAGGTTGAGCCCACCACTATTTTCAAACTCATCGGTCGGAGCCTCCAGCAGTGTAAAATTCATTTTTTGCATAAGCTGGTATAGTGCAACAGGCATAAGTGGTGCATAAACAAGGGCTACTTTTTCGGCGAGTAAACTTACCACTGACATCAAATGTAAACATGCTGCTTTGCCCTGATAAACGGGAAGATCGAATTGTATGACTTCGATTTTTTGTTTATTTAATATTTTTGTTAATTGATCAATTCCTGCTTGATTAGTTCGGTATCCGCGACCAACAGCAAGTTTACTATCATCAAGCCAGAAAAAATCACCTGCTTCGGCACTTCCCGGCCCTGTGATTGAACCGATTATATTAATGCCGCGTTCATCATAAAATGACCTATGAAGCGATACTTCATCTTTTCGCAATATTTTTCCAGGGTTCATCAAAATAGCACCTTTTGGTGTAACTAACGATGGGTCATAGGTAAAAACAGAATCGGATAAACCATCATCCTCATCATTAAACCAAAGTATCTCAGCACCGGACTTTTCCAGTAAATCAATAAAGCCTTGGTATTGTGCTCTAACCTTCGTTGGGACCAACTCCTTAGCATAATGCCATTTTTTAATATCCCCATTAAGCATCTCATTACCCGGCTTACGCAATGCCACACTAACGAGCGGTGCCACCATACTTGAAACACCAAATTCGATTGTGTTTTTATTCATTACCTTGGGCTCTATCTAAATGACCTAAGTCCTGATCTAATAACCTCAGGGCATCCTTAGTTGTGATGGCTGTACAAAACTCACCATGCATATTTGCTACAGATAAATTATGTACAATTTCTGGATCATAATCGGTCCCGTCTATACCGATGCGGTTTGTCGTTGCGCAACAGTCATGAACAAGATAGGTATCAAAGCCCATATTTCCTGACATTCTTACAGTTGTTTCTACGCAAAAATTAGTGAAAAAACCGACGACTACAACACGATCAATACCCGCTCGGCGAAGTTGAATTTCAAGGGATGTTCCGATAAACCCGCTATTCACATCTTTTTCAACGACGATATCATCTACAGTGGGTTCAAATCCTTTTTTCATATTACCTGTTGGAATTGATAGCTTAAGTGGTGAATTTTCCTCACGACTGTCGTGTTTAGTATAGGCAACCTTTCCACCCATTTTTCGCCATTTTTTTAGAAGTGACATCATATTATTTTCTGCATCAAAATTATTGCGGCGCCCTGTTGCCCCCCCCCCAGTATTCCAATACATCTACTCCCTCTTGAACATCGATAAGAAGTAACCCTGTATTTTTATCAAATTTTTCTATCATTTTTATTAATCCTATTAGATATAATTAAGTACCTTTTAACACTCCGTTAATATGTGCGCACCAGAAAAAGACCATGCAAATAAGTGCTAAGGCAATTGCGATAAGGTATGCATTTATATAACTCCCCCCGTCAACGATAAGTAGGCCGACAGAAACTGGACCAACCGCGGCACCAATTGATTGGAATGCGGGTATCATTGACGCATAAGTACCACTTTTATCAGCACTTTTGACTACAAGAAGCTGAAATGGTGTCATATAATTCCAGGCTGCAGAATATATAATGATAGCGATAAAATAAAGATATTTATCTTCGGTCGCCGATAATATAATCATTGCAATAATAAATATTAGAATACCAATAACTAGAGGTTTGAAGTTACCAAGTTTATTACCGGTTAAGTCTGCAGCCCATGCACCCAATCCTGAAAGAATGAGTGAACCTGCGGCTACAATTCCGATGAAGTCAGGTTCAAACCCTCGGGAATTACCTATTCGCTCTACAAATGCCCATATACCTGTTTGTCCTGTATAATAAATAATGATGCCTATGAGACCAACAAATGCCCAAAATGAAAAACTAATTTTAAATATCATGTTTTCGTTTGTTTTTGATTTATTGGAACATTCAAGTTGCGCTTTTAAGTTCATTGGTACCCATCGAACGAATGGGATTGATATTAATATTAAGGCCGCTATTAAATAGCTAAGTCCCTCAAGGCCATACTTTGGTAATAAGAATGATTGGAAAACAATCACCAGTATACCTGCAATCACACACTGGGCCATAATAGCCATAGAATACGCCCTTACAGGACTATCCATATTACTTATCAGACAGAACATACAAGCAAGTGAAATACCAGTGGTACCACCCGCAATTAAATAACAAAGAGCGATTAATGAAAAATTAACGTGAGCACTTAATGATATGGCAATAGCAAATATTAACATTGCTAAACTTACTGCGATTTTCCAATTAACTCGCCCAACCCATAGTGGGCCTGTTATATTAGTGAGCATTTGTCCTGCAAGAAAAGTAGACCCTAAAAGGCCGATTTGCGCCTCATTAAAACCACGTTGGGTAGCTAACCCTCCCAAAATAATAGGCAATGTATTATAAACAAGATTATTTATAGTAAGAAAGGCTGCTATTGAAATGTAAACCGATGTTACTGAGGTTTTTAGTTGGTTCATTTCTATTCCAAAATTAAATTTCTATCAATATTTTTTGAAAAATCATTCAGTATTTATATAAAATCTTTTCTAAGCAATGCCTACTATGGGTCGAGAGTAGCTAAAACCTCAACAGTGTCAATTATTGCAGATCTAATCCTAGATGACTAGACCTTCTAGGTTAAAGAGGTTAAAAGTAGTGAAATAATAAATTAAGAGACAAAACTGATGCCAAAATTTCTTGTTGTAGCTTTTTATAAGTTTGTGGCTCTACCTAATTATCAAGAAATGCAAAAACCACTTCTCAAGGTTTGCGATAGTAATGCTATTAAGGGAACATTATTACTTGCGAGTGAGGGTATCAATGGTACAGTTTCTGGAACAGAGCTAGCTATTCAAAAATTGTTGAAGTATTTGCAGTCTATGTCAGAGTTTTATAATTTATCCTATAAAGAAAGCTGGGCAGATGAAATGCCTTTTCTTCGTATGAAGGTGCGTTTAAAAAAAGAAATTGTGACTATGGGGGTTCCCGGAACGGACCCTAAAAAAATCGTAGGAAGTTATGTAAAGCCTGAAAACTGGAATGAGCTTATAAATGACCCTAATGTTATTTTAG
>CAJQRG010000008.1 GCA_905612225.1 Emcibacteraceae bacterium | reverse complement strand
TTATTCGTACTTTTCTACGCTCTTAAGGGACATAAGATGCGCAGCTGGTAACACGTTGCGTATTTCTAAAAGACCTAAGTGCGTAAGAAGAATAAATCCGCGGTTTCAGTGGATTAGTGAATAATTATATATCGTGCCATTAAAATTCCATTTTATACATTTTTATATGTCCAATTTGTTTTGACGGGGTACGATGCTAACTATGGAAGACATCAAATCTATTTCCAGTAGCTTCAAACACGATTGCTCTACATATAGGAAGAGAAGACTTCCATGTTATATTACATTCACCATCAATAGGTGATCCGGATATTTCAAATCTATAATGGCTAAAAGCTTTTATAGTGGTGGCATGTTTATGAATAATATTACTGCGATCGTCTTTCAATTCAATTATTATTTCCATATCTTTATTAACAGGGTTTAAGAAATAAAATTCATACATAGAAGTAGGCTTAAGTATATATTGTGGAGTATAATTATGCACAGTTGCTAATCTAGCTAAACTACTTCTCTTTGCATGCTTATCAATATATAATGCGCCAAAATTACCATGTAAAAAAGAAAAAACAGATGATGGGTTATTTTTTTTTCGGAACCCAGTATAACCTCTATGTTGAAAAATTAACGGCCTCTGACTTACGGAATTAAGTTCATCAGTAAATAATTTTTTATACCAAGTTTGATGGATAAACCCACCTATTTTTATATCACCAACCATTGAGTTATCAATATTTAATCTGAGATGATATCCGCTGTCTACAATCTTATGGCTACCGCATAAAACACCATGTGCATCAAAAAAATAAAAAACATGCTTGCATTCAACTGGTGAAGCCAATGTTAAAGCTAAATTATTTTCTGCAATAAATACAGTTTCATATTCGTCACGCCTAAACAAAAAATAGTCTGATACATTAAACTGTTCAAATTTGGGTATTGAATTAATATATGGGGTCGAGTAATTGAACGGAGGCATCAATAATAAAAAAGGTTTTAACTTTTTAGGGACCAGTGGTTTTAATTTAGCGATAAGTTTTTTTATAATCATGGCAAGGTATCCATCCACTTAGATTTTAGTAAACTTTGGCCATAAAACTTATCATCGCCCCAAAACAATTCACTAGGAGGGTGAGTATGCTCCACAGACAGATTAAATTCTTCCCCTTCTCCATAAGTTATAAATATAGGTATACCCAATGTATCTTTAGAATAAAAAACGTACGATAAGTCACTCATGTTATCCACATCTACTATTAAGGCAGAGTTATGAACGTACTCATATGTTTTTATAATTTCTTTATTACTCGAATTGGCCACATTAAAAGAAAATGTGTTTTTAACAGGTAACTCTTTAGAAAATATATTTATGAATACTATTTTAGAGCTTACCTTTTTATGAGGTTCACCTATCAACGCGTCAAACGCAAGAAATGTCCCCTTAACCCTACTCATTGCAAACGGAAATTCTCCCTGGTAACTTGAAGATAGTTCCCCTCGGCTAAACGAGATGGTTGCGCGTTCATTAACAGGGGAGGAATCTAATTTCCGGCTTATAGGTTCAGGTAACGACATAATTATATCTTCGCATATGAAATCTAATAAACACGGCACTACAACGGCCAATTGCCCAACATCCAAATCGTAATCATTAGAGTTTAAAGTAATATTATTTGCATCATTAAAATAAACCTCATCTAGTTTACACCATATTAAAGCATCTTTTTTTTGAGTGTAAATTACAACTTTAAACTCTACGTATTCTTTTGTCTTTATGCGCCTATTAGGAACAAACTTTGAAATGCTTATTGAATTTATAAAGTCATCGCCTATATTAGTTAGAAATAAATAATCTGACATTCATAGCCCTTTAAATTGTCTCGCATAACCTCAATGCTTTTGCTAATTTTAATTATAAACGCTTGAGAGAGATAATCAAATTAATATTTTCTAATAAACCTCGTTTTAAAATAGTCTAAGTCATTGAAAAGATTGGTGCACCCGAAAGGATTTGAACCTTCGACCTCTGCCTTCGGAGGGCAGCGCTCTATCCAGCTGAGCTACGGGTGCGTGTCATAGACGAGGGCGCAGACTACTTAATCTTTAAGTTAAAGGCAATGGCTTTAAACATAAAAAACCCCCGCTCTTTCAAGCGAGGGTAATTTGTAAAACTATTAAGTGTATTATAGTTCTTCAGCGTGACCTTCAAGGTAGCTAGCAACACCATCTGCGCTAGGTTTCATTCCGTCATCGCCTTTGTTCCAACCAGCAGGACAAACCTCTCCATGCTCTTCGGTGAACTGCAGTGCTTCTACCATACGAAGACTTTCATCAACATTACGGCCTAGTGGAAGGTCGTTAATTACGTAATGACGAATATTACCTGCTTTATCAATTAAGAAGGACCCGCGAAGGGCAACACCAGCACCTTCGATGAGTACGCCATAGTCTGTGGCAATAGACTTAGTTAAATCCGCAACAAGTGGAAAATTAATGCTACCAATTCCACCTTTTTCAACAGGTGTATTACGCCATGCATAGTGAGAGAATTGACTATCCACGCTCACACCAACAACTTTACAGCCGAGTTCTTTAAATTTATCCATGCGGTTTGAAAATGCAATAATTTCAGATGGACACACGAAAGTAAAATCAAGTGGATAAAAGAATATAAGTCCATAATCACCGTCGAGATAATCGTGAAGACTTAATTCTGTTATTTGGTCATTTTCCATAACTGCTTGAGCTGTAAAATCCGGGGCTTTTTGATTAATAAGGGACATTTAAATTCTCCATTTAATATAATTTATGTTAGTGTTTTGCTGACTTATAATTGTCTAAAATAGAGTTTTTAGTGAGCTTAAGTCAAGAGCATTATTGTGATTTAAATGTATTAATGTAATTATATAATATGGAAGAAAATACTATCTCAAATAATAACAACTTTTTACCAGAAAACTGTTTTATAGATTATATGATTGTTAATGATGGTACTCGGCTTCGGTGGGGTTTATTTCCAGCGACAGTTGAAAAAAAAGCAAGCCTACTGCTTCTTAATGGCCACCGAGACTTTATAGAAAAGCAGACGGAACTAATTGAATTTTTACAAAGCGCAGGTTTTGATGTCTACAGTTATGATCATCGGGGACAGGGAGGCTCTGACCGTAAGCTAGATAATCAGAAAAAGAGCCATAACCCTGATTTTGGGCTTATGGTTGAAGATATACACGAGATTATAGAGCGGCTAATTATTTCCAAAAATCTGAAGGAACCACTTTACTTATGTGCTCATTCTATGGGCACTCATTTGGCAATAAGATATTTGCACGAATACCCAGACGTATTTAAAAAAGCAGTATTAATGGCTCCCTTTACTAATTTTTATATACGCAATAAAACAATGACCTTTTTTATGGAAATATATATATATTTGGCGAATATATTTGGATTTTCAAATTTTTTTGCACCAGGTCAAGCTCGCCATAGCGGGATAATTAACCATGATTATGCCTTTAGTCGTCTTACCCATGACAGGGCACGATATGATTGGGCTCAGGATGTTCTAAATAAAAAACCAGAACTCTTCGTAGGTGGCGTTACTTTTGGTTGGTTAAAAGGTGCAATGAAAAGTATTAAGTTGTTAAAAAGTGCAAATTACGTGAGTAACATCAAAACACCGCTACTTGTATTGTTAGCAGGTGAAGAATACGTGGTTGATAATAATACGACATTCCAAATATTTGATGGTATGCAGAATGCCACTTTGAAAACAATTAAAGGTGCAAGGCATGAATTATATCTCGAAACTGATGAGTTTCGCGATCAGTTGCTTGAGGAACTCAACGATCATTTGACAGAGAATTAATGTTATTACTTACATTTATGTTTTAGATTTTCATTAATAAATTTCAGCAGTTTTTTAACAGTAGTGATTTAAATAGCTTTATTTAGTGATTTTATCACCTGTTGATGGACCATCGCATCGCCGGAAGCAATAACCTGGCCTCCACCAATCACTGGTTCTCCTTGCCAGTTGGTGACTATCCCTCCAGCTCCCTCAATAATAGGTATAAGTGCCTGTATATCATATGGCTCAAGACCACTTTCAATTACAACATCAATGAAGCCTGCTGCCACCATTGCGTATGCATAGCAGTCGTAACCATTTCGCATAACTTTTGCATCAGAAGCTACCCTGAGAAATTTGTCTTGTTCCTCTTGATCTGTAAATAGAGTTAATGGGTCTGTTGTGGAAATAGTTGCTTCATTAATGCTTTTACAGGACCGCGTTTTAATTTGATTGCCATTAAATAATGTACCCTTACTTGTACCAATATATCGTTCCTTGAGGTAAGGTTGATCAAGCATGCCGGCAATCGTTTTTCCGTGGTGTTGTAATGCCACCAAGGTCCCCCATGTGGGAATACCAGTAATATAAGCTCTGGTGCCATCGATGGGATCAATAATCCAAGTATAATTGCTATTTTTTTGTTCGTCTGGCTGCTCTTCACCCATAATATTATGATCAGGGTAACGCTTGCGTATTATTTCGCGAATAGTTATTTCTGTATCCTGGTCAGCTATTGTTACCGGATCAAAACTGCTATTTAGTTTTGGGCCTTTATTCCTAATATCGATATTTTTTTTGAAATACTTAAGACTTACTAAGGCGGCAGCGTCAGCGAGCTCGTGCATAAGTTCGATATAAGGTTTCATACCTCCGCTTATGATCATTTCAAAACTTCCTAATGTCTATTCGACTATTTCAATGATTTTAGCAAGTTTGTCAAGTTGAGTATAAAAAAGACCGCCAACTACGTGACGATCTTTTTAAATCAATTTATTTATATTACTGATTTAGGCTTTGCCTGCACGGGCAGCCTTTTTACGTTCATGAGGAACAAGATAACGTTTTCTTAAACGGATACTCTCTGGAGTGATTTCTACAAGCTCATCGTCTTGAATATAAGCAATAGCTTGCTCTAAGCTAAGCTTTCGGGGTGGTGTAAGCTTAATTGCATCATCCTTACCAGAGGCACGAATATTTGTAAGTTGTTTCCCTTTTAGTACATTCACATCAAGGTCGTTAGCACGGGCATGTTCACCGATGATCATGCCTTCGTAAACTTCTTCCTGAGGATTTATTAGAATAGTGCCGCGATCCTCTAGTCCCCACAGAGCGTAGGCTACAGCTTTTCCTCCACCCATACTAATAAGCACGCCAACACGGCGACCTTGTATAGGGCCTTTATAGGCCCCGTAGCTGTGATATGTGCGGTTCATAATGCCCGTGCCGCGTGTATCGGTAAGAAACTCACCGTGATATCCAATAAGGCCACGGGAAGGTGCAAGAAAAGTAATACGTGATTTGCCTGCACCTGATGCACGCATATCAGTCATTTCTGCTTTTCTTTCTGCCATTTTTTCAACAACAACGCCTGAGTATTCTTCATCTACATCAATTACAACTTCTTCGTAGGGTTCAGTGCGTGAGCCCGTTTCATCTTCTCTATAAATAACTCGAGGACGTGAAATAGAAAGTTCGAAACCTTCACGGCGCATTGTTTCAATAAGCACTCCGAGTTGAAGTTCACCGCGACCGGCAACGTCAAAGCTATCTTTACCGTCACTTTCAGTAATTTGAATAGCAACGTTACCTTCTGACTCACGTTCTAGGCGGTCGCGGATCATGCGGGATGTTACTTTTGTACCTTCGCGACCAGCAATAGGACTATCATTTACAGAAAACCGCATTGAAAGTGTGGGTGGGTCGATTGGTTGTGCTTGAAGGGGGGTGGTGATGGATGCGTCACAGATCGTATCGGCAACGGTACCGACTTTAAGACCAGCAATGGCAATAATGTCTCCAGCTATAGCCTCGTCTACGGGTACGCGCTGCAGCCCTTCGAATGACATGAGCTTTGTTGCTCGTCCAGTCTCAACAGTTTCACCCGATTGATTTAATACTTTAATCGGGTCATTAACTTTAATTTTTCCTGTTTGTATGCGGCCAGTAAGTACTCGTCCCATGAAATTGTCACGATCGAGAAGTGTAGAAAGCATTGTGAAAGGTTGATCAATAATTTCTTTCGTACGCATGGCAGGCTTATCATAATAATCAATAATAGATTTAAAAAGGGGATCCAAATTTTCACGAGACCCATCAAGTTCATTTGCTGCCCATCCGTCACGGCCTGAGGCATATAGCATCGGAAAATCTAATTGTTGATCATTAGCTTCTAAACTAACAAAGAGATCAAATATTTCATCATGAACTTCATCTGGACGACGGTCGGCTTTATCAATTTTATTAATAACCACAATTGGGTTTAAGCCAAGAGCGAGAGCTTTTCCAGTGACAAACTTAGTCTGCGGCATAGGGCCTTCGGCACTATCAACAAGCAATATTACGCCGTCAACCATACTAAGGATACGCTCTACTTCACCCCCAAAGTCGGCATGGCCGGGTGTGTCTACTATGTTTATACGATGATCACCCCATTCTACAGCTGTACATTTAGCAAATATTGTTATGCCACGTTCTTTTTCAATTTCGTTGCTGTCCATGGCGCAATCTTCTACGCTTTCATTATCGCGGTACATTCCACTCTGTTTGAACATTCCGTCAACAAGAGTTGTTTTGCCGTGGTCAACGTGGGCAATAATGGCAATATTTCTTAGGGTCATGATGTGGTCACTAATCTGTTAGGCCGGGTTAAAAGTTGGCGCAGTATAGCCATATGTGCCAACATGTCTATGCAAAGATAAAATTAGTTTTAATGAATATTTTAGTCATTTAAGACTACCATGAGAATTATCAGTGTGACAATTCAATAACTTCTCATTGTCAGTTGAGTTTCCAAAGGTTAGCTTTATGTATAATAGTATGATTTATTCTTAAGTTATACCGACCATGAAGCCTAGTAAATTTTTCTTAAGTAACTGAAATATATTTAATTTATTTAATAATTACGTAAACAGCCATGCCACCCCGATTGGAACGGCGGGCATTACTAATTTGATTAGTGGAGTAGTGTATGTATCAGGTAAAAAGTTAATTAAATTTTCAGTGTAAAAAATTATACTTAGTAGTAAAAGAGAAAAAGCAAGACTGGGGTCTATATTTACCATCTGCATAGAAACGCTTAATATTATCAGGTACCCAGGATAAAGTGCTGATGCGCCAAAAGGAAACTTTGGCCTTGGAAAGTTCAGAATAAGATAGGCTCCAAGAGCAGAAATGAGGATCAGCATTAAATTTTCGCTGATGAATATTTCGGACCTCCTAGCCACTACAAATAGTCCAACAGCTACCCAAAACAAAGCAACGGGTGCCTGTAGTTCATTGTATTGTATATCTTCTAATTTTAAAAAAAATGTTATAGCCAGAATTGTAATGTAGGCCAGCGAGAATAGACTTGTCCTGATAACAGGAAAATTTCCATTATTTGTATAAATCCAAAATACAACCAATATCATTAAAGCTATATGAATGGTTGGGGATAAGAAGTTAATATTAGGATAGCGATCCTGTAAAAAACCAAAACATAAGGAAATTAGACAAATAAACAAAAGTTGGTCCGTGTTAGTCCGTATTGGTATGCCTGGCAAACCATAAAAAACTAAAAGTGTAATGATAAATGCTATTATTAAAGAGCCATTGGCAAGAGTATGTCCTAGACCTTCCCCCGCAAAAAATCGAAATAGACCATGACCAATAATTGTGATGGTAAAAGGCAGTATCATTAGCGTGATAATTGGATCATTAAAATCAAGCACTTATTTTTATCCCCAATTATGAACACGTTGAATTAAATTAAAATTAGACGATTTAATGCCAATGAACAATGATCAATTTATTTAAATAAGATTTGATTGCAATTGTATCTGCCTTAACATCATGTAAAAATATTATTAAGGCAGCTTAATTGATTTGTGTTTAATTAATTAGGTCTACCTATTTATTCAATTTAAATACTTATTTAGAAATAAACTTATAAAATTTAAATAATTTGGTTGTAGTGAAGAAATAATTTCATTTACTCTGTGTCCAATAATAATTTTAATGTGAGAAATATTTATGGATATGAAAATTTCATCTTCTGTTCAGGATCGATATTCGGAGGGTGCCAGCGAACTACAGCCCGAACTTTGCTGTCCGGTAAACTATAATGCTGAATACTTAAAGATTATCCCTGCGGAGGTTATTGAGCGCGACTACGGATGCGGTGATCCATCGCAATATGTTCGCCAAGGTGATGTAGTTCTTGATCTTGGGTCTGGTGGGGGAAAGATATGTTTTATAGCCTCACAGGTGGTCGGTGAGGGGGGGCGAGTTATAGGTGTTGACATGACTGAGGAAATGCTTGAGCTCGCGCGCAGAAATGCTCCTGTAGTTGCGCAGAGGATCGGTTACTCAAATGTTGAGTTTAAGAAAGGTAATATTCAAGATCTAAAAACAGATATGGAATTAGTAGATAAATATTTGAAGGATCACCCAGTTACTGACAGTTCAGGTTATGCTGGGCTTAAAAGTAAAATTCAAAAATTAGGTAATGAAAGTCCAATGATTGAAGATAATAGTATTGATATTATCGTTAGTAATTGTGTGCTTAACTTAGTATCAGATGAGGAAAAAATTTTACTTTTTAATGAAATGTATCGTGTGTTGAAGGTCGGAGGTAGAATTGCCATTTCTGATATCGTTTCTGACGAGGTTTCTCCAGATCACTTAAAAGCAGATGAAAAACTTTGGAGTGGCTGTATATCTGGTGCATTTCAGGAATATGAGTTTGGTCAATTGCTTGAAGATGTTGGGTTTCACGGAGTAACTATTGATAAGTTTGACAAAGATCCCTGGCAAGTTGTGGAGGGCATTGAATACCGATCTATGACTGTTCTTGCTTGGAAAGGTGATAACTCTCAAGCTTGTGATAAAAACCAAGCGGTTATTTATAAGGGACCCTGGAAGCAGGTTACTGATGAAACCGGCAATGTGTTTACTAGAGGTAAACGGATGGCTGTGAGTAATGTAGTTTTTGAAAATATGAAAAATGAACCTTATAGCAATCAAATGATAGGTATTGAGCCTCATTTGGAGGTTGGAGAGAATATTTCATTTGTTACCTCTTGTTCTGGCCTTTTGGAGAGGCCCGCGCAAGAGACTAAAAAAGGTATCAAACCTATAACAACTAATCCAAATCAAGGTGATAGTTGTTGTTAATTAAGTAAAGTGGAAAATAAATATGCCTGAAATAGTAAAAGATACAGTTGCGCCATCGACGAAGTATCTGTCTGATTATAAAAAGCCTGACTTTTTAGTCGAGACTGTTGATCTGAAGTTTGAATTGCACGATGGAGTTACTCATGTCACATCACTTCTTCATATAAAGCGGCAAGGCGAGGCGAATGCTCCATTGGTCCTTGATGGGGTGGAGCTAATGCTAAAATCAGTTAAGCTTGATAATAAAAACGTTGAGTTCTTTGTCGGTAATGAAACATTAACTATTAAAAATACACCAAATGAATTTGACCTTTTAATTAAAAATGACATTGCCCCAGAGCAAAACACAGCTCTTGAAGGGTTATATATGTCAAACGGCATGTTTTGCACTCAATGCGAGGCACAGGGTTTTAGGCGAATTACATATTTTCCGGATAGGCCGGATGTTATGGCAACTTATAAGGTTCGAATTGAAGCTTCAAAGGAGAAATTCCCCGTCCTTCTTTCTAATGGTAATGAGGTTGCTAAAGGGGTTATGGACGAAGGGCGACATTTTGTTACATGGCAAGATCCATTTCCAAAACCAAGTTATTTATTTGCACTGGTTGGCGGCAATCTTAATTATCTAGAAGATTATTTTAAAACCAGGGGTGGTACTGATGTCACGCTGAGAATTTTTGTTGAAAAAGAAGATCTAGATAAATGTCCCCATGCTATGTCCTCGCTCAAAGCATCTATGAAATGGGATGAGGAAGTTTATGGCCTCGAGTATGATCTTAATATATTTAATATTGTAGCTGTAAGTCATTTTAATATGGGTGCGATGGAGAATAAAAGTTTAAATATATTTAATACAAAATGTATTTTAGCGAAGGCTGAAACGGCGACAGATACAGATTTTTCTTTCATTGAAACTGTAGTTGCCCATGAATATTTCCATAACTGGACAGGAAATAGAGTTACCTGTCGTGATTGGTTTCAGCTTAGTCTTAAAGAAGGGCTAACTGTGTTTCGTGACCATGAATTTTCATCCGATATGGGGAGCCGCGCGGTAACCCGGATTAATGATGTGCGGACCCTTCGTCAACACCAATTTGCAGAGGATAGTGGGCCAATGGCTCATCCAGTCCGCCCAGAATCATATATGGAAATTAATAATTTCTACACAATGACTGTCTATGAAAAAGGATCGGAAGTTATCCGAATGATTCACAGGATACTAGGGCCGCAGAAGTACAGAAAAGCAATGGATGTATATTTTCAACGCCACGATGGAGAGGCGGTTACTTGTGAAGACTTTGTTTTAGCGATGGAAGATGGTTCTGGAATTGATCTTAAGCAGTTTAGATTATGGTATAGTCAAGCAGGTACCCCAGAAATAACGGCTGTTGGTCATTTTGATGATGTTGCAAAAACTTATGAAATATCTATGACGCAATCAATTCCTGACACACCAGGTCAAATTAATAAAAAACCTATGCATATACCTGTTGAGTTGGGTTTATTAGATAGTAATGGAAATGAATTATTGTCAGGAGGTACAAGGCTCATAAATCTTAAGAAGGAAAAACAATCTTTTCTTTTTGAAAACATCTCAGAAAAACCAATTCCGTCAATTTTACGTGGATTTTCAGCCCCAGTAAAGATAAAAAATAGCCTGTGTAGGTCTGAAAAAATATTTTTAATCGGGTACGATAGTGATAGTTTTAATCGTTGGGAGGCTGTTCAGGAAATATCAACGGATATTATTTTATCTGTAGTTGGTGCTGTTAATCAAGGACGAGAACCTCAAGTTGATACTAAATATGTTGATGCCATGCGGCTCGTACTTAATGATAAAAGTCTTGATAGGGCCTTTACGGCGGAAATGTTAAGTCTGCCGTCAGAAAGTGTTCTTGGTCAACAAAAAAAACCAACTGATGTGGACGGTATTCATTTGGCAAGAAAAGTAGTTATTAGGACCCTCGCTTTTGCATTTCGATCGGATCTCCTTCAAGTTTATGAGGAATGTCAAACTAACGAAGCTTATCAATATAACCCTGAAGCAGTTGGCAGTAGACGGCTCAAAAATGTTGTTCTTGGATATTTGATGGAAATTGCAGATAGGGATATTATTAAACTCTGTAGCGAGCAATTATTTACAGCGGGGAACATGACTGATGAAATTGCATCATTTTCACTTCTAGTAAATAGTGAAGCCGAATGTAGAAAAGAAACTATTGAAAATTTCTACATTAAATGGAAACATGATCCGTTAGTTATTGATAAATGGTTCAGTGCTCAAGCTCTTTCCAATAGGAATGATGTTCTTGATCAGATGGATGTTTTAAATAATCATCCAGATTTTGATTTTAAAACACCAAACCGTGTCCGCTCTTTAATTAGTGTTTTTTGTGGGCTTAATCAGGTATCATTTCATAATAAATCTGGCCGAGGTTATCAATTTCTTGCACGTAATATAAAAGTGCTTGATCCTATAAATCCGCAAATAGCTGCTGGACTTACGAAACAACTTACTCGATGGAAAGCATTCGATCAGGGTAGACAGAAATTGATGGTGGCAACACTTGAAGACATTTTAAAACAAAAAAATCTTTCTAAACATGTCTATGAAATTGTATCTAAAAGTTTAATTTAAATACTTGGGTATTCTCTATTTCTGATGTTTTATATCTCCATGAACGATGGTAAGTGTATTTTGTGATGTCATAATTTGATCAAATGGGATAGTCATCCAATCTTTATCAAATACACTTACATCAGCTAGTTTCCCAACTTCGATTGAGCCAAGTGCGTCTTCTTGGAAGGCTGCTGTAGCCCCCCAAATTGTAAGCATTTTTAGGGCTTCCTTGCGTGTTACTGCTAGTTCTGGATGCCAACCCTCACCTGAGTACCCATTCAAATCTTTCCTTGCAACGGCAGCATAGAACTCAATGCGCGGATCACCTATTTCTACTGGTTGATCAGTTCCACCTGGGATAATTGCACCCTTATCTATGAAAGTACGCCACAAATAAGCGTTGGCTAGGCGTTCTTGTCCAAGCCGATCGCCTGCAAAATGAAGATCACCAATGGCGTGTGATGCCTGCATTGATGGAATTATATCCATATTAATAAAACGATCAACGTCGTCCGGTTGAATGTTTTGAGCATGTTCAACGCGCCAGCGTGGATTATTAACTAGGCGTTGGGACTTAGGTACAGCATTAAGTGCAATTTCATAGGCATTTAAAACTTGACGGTTAGCATCATCTCCAATGGCATGTGTCTCAACTTGAATGCCGGCTTTAAGGGCAGCGATTAGCATAGGGGTAATTTCATCAACCGTATAACGCATAAGACCCACTGTATCATAATCCGCATAGGGTTCGATGAATGCCGCGCCTCGGGAACCTAGCGCTCCGTCCATTACTGCTTTTATATCTCGGACGGTTAGGTAATGTTCTGGATCAATTTGAGCGCCTTCAGCTATAAGGCGTTCAGAGCTATCACCAAATCCCATTGCATCATAAACACGGTGTGCCAATTTACCTTCTAAATGAAGTTCTTTCATCATTTCAAAATTATCATAGGAACTGCCAGCATTTTGAAAGTTTGTCCATCCGAGAGTTACGTTACGTTCGGTTCCAGCTTGGATTGCTGCCTTGGTCTGCTCTCGAGTAGGCCTAGGAATGAGTGGCCGCATATAACGCATCGCAGTGTCGATCAACATACCCGTTGGTTCCCCATTTTCATCTAAATTGACGTAACCTCCGACCGGATTTTTGGTTGACCCTGTAATATTAGCGGCCTCAAGTGCCATCGTATTAGCAACAAGTGCGTGCCCATCTGCACGGCCAAGCGTAACAGGGCGGTCCGGAACTATAGCATCTAGGTCTTGACGATTTGGGAAACGGTTTTCTGGCCAAACTTTTTCTATCCAGCCTCTACCATTGATCCACTTAAGGTCAGGGTTAGCATCAGCATAACCCTTTACAGCAACTAGCATTTCAGAAAGACTGTCGATACCCTGAAGGTTTAGGTTTACCTCGCGGAAACCAACGCCAATTATATGGCCATGACTATCAATGAGCCCTGGATATACGGCTTGATTTTTTAAATCGATAATATTTGCTTCACCGCAGGCATAACGTTTCACACCATTATTATCACCGACGTAAATAAATTTACTATCTTTGATAGCGAGAGCTTGTGCCAATGCAAAAGACCCGGATCTTTTTTTGATAAAAGGGGACTTAGTCCATCGCAGGACAGGAAATGAGGCTTCATACAAGTATTTTCAACTAGCTGATTTTTATCGGCCAGACGATATTTTAATTGAAACTAAGTTAGCTGGGGCACTTTATAATTTAAAGCGGTTTGATGAAGCATTTGAGGTGCTTA
>CAJQRG010000007.1 GCA_905612225.1 Emcibacteraceae bacterium | reverse complement strand
CGTAATTAACCCAAGTAACTATGAAGCACTAACTAATGAATATGAATACATATGAGGAAGTTTATAGTAGTTGGCAGAAGGATCCCGAGTATTTTTGGGCAGAGGCTGCCGCTGACTTATTCTGGTATCAAAAGTGGGATAAGATTTTAGATGATCAAAATGCGCCCCTTTATCGTTGGTATTCAGGAGGAAAAACAAACACCTGTTATAATGCGCTAGACCGCCATGTAGAAGCGGGCCACGGCGAACGTATAGCTCTTATTTATGATAGCGCTATGACGAACTCAATTAAAAATTTTACTTACAATGAATTACTAGAGGAGGTCGCAAAATTTGCTGGCGTTCTTAAAGGTCTTGGAGTGGTTAAGGGCGATAGGGTTTTACTATACATGCCAATGATGCCAGAAGCGGTTATGGCCATGTTAGCGTGTGCCCGTATTGGTGCTGTTCATACTGTAGTGTTTGGTGGTTTTGCTGCAGCAGAGCTAGCTAAACGTATAAAAGATGCACAACCTAAAGTTATTGTTTCAGCTACATGCGGGCTTGAACCGGGAAAGATTATTAAATATAAGCCTTTAATTGACGAGGCTATGAACCTTAGTAAAACAGAGATTATAACTGTAATTGTTGAAAGACCGGAATGCGAAGTGATTTGTAAAGAAGGTCGTGACTTTAAGTGGGCGGGGTTAATGGATAATGCCGATCCTGCCCCTTGCGAAGTATTAGAAGCAACAGACCCACTTTACATTCTTTATACATCTGGAACGACAGGAGCCCCAAAAGGGATTGTTCGGGATCATGGCGGTCACATGGTTGCCATGAACTGGAGTATGAAAAATGTGTATGGTATAGATCCCGGAGACGTTTATTGGGCGGCCTCAGATATTGGATGGGTGGTTGGCCACTCTTATATTGTATATGGACCCCTTATCCGTGGATGTACGACAATACTCTATGAGGGAAAACCAGTTGGGACCCCAGATGCTGGAGCCTTCTGGCGGGTAATTGCTGATCATAAAGTGAATGCTCTTTTTGTAGCACCAACGGCAATTCGGGCTATTAAAAGGGAGGACCCTGACGCTAAACTATTGGGGGAATATGATCTATCAAATTTTAGGACATTGTTTTTAGCGGGAGAACGTGCGGACCCTGACACTATTAGATGGTCGGAAAATATCTTGGAAGTTCCAGTAATAGATCACTGGTGGCAAACTGAAACAGCTTGGTCGATTTGTGGAAACTTTATGGGAATTGAACATATCCCAGTTAAATATGGTAGCTCTAGTAAGCCCTCTCCGGGGTTTGATGTGCGCGTATTCAACGATGAAGGGGAGGAAGTTTCTGCCGGTAAACTGGGGAATATTGTTGTGAAAGAACCTCTTCCGCCTGGTGCTATGTTGACCGTATGGCGTGATGATAAACGCTGTATCGATACCTACTTTAGTGAGTTTGACGGATACTATTTGACAGGTGATGCGGGGCACAAGGATGAAGACGGATATCTATATATTATGGGACGTACAGATGATGTAATAAATGTTGCTGGCCATCGTTTATCAACTGGAGCCATGGAAGAAGTTCTGGCGGAACTTCAAGAGGTTGCAGAGTGTGCGGTTGTTGGTGTTTATGATGAACTTAAGGGTCAGGTACCCTTTGGTTTTATTGTATTGAAAAGTGGGGTAACAGAACCAGATCAGTATGTTATCGATCATGGCATCAAAGCAATTCGTGCTGAAATTGGAGCGGTAGCCAGTTTTAAAAATGCTGTGATTGTTAAAAGGCTCCCAAAGACAAGATCTGGGAAAATTTTACGGAGGGTGATGAGCAGCATTGCGGGGAAAGAACCATATTCGGCCCCCGCAACACTGGATGATCCAGAAATACTAGATGAAATAAGTAAGGCCTTATTCAGCTAAAACCTCGTCGAGAGAAGCGAGAAGCTTTGCAACCTCTTCAACGGTATTATAATGGGTAAGTGAAATGCGGACGGCTCCATTGTTCTTAGTAAGGTTAAGATGGTCCGACAGACGTCTTGCGTGAAAATCACCAAAACGAATAGCAATTTTATGTTTATCCATTGCCAGACAAATTTTCTCAGAATCTTTGCCGTGGATTGTGAAGGCGATAGTAGGAACCTTGCGTGGATCACCGCCATCTTTTATGCCCATAATATTGCAGTCATTGCGTTTTTGAAGATAATCAAGGACCAATTTGCAAAGAACTGTCTCTTGTTCTTCAATGTCTACAAACGCCGCTTCAAGCTTTTCGCGGTTTGATCCAGTTGCCCCCGCTTGCTCACCAAGTGTGACCAGATAGTCGACTATGGCCCCAGAGGCGAAAGAAAGTTCATAATTAGCGTTACCCGGTTCCATTTTTGCAGGGACTTTATCCTTTCCATAAAAATAATGATAAAGACCATCTAACTCCTGTAAATGGTCATTTCGACAGTAAAGGGCTGCATGGTGGGGACCGTATGTTTTATATAAACTGAGTGCATAAAAATCTACGTTCCAATCCTTAACATCAATAGCACGATGTGGTGCATAGGCAACAGCATCAACACAAACAAGTGCATCACGGGCATGAACAAATTCCGTTATTTCTTTTACATTATTGATGGTGCCGAGCAAATTTGATACGTGTGTGAAGGCTACTAACTTTGTTTTGTTTGTCATAAGCGCGTCAAGCGCATCAAGTTCAAGTTCATATGTTTCTTGATTCATCGGCCAGAACTTAATTATAACGCCCCTCTCTTCAAGCCAAACCCAAGGTCCAATATTACTTTCGTGATCCGTAATAGTGACGATGACCTCATCTCCTGCCTTAAATTGGCTTGCCATAGACTTCGATAGAAATTGTAAAAGTACGGTCGTCGACGGGC
>CAJQRG010000006.1 GCA_905612225.1 Emcibacteraceae bacterium | reverse complement strand
CAATATATTTATTTTCAATAAAAGAGGAGTAAAGCGCTCGTCCAGAAACGAGTAGGACAATTCCAACGGCAATACCAATTATAAATTTACCGTACTTTTTCCAAAGGCTATTGATCTGTTTCTGGCGAAGATCTTCATCTACTTCGCGAATAAATGCATCTGACACCAGCATCTCCTGAACATTAAGTGATTAAATAATTGAATACAGGCGGAAAATAACCGATCTTAGTCACAAAGGCAATCAAGCATTACTCATAAAAATAACAAAATTACCACAAATATGAATTATTTATAATCTTTAGTAGTAAGAACTCAAGAAGGAGTTGCAAAAAATGAGTTTAACATATATTCCTTTGGGATCTTAAAAGAAACACAAGCCCCTAAAAAGGGAATATATAAAATGAAAAAATTTTTAACAATTTTAATTTTATCCATATTTTTATGTGCATGCTCTGAAACTAAAAAAACAAATACTGATGAAATAATTTTTTACGTTGAGATGACTGTAAATAACAAAACATCAATTGAAATCAATGATTTTTCTAAATTTTATCAAGAGCTTGTTAATCACAATGAGCCAAATACACTATCCTGGAAGTTTTTTAAATCTGGACCCAACAAAGTAATTGAAATTTCCAGATGGGTTAACTCAGAAGCAATAAAAAATCATATTAGAAATATTTCTAAACGTGGGGCTCTAGAAGAAGGTTTTACTTCTTTTGTTGACCATTTTGTTATTAACAAAATAAGCGTCTTAGGAAATACAACAGAAGAAGTTAAAGAGATGTTAAATAACCTTGGCGTACCTGTAATATACAAACCCCTTATCTCTGGTTATAGTAAATAAAATAAATTCAATATGTTATCCGCTTATTAAATTATTATCACTCTCAAGAAAAGTGATGGTTTCTATCATCCTTTTTGAGTATAACATTATTTTGCAGAAGTGTAGATCTTAACTTTTTTACCTGCAAAACATTTATTCTTTGTAGTAATTTTCAAATAACCATGAGTAATAAGGATGCAAGTTGCTCAAATTAACACTTGGTCAATCCGAGCTATGAACTACAACGCGGCTTGCCCAATACTTGTCTAACACGAAATACCAAACGCCATTAATGAGGGGTTCTACAACAGCATTAGTTAATGCAGGACCTAAGTCGGCGCCAGTAAAATACATTACGCAAGCCGCAGCTATAAAAAAATGGCCAATTGTGTATATGACTGTTCTAAGTATAGTCGCAGAATTACTTTTAGAAAAAAAATGGGTTTTTATTAACTTCATTATATCTCAAAATTCCTATGTTGGTAACGGTTTAGTTGTAAAAAAATATCTGTGAGGTACTAATTAATCTCGCTGTAGAAAATTCGGTTTCACTTGATATAATTAGACTACATGATAATGATTATTAAGTAAGATAAACTTATACTTTCTATATTGCAAAATAGAACCTCGTTAAAAATGAAGTATCTTTAGCCGGTAAGAATATGGGTGTAAGTTTTAGCCTGAAGTTCTAGATTAAATCCTTTTAGTTAAATAAATTATTGTCTTAATTTCAGTTTGATACTATGATTCTTGAAGCAATATTACTTTCTTATTATTGAAAATTTTTTGTTGTAAAATTTCCCGTAAATTTAATTTAAGAGGTAAGTGAGTGATGTATAGAGTAAAAATATTAATGATTATAGGTACACTATTATTTACCCCTATTTCTTTTTTAAAAGCACAAGAGTTCACTGTTGGTAAGCCTTTAGGGGCTATTAATGAAACTGGCAATTTCATTCCTATGAGTAGCAATGTGACAGTTTATGGAAGCTTCCATTTTGCTGAAAGCTGTACCTTTGACCCGCAAAGAAACTTAATTCTTGCGATGAATAGGGGGAATAGCAATGAGCTTCCAGACAATGATGGATATGTCTCATTAATTAACCCTAATGGCAGCGTTCATACCACAAAATGGATAGGTTCATCACGTGATGGGTTGGAATTGCACGACCCTATTGGAAGTGTCCTATCCAATGGAATTTTATATACAGCAGATAATGGTTCAAGACATGTGAGGTCGTTTGATTTAGAAACAGGTAAGCCTTTACAGTCAATCTCTATTCCTGGTAACGGATTTATCAATGGAATAGCGGCAACAGCAGAAGGGATGGTTTACCTTTCAGATAGTCGAGCTGGATTAGTATATGAAATCACCGTAGATGGAAATGTGTCAATATTTGCTGAGGGCAAGTCATTAAGTTCTCCTAATGGCGTTGCTATGGATAATGAAGGCAATATCGTTGTGGTCAATATGGGAAACTCGGCTGTCACAACTTTTGATCCATCTGGCATTATTGTAAAAACAGAAAATGCCTCAGAGGGAGGTGGTGATGGAGTGGTTGTTCTGAAGGATGGGACAAAATATGTGAGTAGCGTGAGGTATGGAAGCGTATCTAAGATTGATAAAGATGGTAATTCTGAAATCATAGCTCAAGGAATACCTAATGCAGCTTCAATGTGTTACGACTCAATCCAAAACCAGCTAGTAATACCAATGAACCCACATTATGCTCTGGCTTTTATTAAGTTGTGATCGAAAGTCCAACAGATTTGTAGGATTCCATTAAAGTTTTAAAACTATGTAATTGTAGTAAATATATTCTCCCCTTTCATGTATGGCGGAGGTTGTACTCCAAATTTTTTGAGTAAGGACGGTGCCAAATCAAGAACGCTTATTGGAGTCCACGTATCTTCTATATTATTCTGATTTAGTTTTAACGGGTTGTAATGCATGAATATTCCTTCAGGAATGTGATATGCATAAGCGCCAGATAAATCCTGCAAATTAACGTTTTCTATTCCAATTTCATTTGGCGCTATAATTTTATTGCCATCTAGTATTTCGATCGAAGTTTGGTTTACAAGTGATGTTTCAAACCGTATGTCACCCGATGCTGTCCTTCGAACACCAACTGAGGAGCCATTGAATTTAATGCGCTGCAGGCGCTTAAGTGCCGGTTCACATGCTTCACTTAGAGGAGTTATTACCACTTGTGGTGACATCGCGAGTTTAGGCTGATAGTCATCACTTGAAAGCCCGATGTAACTCATGAGTTTCCTAACATTAGTAATCAGAACACTAGTCTCAACCGGCTCAACATCTTCAACCGCACCTTGCCCCATGCTTGAACATACAATCAGTTCTGAATTTTTCTGATGACAGTAATCTATGATTTTTTGAAGTTGGAAATTTGCAACTTTTACAGCGTGCGGAATTTCTCCAGCCCACTGCTTCAGCCATCCTGAATCAAACTTACCATCCTCGTAGTCTTGTGGAAATATCGTTGGCCAGTAACGGTGCATACTTGATGCAAGGTGATTAGTATAAAAGAAGCTTATATCGGGTTGAGTATTTTGCAACTGCCGAAAGTAGAGATCAAAAGCAATCTCAGCTTGTGATGTCCTTCTTCTGACCAATCTATCCTTATTAAATCTCTCCATTATTACTTGGTTGGAAAGTTTAATGAAGGTCTTGGGCTGTAGTCCTAATTTGATTGAGTTCTGTAAGAAACGCGAAGCATTTTTTACTGCTATGCCACTACTAACATTACGTCCATTTGCCCGAACCATTGATAAGTTAAATGACTGGAAATCGCTTAATTTATCAGGAAAACACTCATCGCCAGCGGCGAAGGTATCTGGAACATAAAAGCAATAATTTTCTAAGTTTTCTGGGAGCGGATAACTTTGTAGGGAACCAAACATGCCGACTTTTATGCCATTCTCCGCCAGTATGTTATACACGTTTGGGAACTCTGCATTTACTTTTGTAAGGGTTTGGCCCAAATCGCTGATTTCGTGATCGACATTTGAAACTCCCCGATGCATGGTTGGCCATGTAATCCATGGGCTCAGACTGCCCACATCGGCGGTTACAGATTCAAATAAGTTACTATGCTTGCGAAGTTGTGCAAAAGCGGAACTAGGGAAGGCATCTGCATAGAAATCCAATAATCTACGAGGAACTTCGTTTAGTTCATAAACGATGACACTCATGATTTTTTTCTGCCTTCAGCCATCTGCTGTTGGATAGTTTCCATTTCAGCTTTTAATTCGTCATATGATTTCATCACACAACTCCTTTGAATAAGTGTCTATGTCATCATATAAGCCAATTATCAAAGCAACAATAGAATACTTGTCTAAATTGGTTTTCACTTGCGTTTTTATTCCCACTCAATAGTTCCGGGAGGTTTAGATGTAATATCATATACTACTCTATTAATACCGCGAACTTCGTTAATAATTCGTGTTGAAACATGTCCTAAAAATTCATGTGAATAAGGGTAATAATCAGCCGTCATTCCATCCGTTGAGGTCACTGCCCGCAGTGCACAAACATATTCGTATGTACGAGCGTCACCCATTACACCAACAGTTTTTACTGGTAACAGTACTGCAAATGCTTGCCAAATTTCATTATACAGACCTGCCTTCTTTATTTCTTCAAGATAAATAACATCTGCTTTTCTTAGAATATCACATTTTTCTTTATCTACTGCACCGGGCACACGAATTGCTAAGCCTGGTCCAGGGAATGGATGCCGTTCAATGAATTCCTCTGAAATCCCAAGTTCCCGACCAAGGGAGCGGACCTCATCTTTAAATAACTCTCGCAATGGCTCAACTAAGTCCATATGCATACGTTCAGGAAGTCCTCCTACATTGTGATGCGATTTTATAGTAACACTTGGACCGCCTGTGAAAGATACACTTTCAATTACATCCGGATATAACGTTCCTTGAGCAAGAAAGTCGGCACCACCAATTTTTTTTGCTTCTTTTTCAAACACATCGATAAAAAGACCACCAATAATTTTTCGTTTCTTTTCTGGATCATCAACACCATCAAGTTTGCCTAGAAAGAGCTCTTCAGCATTAACATGGACCAGGTTAATATGGTAATGCTCACGAAACAAATTTAGAACCTGATCGGCTTCGTTGGAACGCATAAGTCCATGATCAACGAAAACACATGTCAGTTGATCCCCAATAGCTTCATGCAAAAGTACTGCCACCACCGAACTATCAACCCCACCGGACAGCCCACAAATTACCTTACCATCACCAACTTGTTTACGAATTTTGGCAATTTCTGTTTCTCGAAAGGAAGCCATAGTCCAATCACCACTACATCCAACAATATTTTTTACAAAATTTGCAAGTAGTTTTTCACCGTGAAGTGTATGAACAACTTCAGGATGAAACTGAACACCGTAAAATTTCTTTTCTTCATTAGCTATAGCAGCAAAAGGGGCGTTACCACTAGTGGCAATAACTTTAAAGCCTTCTGGAATAGCTTCAATCCTATCACCGTGGCTCATCCAAACTTGATGTTTTGTATTAACATCCCAAAACCCTTCGAAGAGAGGGCTCGGTTCTTTAATATCAATAAACGCCCGACCAAATTCCCGTTCATCAGATTTTTCAACCTTACCACCCATTTGTTCGCACATAGTTTGCTCACCATAACAAATTCCAAGAACCGGAACACCCATATTAAAGACTGCTTCCGGGGCCCGCGGAGTATCAATATCATAAACCGAATTAGGACCTCCAGATAATATAATGCCCTTCGGATTAAAGGTTTCAAGTATTTCATTTGCTTTATTAAAGGGGATTATCTCTGAATATACACCACTTTCGCGAACTCTTCTGGCTATGAGTTGTGTCACCTGAGAACCAAAATCAATAATTAAAATACGGTCATTCATAATTTTAAATCATCTCTTTCATTACTTAATTTTCTATATTCTTTTTTTCTAAAATTGCCACAAAGAAACCATCAGTTCCACGACTAAATGGACTTAACTGTAGTGTACCACTAAGTTTTTCAATACCGTTTTTCTTAATAGGAATTAGGACAGATGAGTTGTGTTTTAAAAGAAACCGTTTGATCTGTTCCTCATTTTCAGCCTCTAATATAGAACATGTCATATAAGCTACTCGTCCACCAACCTTAACCGCATCCCATGCTTCCTCGAGTAAATCCCATTGTATCTTTACATAGTTATTTATTTTTTCCTGGCTTATTCTCCAGCGGTTTTCTGGGTTTCGCCGCCAAGTTCCGGTTCCCGTACAGGGTACATCAAGAATAACGCGATCCATCTTACCTTTAAACTCATCAAGTTTTGCAACACGATTTTTTTCTGTTAAAACATATGATTGAAATATATGGTGTTTAGATCTTTTAGCCCTAACTTTCAGTTCTTTTAGGCGGTTTTCAGAAATATCGCATGCATAAATCTGCCCTTTATTTTTCATATACCCTGCAGCAGCCAGTGATTTACCACCTGCCCCAGCACAGAGATCCATGACTTGTTGACCAGGTTTTAGTTCAACATATTTCACTGCTAATTGCGCTGCCTCATCCTGAATTTCGACAAGGCCGTTTCGGTAAATAGGCCAATCCCGGATCTGTTGCTGTTCGTGCAAAACAATAGCACTATTGGCGTGAAGTCCACGCTCATACCCTATTTCTTTTTCACTAAGAAAGGAAAGAATTTTCTCTGCATTACGCGCAATCCTTAACGTCAGTGGTGCCCGCTCATTAAGCGCTATCATTTCTTGAGTAAATTTTTCACCAAACCGATCTTTTAAATCTTCTTCAAGCCATTTTGGATAATTAAGGCGATGATGTTCAAGTTTTTCTGGTTGCAAATTCTCAACAAATAATATTTCTTCGGCCGTGATTACATCTGGGGCGTGGTTTTCACCAGTAAAATAAACTTTTGGGTCGTCACCCGAAAGCGCTAACTCTGCCAACACCATGCGGCGAGCAATTCCATTCGAAATTTCATATAAATAACCCCACCGGCGGATAATATCATAGAGTAAACTGGTAACACGGCGCCTATCTTTTGATCCCGCATAACGACGCATACTAAAATACTTACGCGTTAGCACATCCGCAGCAGGGCCACTTTCCTTAAGGGATGTAGAGACCTGTGCCGTAAGATCTATTACAGCTTCTATTGTTGCGGATGGTAGCATCAACTGCTCCTAATTTGATGGATAATTGGGTGATTCCCGAGTGATCGTTACATCATGAACGTGACTTTCGCGGAGCCCTGCTCCTGAAATTTTTACAAATTCTGCATTGGCGTGAAAATCTTTTAAAGTCTCACTTCCAGTGTAGCCCATCGCAGCCTTAAGGCCCCCAACAAGTTGGTGGATCATATTTGCTGTTGGGCCTTTATAAGGCACCTGACCTTCAATCCCCTCAGGAACAAGCTTTAGGCTATCAGCAACTTCTTCTTGAAAGTAACGATCCGCTGAACCCCGAGCCATAGCGCCAAGTGATCCCATTCCACGGTATGATTTATAAGATCGACCGTGGTGTAGAAAAACTTCTCCTGGTGCATCTTCTGTACCAGCAAGAAGCGATCCTACCATGACAGCAGACGCACCTGCAGCAATCGCCTTGGCTATATCGCCAGATGTTTTGAGGCCACCATCAGCAATAATGCTAATGCCTGCCTTATTAGCCACTTCAACTGCGTCCATTATTGCAGTAAGCTGAGGAACGCCAACGCCTGCTACAATCCGGGTTGTACAAATTGATCCCGGACCAATACCCACTTTTACAACATCTGCACCTGCATCTATTAAAGCTTGAGTTCCAGAACCCGTAGCAACATTACCACCTGAAAGTTGTACATTCGGATATTCTTTCTTAATTTTAGTAATTGTATCAAGCACACCCCTTGAGTGTCCGTGTGCAGTATCCACTACAAGAAAGTCTACACCAGCATTTATAAGTGCTTCAGCACGCTCATATCCATCAGTGCCAACTGACGTTGCAGCGCCTGCGCGAAGTCTACCGTCGTTATCTTTACACGCATTTGGATTTAAAGTAGCTTTTTCTATATCCTTTACTGTCACAAGCCCAATACATTTATAATCTTCGTCAACGATAATAATTTTTTCAATACGATTATGATGAAGGAGTTGCTTTGCTTCTTCTGTTGTAACATTAGATTTTGCTGTTACCAAACCGTCCGATGTCATCAATTCTGATACTGGCTGCATCATATTAGTAGCAAAGCGAACATCTCGGTTTGTAAGAATGCCAGCCAGTTTCCCGCTACCACGTTCTACAACAGGAATACCAGATATTTTAGCTTTATTCATTATTTCAAAAGCTTCACTAAGGGTTTGGTCTGGATGAATTGTCAAAGGATCAACAACCATGCCACTTTCAAACTTTTTAACTCGATGAACTTCGGTTGCCTGCGCCTGAATAGACATGTTTTTATGAATAATACCAAGACCGCCCGCCTGCGCCATAGCAATCGCCATGTTAGATTCAGTTACCGTATCCATTGCAGCTGAAATTAGAGGAATATTAAGCATGATTGAATTAGTCAGTACCGATTTTAACTGCACTTGGCGCGGGAGAATTTCTGACGCCTGTGGGACTAGCAGTACATCATCAAAAGTAAATGCTTCGCGAATATTCATAATATTTCCTATTCTACAAAGAAAGTCCATTTAGCAAGAATATCACCAAAGGTCAAAGATTAAAGGTATTAATCTTTGAATTCACTGAGGATTTATCATATTTTTATAGCGCATTGCCTGCTTAGGGTCAGCAGGTACGCCAATTCCCTCTTCATAAATCCGCACAAGCATCCTTAGAGATGAATTATGACCAGGAAACCCCATTTCCATATCTTCTAGGAATGAAATATCCCTTCTACTTTTTGGTAAATCATTAAGATAGTTAGGGTTTTGACTGGCACGAGGTCGCCCTGCTCTTTTGAACCATTCAATTGCTTTCTCATAGTCCTGTGTCTCAAATGCAGCCATACCAAGTTGAAATTGAGCAGTTTGATTTCCTTGCACTGCCATACAGTTTCTATAGGCGTCACGATCTGTTGAAAGTACTCTGCAATCTTGCTGCATAGTGGAGCAAGATGATAAAATCGAAAAAAATAAAATAAATATAGAAATTTTAAATAATTTATTAAACACCAACAACCTCCCAAATACGTTTAGCCACATTCTCTATCGTTCCTGCAGCACATACAACTTTGCAGCGTTCTGAATTATTATTAGCAATTTCAAGAAAGCTTTTCCGAAGTTTGTTATGAAAATTCTCACCCATACGTTCATATCGATCCTCTTTATCAAAACTTTCTTCCTCCCGAGCCGTTGCACGGTCAAGTTCATTGCCATCAAGAATAATAGTGAGGTCAGGCCAGAAATCACCAGTAGCTAGACGGTGCAGCCCAAGAAGCGTCTTCATATCAACTCCTTGTCCATGTCCTTGGTAGGCAATAGTTGAGTCTGCGTAACGGTCACATAAAACCCATTTACCACTATCAAGAGCAGGTTTAATAGTTTTTTGCAGATGTTCGGCCCGCGCAGCGTTATGAAGAAGGGCTTCAGTCATAGGAGAGAACTTATCGGTGCAACCTTTAACTAAAAGATTACGAATTTCTTCGGCGCCGGGTGCACCACCCGGTTCACGAGTTAAAATAACATCAATACCAGCCTCCGATAGCTTATCTGCAAGTATTTTGACCTGAGTTGATTTTCCAACGCCTTCACCGCCTTCAAAAGTAATAAATTTACCCTTTTTAATCACTCACTGAGCCCATCAACATAAAGGAAAATGCAGCTTTAATACGTTTAATTCCGCTAAGTTCTTCTACATCAGAGCCAGCCAGAAGTGGGTATGATTTAGTTTCCATACCATCTGCTGATAGTTCGAGAGTTGCTATAGGTTGACCTTTTTGAATAGGTGCGGCAATTGGGCCATCGTAAATAACCCTAGCTATCATTTTACGCCTAATTTGCTTATTCATAGAAAGCGTAACATCTAGTTCGGATATCAATGGGACCGTAAGGTTTTTTCCAAGCCAAACATCTGCATTTTCAATCACTTGGTTAGCTTTAAGAATATTATATGTACCAAAATTTCTAAATCCATAATTAAGGAGGCGCTCACTTTCATTGATGCGAGCATTGTCGCTAGTCATCCCATTTACAACAAGGACAAGACGACGCCCGTCCATTACTGCAGACGAAGCTAGACCATATCCACCAGCTTCGGTATGGCCAGTCTTAAGGCCGTCTGAAGTAACCCTGTCACGGTATAGAAGCCTATTTCTGTTTAACTGTTTTACACCGGCATAACTAAAGGAACGCTCGGCAAAAATTGAATAGTATTCAGGAAATTCAACACTAAGAGCATGTGATAACGTCGCAATATCTCGAGCAGACATATAATGATCAGGATCTGGCCACCCATTAGTGTTCATAAAGTGACTTTGCGTAAGACCAAGCATTGCGGCTTCTTCGTTCATCATATTAACGAATACACCCACATCACCAGCAATGGCTAGAGCAAGCTGTGCACAAGCATCATTTCCAGATTGGACAATTATACCACGCAAAAGATCCCCAATAGTAACCGTATCACCAGCATTTACATACATGGTAGATCCTGCGTTGTTGGTACTTGTGTTTCTCCAGCGTCGCCAGACCGGACCATCTTCTACAGTAAATTCATCTTCTAATGAGAGAGCACCACTTTTGAGTTGCTGAAATGCTATATAAATAGTCATTAACTTGCTCATAGATGATGGCGTCATCTGCTCATCAGCATTTTTTTCAAATAATACATCACCCGTAGATGCTTCAATCAGGATCGCCTGTTTTGCCGGACTTGACAGGTTTTGTGCAAAAAGCGGCCCAGCCATTAATGATGAAATTATTCCCACTACGGTTAGTAAATGGACTTTTTTTTGAAGCTTCATTCTTAATTTACCCTATTTGATTTAATTTCATTCATTCGTTCATTCAAGTATCTTAGTCAATCACAACATTAGCTGTACTGTGACCTAATTTCAATATTTTTCCAAGAGCAGAACTTGCAGAACTTGGCGATTTAATTGGTCCAATACGAACTCGGTAAATTTTGCGACCATTAAGTTGGATACTTTCCATACCAATATCCCCTAAATGCGCAACCTCAGTCATTACCCGTGAAGCACTACCTATTTTGCTGTAAGCGCCAATCTGAATATAAATATCACCACTTTCTTTGGGTAAAATAACTGAATTTACCACCCGAGCTGGTTTAACTAATATTTGTATAGGTTTAAGAACGTCAAGTGACGATACATCAACTCTTCCCACCTCTTGTTTTTGTAGTGGCGGGGGTATGTCGGACTGCATAATATTTACTTGTGCATTAGGGCCCTCAACAGCCGTAACCCTTACCCTTGTAGTACCACGTTTCTCAAAACCTAAAAGCTGCGCCCCACGCCGCGATACATCAATTAATCTATTATCAACAAATGGCCCACGATCATTAACTCGTAGTAATAATGAGCGATTATTTTCAAGATTTGTAACCCTTACATAGCTTGGCATGGGCAGAGTTGTGTGCGCAGCCGTAAGTGCATTCATATTATAGGTTTCGCCGTTAGCAGTTTTTTTATTATGAAAAGCTGCACCGTACCATGAGGCCACACCGACCTGATTATAAGTTGGATCAGCCTTTGGCGTATACCATTTTCCAGCAATTTTGTATGGACTTCCAATTTTAACACCTGGTATTGGTGGAGAAGAAGTTTTTAACTGTGAACTAACGCCACACCCGATAACCAATGCACACAAAATAATCAGAAATATAAAACGATGGAAGCTCATTTAAATGATTCCAGTTATTTAAGTTTGTCAGAAAGTAAGCTTACACCAAGGGCGTAATGATTTGAACAATTGTACGTTAAAATCGTTCTGAAATTTTGATACGTTAAATAGGCCGGTCCGTTTATACCGCCTGGCATCAGGAGGGTCGCCTCAATACCAACACCTATAGCTTCAGGAATATCACTACCATCAAGGTTTACAACTCCCATTTCTTTCCATTCAGTAAGAGAGTATTTTTTACTATGTAAGCTAAGTGCGCTTTTACAGGACCTGGGGGGATTTGGCTCATGTGTTAAATTAACAATAGCCTTCCTCGCATTTAAATTATCAGGTAGTTTGATTTCACGGCCCCATGTTTGGTTCTCATGCCAGGTATGTTGTTTAAGGTAATTACCAATTGAGCCAAAAACATCTGCCTCATTAGTCCAAATATCCTTCTTATTGTCACCATCCATATCATAAGCATAAGCAAAAAAACTTGTTGGCATAAATTGACCTTGCCCCATAGCCCCCGCCCAAGAACCAATCATTGCATCTGGTGCAATGTGGCCTTCTTCAAGAATAACAAGAGCTTTGTGAAGCTCTCTTCTAAAAAAAGCACTGCGGCGCATATCATAAGCCAGTGTCATTAAAGAACGGACGACATTAAAATTACCAGTATAGGACCCATAATTAGTTTCCATCCCCCAAATAGCAGCAATAAAACGTTTTTGAACGCCTATAGTTTTTGCTGATGGATCAAGGATTGGTTGTAATTCAGCCATTCTCTTTTTACCGTTTTTAATACGTGTCTCACTGACACGAACTTTTATATATTCTGATGAAGATTGGGTAAATTCTGGCTGACGACGATCAAGATCAACTACTTTAGGGTTAGGCAACAGACCATCAAATGTAACATCAAGAATTTCTTGACTTATTCCTCCTTGTAGAGCCTCTAATTTAAATTCTTCGAGCCATACAACAAAAGATAGGGGATTATCAACTACCTGACGTTGCGCATTTGCATTCGAAATGAACGATATTGAAGCAATAATTATAAATAATACTTTGATCATTGTTTACCCTTTATATTTTTTCAAATATTTTGTAATAATATATATAGTTTAAAAATTACCGCGTTTCAAAGGCAAATAAGAAATTCTCTAAAAAAGTATGAGATTAATGAAAAGAACCTAATCTATGCTTGACCAATAGTCTCTGATCCGTTAAATCCTCCTATCACATACATCGCGCGAACATCTTATGGAGAGGTGGCAGAGCGGTTGAATGCACTAGTCTTGAAAACTAGCAAGGGGGCAACTCCTTCGAGGGTTCGAATCCCTCCCTCTCCGCCACTCACCCTATATTATCTATTTAAATCAATTAGTTAAATTTACACTAAATTTAAGCCCTCACCTGTAAAATTCCATACTGTTGTCTTTATGCTTACGCCATAGGGTCATCTGCGCCACCGAATGTTGAAACTTTCTGGCAGTCTCACGTATTACAAATGGGACGTCCAGCGCTTCTTCAAAAGCGAAGCTGTCTGAAAGTTGCTGTTTCAACGCATCCAGAGTGCTGAAATTTTCACCATTCACCTTTTTCGCCCCCAACCAATTACTCTTATCAGTATATTCTTCGAGCCAAGTATAAGGCGATGTAAGGACTAACAAACCACCAGGCACTATGCGATCTTCTATTTTTCTGAGAAACAACGCTGGATCGTAGAGCCGGTCGATTAGATTTCCGGCGAAAACCACATTGTAGTCAGTAAACTGCCGCTTGAGGTTACAAGCGTCACCCTGCTGGAAATCAATGCGATCCTTCACTTCACCATAACCTAGCTTATCTAACAAGACTTCCTTGTACTCAATGATTTCACCCTCAACTGGAACCGTATATCGCAGCCGATTGTGTGCCTGCAACTTTGCTCCTTGTTGCACGAAACCTGCAGAAAAATCTAACGCATCCACATGCAGAAAATTCTTCGCCAACTCAAATGAGGACCGACCTACTGCACATCCTAAATCAAGCGCCCTGTCTGTAGTAATATTATTAGTTTGAACGTTTTTCATAAGCGCTTGCACGCATGTGACTGGAAAATTTTTCACAGAAAAATATTCATTGCCGTAATGAAATTCACAGTATTGTGCAATCAAGTCATCCGTTTCGTATACGTTATTTTGTGCCTGTATTTCTAGCTCTTGCTCAGATATAACCATTCTAAATCCCACATGTTGAAAAAAGTGCTTCAGTTGACTAGCGATAGTGCTAAATCTTTCTTGCGAAATATATCCGTTTTTCACATCATTGCAATCTCAGTATATACCTGACCTTAGTTTAATTTAGCTCACGTACTGGTATTTGGGTAAAGTGAGGTATGAAAAATCTATTTAAATAAATTATTTATCCTTAGGCTAATTTAGTTTTAAGCTGTTGGTTTTATTTTTCTAAAGAGAAAATATACCAAAGCCCCAAATAAAACCCCCAAACTATTTGCTAGCAAATCAAGAAATTCTGGAGTGCGGCCAGGAACAAATATTTGTGTAACTTCCAAAAAGATGCCAATTAAAATTTGTATCGCCAAAATTGATAATAAAGAATGCTTTTGATTAGACGATAAAAGCGCAATAAAGGTGAGGATAAAATAAGTGAAAAAATGAGCTTCTTTATCAGTAAATGGCAGTTGAATAGAAATTTGATCTTGAGGTAAAAGTGATAAAATCACTACTACCAATACCATTAACCCCCAAATTACTTTTCTTTTTTTGTATGATATTTCCAAATATATATCCTAAGAAAAACTCAAAAAATTAAGATTTTGAGTACTGTCAAATTAACTTTTTTTCCCATTCTGTGTAGCCAATATTTTGTTAAATGGCCATATCTTTAAAATATTTTAAAAGTCGAAAATAAGTATTAAAAAGGAACTATCCGAACTAGCAGTGATACTTAACACTTAGTAATACCTTAAAACTGAACTTGTCTTAATCGTTTTACAATACTTTGATAAGGCACAGCAACAGTATGAACCACCCTACATTAAGTGATGTTAAATTATTTATTTATAATACTTATATAGGAATTCCTAGGAAATTAGATGAGACCATCAGTTTATTAATTAGATTGTACGGTTTTTAAAACAACATACTATTAGACTATAGAGTTAGTTTGCTAACTTAATAATTTCTGGGTAGAGTGAGGAATGAAAAATGAACAAATTAAAGTAACAACAAAGACTAATACTCTAACACAAGACATAACTAATCTCAAAGATGCTAATGCTCAAAATGATAATGGAAACAAGTATCTTGATGGTACTGGGGTTTCTCAGGATGATGTTGAGGCTGTAAAGTGGTATCGCTTGGCCGCTGATCAGGGACTTGGTTCTGCTCAATGTAACCTTGGTAACATGTATAAGAGTGGTAGGGCCGTTTCTAAGGATTATGTAGAGGCCGTGAAGTGGTATCGCTTAGCTGCAGATCAGGGGGATAATCGTGCTCAATCCAATCTTGCCAGGATGTATGATATTGGTAAAGGGGTTCCACAGGACAGTAAAAAAGCTGTATCGTGGTACGGGCTAGCTGCAGAGCAAGGCAATGCCAAAGCTCAAATAAATCTTGGTTTTATGTATTATTTTGGTAGGCTCGTTCCACAGGATTATGTAGAGGCATATAAGTGGCTAAGTCTAGCTGCTGCTCAGGGATATGCTATTGCTAAGACAAACAAAGAAATGATTGAAAAAAAAATGACAAAACCGCAAATAGCTGTGGGCCAGAGACTATCGAGTGAGTGGTTTAACAAGCATCAGTAAGGAATATTTTTATAGAAGTTTATTCTTTTCTTTATCTTTTTCTTTTTCTTTTTCAATACTTAACTTATCTTTTAAACTCATAATATAAGCAGATATAGATAAAATTAATATTGCCCCTGCTTCCCCCATCAACAATAAAGCGTCTATGTCTTTACTTTGCATAACAATTAATCGGCACAGAGCCGTAATTGCGATAATGATAGGGAGAGTAACAGGAATTCTATTTGTGCTATAGAAAGCTCCAACCATTCCTATTATTTCAACATATATAAATAGTAAGAAAAGATCTGAAAGAAGGATCTCTCTTGCTTGAAACATTGAAAACAAATATTGACCAGCTGCAATACAGGTTGCTATTCCAATAATAGCAAGAAGGGCCCTTTCGCTCAAATCTGTTGTCCAGTGCAGACTTTTATTAATTTTTGGTAATTTAAAATCCATTAACCCACAAGCCTAACCATATATTGTAAAGAAATATACCATACCACAAAACACCAATAAAAACCAATAAACACTATAAATTATTAATTTATATGAATTATTTCTTATGTAAATACAATTTAAAACGACAGATAGTTGTAATATGGGGCGGTATTATTGGCCATTTATTCATCCTAAGTAACTAATTTTAAATAGTATTTAGGGCGAAATATGGTTCTTCCCAAGACTTATAATCATTGATTACTTTAACTTCATCTATGTCTAGCAAGACAGTATCTCGTGATCGATAGAATAGAGATTTATACTTAACTAAACCGTCAAGGATAAGTATCATATTTTTTTTAAGTATTGTTTGGTCCCCCAAACTTAAAAATGGACCTTCCATCGGAGATACGCCAACATTAAAACCTAATGCATGACCGTCAATGATTTCAATACCTAAGTTTGTCGCTTTTTCCACTACATCTTGATAAACTTCGCAACACCTAAGTCCTACCCTTAATGAATTGCAAAGAATTTTACGTAATTCCACTAAATGCCTATATGCAATTTCTTGTTCATCACTCATTTCTTCAGACATAATGGCAATCCGTGTTGAGTTACTCCAATACCCGTTCTCATTATTCATTGCGTCAGCAATAATTGTGTCCCCGATCTCTGTAAAGTCACTTGCCGCAAAACCAAATTTTGGCGCATAAGACCATATATTCGATATGCTATTGCCAATAACTCCACGTGAACAGGCATTATAACCTTCAAGGTAGATGTCACGCTCTAAACTGTGAATACGTAAATTTTCTGAAATACTCATTGATGATTTTGATCTATCTGCAATTAAATGGTGATAATATCCATTGATTGCATGGTCAGTTTTCATAGCAATTGACTTTAAATGTTTAATTTCCGTCTTTGTTTTTGTTGATCGTGCACCCATAATATCATCCGCACACGCAATGTGTTCGCTTCCCAATGCAGCAATTTCTTTTTTTATCATTTCACTTATTTTAATTGAAATTAGTTCATCATCGCTGCCAAAGCGTTTTGCTGAACTACACTTTTTAAATACCATTTTAATAGCGCTTGCCAATTGATCATGCTGCAAAGAATAAGCAAAAACATCAACATTATGATTAGATTCTTTAACAAAGTTTTCCCAGCACTTTGGCACAACTACTATTGGGTTGTTGTTTTTCTTTAAGAGTGCGAACATCCGTAAGTCGGATTGTGCATGGGCACACGGAATTTTAATATTAGTAGCATATTGAATATTATAGATATCCGAAATAATAAGTACATCAAGGTGATTAACATCGATAATTGTAGTTATTTTTTTAGTTATTTCTTGCTCAAGATTATTCATAATGTCAATTTTCCTTTATTAACCGTGACGGGCTGATGTGCCATAAAGAATGTATAGATCATCCCAGTTTTTATACCAATTAAGTAGGCGCGGTTCATCATTTGTGACTACATACACATCTTTATTACAGATCAATTCTTTATCATTTCCGTAGGTGTAAACTCCCAATACTATGACCATGCCCTCAGTTATTAAAGTATCATCATAGGGAGCTAAAAATGGTGCTTCACGCTCTCTGGTACCTACGCCGTGACCTAAATCAATACCCTCCCAAAATGGTATATTTAATTCTTCACTTAAACGTTTAACCGCATTATAGACTTCGCTTGATTTTACACCTGTACGGAGATTTTTTAGGGCAATATTTTTTAAAGTTTGATTATTCTTCCACGCTCTCTCTGCTTGTTCATTAGTTTGACCCAAGTAAACAGTTCTTGAGCCTGTGATCCAATAACCAGAATTATGCAGAGAGTACTCCAATCGAACAAAACCAGTTTCGTTTAAAACAGCCCTTGGTTCGCATCTAGCATACAATTCTTTACAATCCTTACCTTGAACTACGACCATGTTGCCCACACAAGACCCTCCATATTCACCTACATGAACACGAAAACGTTCCGCATATTCCCAAAGTGGGTAACTAAGGGCATCCAAGGCCGCCCCTTCACTATGGTTTAAAGCGCTGATAAAACCCCGGTCACCCATTCTACAGGCAATTTCAAGTAATCTTATTTCTGCATCTGTCTTAAGAAGTTTTAAATCATCAAATACTTGATCACCGCTTACAGTCACCAGCCCACTTATCGACTTTTTTAGAGCTTTAATTTGTGCTGCAGTCATATAGTTTTCATCAATAGCCACTTTGCTAGAAATATAGTTTTTAAGGACTTCAGCAATTGATGCCTCTGGCGTTTGCTCATTAAGGTTATATATAACAACTTCCCCGTTCCAATTTAATTGTTTGGGGATATCAGCAAGATCATTTGTACATACAATGATACGCTTACCAGTTTTATAACAAATATAAAGTGCTACTGGCTGTACAACCTTTTGATCCAAATACGGAAAAACAATTCCACAAGATAGATAGGTAATATTGCTACTGCCAAAAACAAGCAACGCATCATAACCATTACTTTTCATTTTATTTTCTATTTTTTCAGTAAGAGTTTGTTTTTCAGCAGATGATAATAAAATATCATTCATTTTAGACATATTTAGTATTCCCTTAATTATTATAGAATATATATTACAATAAATTCCCTAAAAATTCTTTTGTTCTCTGATGACTTGGTTTTTCAATTACTTGTTTTGATGATCCATCTTCAATGATTTCTCCATTAACCAAAACTAAAACTCGCGATGCCGCTTCTTTAATAAAATTTATTTCGTGGCTTACAACAACCATAGTCATTCCCTCCTCAGCAAGCGAAACCATAACATCAAGAACTTCTCGAACCATCTCAGGGTCAAGTGCAGATGTTGGTTCATCAAAAAGAAGTATTGTTGGGTCCATGGCAAGCGACCTTGCAATAGCAACACGTTGTTGCTGTCCCCCAGAAAGTTGTTCTGGAAAGCTATTAGCCTTATCTTCAAGTCCTACTCTTTTGAGCAAAGCCATTGCCTTTAGTTTTGCTTTTTCCTTAGATATTTTTTTTACCTTTGTTGGTGCAAGCATGATGTTTTCAAGAGCAGTTAAATGAGGAAATAAAGCAAAATTTTGAAAAACCATACCAATATCTCGTCTTATGTCACATATTTTATTTTTTGAACCTGTAACCTCCAAATCACCAAAGTATACTTGGCCGGTGGTTGGTTCTTCAATCCTATTGATACAACGAATAAAGGTACTCTTACCTCCTCCAGACGGCCCCATAATGGCGACAACCTCCCCCTTTTTAATGGTCGTAGATATTGATTTTAAAATATGTTCCTCACCAAAATATTTGTTCAGCCCAATAATACGGAGTATTGCCTCTGAATGAATTTTCTTTTTCATTTTTTTATTCTCGCATTTTTTTCAAGTCTCATAGTAAAGATGGTTAAAGGAATAAGAATAAGAAGATACATTAAAGTACTCATGACTAATGGGGTTGGATTAGCTTTCCAAGCTGCAATAATTTGGGCTGCCTTAAGAAGTTCAGTGATGGCCAAAATAGTACAAATTGAGGTATCTTTTATAATACCAGTCCATTGATTTGCAAGCGTTGGTAATACAATTCGAAAAGCTTGTGGCACCAAAATATATTGGTAAGTTTGTATTTGATTAAGGCCAAGTGACTGCGCCGCCTCATTTTGGGACTTATTAATCGCTAATATTCCAGATCTAAACGCTTCACCAATATAAGCCGTGTGCACAAATACGATAACAATCACTGCAGACTGGAAAGGTGAGAAAGTAATATTTAAAAAAGGAAGTCCGAAATAAACAACTATTAATGCAACTACAATCGGCGTCGCACGGCAAAACTCCAAATACGCAATTAACAATAAATTGTAAGCAGAATTATTTTGTATTCTAACGATAGCAACAAGTAAGCCAAGTATTGTAGAAAAAATTATTGAAACGGCAGCTATCTTGACAGTGACCCATAATCCGGAAAATAATAACCCCCACTGCCCCTCCATAACTTCCATATTAAAGAAAATATGTTTAATTTCATTAATATCAAAATCTAACATGATTTAACTTTTACTCCAGCGACGACTTCGTTTTTCTAATCGACTTGAGAATAAAACCACCGGCAAAATAATTATAAAATAAAGGAAAGAAACAAATATCAATGGTGTTACCGAACCAATCACTCCTTCCATTTGACGCGCTCTAGCGATTAATTCTGGCACGCCAACTACGTAGGCAATAGAAGTCGTTTTTAAAATATCAATTAATACAGAAGTAAGTGGAGGTATAATAATTCTTAACGCTTGTGGTAAAATAACCCATCTCATCGATTGCATACTTCCCATCCCTAAAGCATTAGCAGCATCGAGCTGAAAACGATCAACTGAATTTATTCCAGAACGAAAAATTTCGGTAGTATAGGCACTAAAAAGTAATGAAAGTGATGCAATAACAGAACTTGTTGAAATCAAGTTCAAGCCGACATATGGCAGGGCAAAGTATACCAAAACCACTAGAACCATAGCTGGAATAGAACGAAATAGGACTACATAAGCCGTAATAAATCGGTTTAAAAAAATATTGTTAAAATTTCTTACTACTGCCATGATAAATCCAATGAGAGTAGCCCAAAAGCAACTAAAAAATGATATTTTTAAAATCAAAATTAAAGGAGATATAAAAATATGATACCGCCCCTGCATCTTTTCAAAATTAAAGAACTGTTCCTGGAATAGAGACCAATCAGCGGCTGAAAAAAATATTCCATATACCACCAACAGCACTATGGCCACAAAGATACTTAAATTAGGTAGATATTTATATATATTTAGAGCCATGGCTTTACTTCTCCATTTCTTCATAAAGTATATAGGCAGAGTTATTTTTGTCTGGATAAACACCATGATAATTTTTATATATATTACCTATCGTTCCATCCTTTTTCATCTCCCTAATTGCTTTGGTTATGTCCTCGATGAGTGGTGATTTTTTCCTAAAAGCAAATCCCACTTTATAGGGTTCACCAAGCGTTGCACCGCGTTTCAAACGCATTTTATGACTTTCCACATACCAGTCAATAATACTTAAATCAGAAACGCCTCCATCTAAGCGGCCAGTTTGAACGTCTAAAAATACATCGGGAGTACCATTATATGATTGAATTACATAAGGGCCATATTGATCCATATTCTCGCGTAACCAAACCTCTGCTCCTGAACCAATATCCACCCCTAATACTTTACCCTTAATATCATCAAGAGATGAAATATTAGAATTAACACTTACAATCATCCCCATGCCTGTATCAAAATGAGGTTCAGAGAAATCCATCATAATTTGTCGTTCTTCATTTATGAAGATATTAGATGCGGCAATATCCCACTTTTGTGATAATAATCCAGTGAATAGACCCGTCCAAGCGACATCATAATAAACAATTATTTTATTCAACCTTCTCGCTATTTCGTTCAAAATATCCGGTTCATAACCTATTAAAGGCTGAGATGGATCGGAATTTGTATAATAAGAACGCGGCGGTGTCGTGATAACTAACCCAACGTGAAGTTCGTCATCATGCCTATCAAACTTATCATTACCGACGGACACGACATTTTGTGCAACTGCAAGATTAGAAAGAATAAATAGAGCGCTAAAAGTTAAAATATAAATAAGTAATTTCATTTATTTCTCATCATAAATATCGTGTTTTACCCCAAAAACCATCTGGTAATTCAAGAAATGGCTTAGCATTCATGCGATTTATCATTTTATTTGTTTCATTTTGGGCCTGACTCAATATTTCTTCTTTACTAACCCGAGTAGGCAATTTATTTTCCATCATAACTTCCCCTCCCACGATTACCGTATCAACGTCATTACCATTGGCAAAACAAGCTAACCTATACGGTTCCATGTTAACCGGATGTAGATGGGCAGATTGCATATCAATTAATATAATATCACCGCATTTTCCTATTTCTAAGGATCCAATTTTATGATCTAATCCAAGAGCTATTGCGCCATCAATAGTTGCCATTTCAAGAGCTTTTCCTGGTGGCATATATGATGCATCACGATAATGAGTTCTATGATAATGCATTAATTGTTGGATGTGGCGAAACATATCCCCGGACCTGTCTGGTGCTGTAGCGTCAGAACCTAGGCCAACAACTACGCCAGCATCAATTAAGTCTATAACTGGGCAGTATCCGTAAATTGATGCAACAGCAGATGGATTATGGGCAATACGTGTATTTGTTTTTGCGCAAATTTCTATTTCTTCCTTAGATAAGTTTGTTGCATGTGAAAGTAGTACATCTGGTCCTAATAACCCTAAGTCATCAGCTCGCTTTATGGAACCCCCGGTATGGCCATCTTGAGTGAAAATTACATTTGCCTCTTTAGATAGTTCACGAACAAATTTAACTTGACTGACGGCTTCTTCAAAATCTACGAACGACATATTTTCTTTATGTTCATTCCGCAGAACAGGATAAATCATAGCAATCATTATGCGCTCATCAATGGATCTATTCCAGCGCGATAATATTTTCTCACAAGTTGCAATTTGTTTCTTAAAGTCAACATCGTATTCTGTAGATTTATTGCCATCCCACCGCGAATATTTTAATGGATGTGGAGCGCGTGTTGGTCCAATAGCAACAACTGACCTTGTACCTACTTCAGCTACCCCCCTACAGTGGGCATTTGCGTAAATAGGGTCATCTGTTCGCATGATTGTATCACCCCCACCAAGCAATGAAACGCCACATGTTACACCAAAACGAAGTCTTTCTAGAGCTGCCAAGCGTGCTTCCGCATACCAAAATTCAGGAGTTGAACCAGACGTATAGATCGTGCCGCAGTTTCTTTCCCAATCACTGTTCATGGCCATAGTTTTAACTAAGCCATGACCAGCATGGGCATGTACATCAATCAATCCAGGCATGATAACTTTACCTTCCGCATTAATTGTGCGTTCTGCACTGAAGGTATCTTTAGCAGCTTTTGAAGTACCTATAAAAACTATAAGACCTTTATCAATGACAACCCCGCCATCATTAATTACTCTACGGTCCTTGTCTATTGTAACAACTGTTCCACCATAAATTATAAGATCAACCATTTATATTTTCTCCAACTTTTAATGTACGATGTAAAATATCAAATGTACATATGGTCATTTTAATCGGAGGGTAAATTAAATAGTTTGCAGCTATATAACGTTTGTTGTTAGGATTGTTGTTATGGTATAAATTAACATGATAAAACCAAGTGAGTAGAAAACTTGTACAATAAAACGAATAATAGTTATCTAGTTCAAGGAAGAGAATGCGGCGATTGCGAAGTTTGCTGCAGAACAGTTTCAATTAATACGCCTGAACTTAAAAAAACAGCAAATACAAACTGTCATAACCTAAGACCTCAGGGAGGATGTTCCCTTTACCCATCCTGGCCGCCCGTTTGTCAAAAATTTTATTGTGCTTGGCGAACCATGGAAGACCTTGATGATAGCTGGCGACCCGATCAAAATCAAATAATGATAGAATTTGCTAGAGAAAATTTTCCCGGTCCATTTGCCGAACAAACTGGTTTTCGCTTTACTGTTCTTGATAGAAATAAATTATCAAAAAATAGAAAATTTGCTCGATTTATTATGGAGAAAATCAGAAATGGAATCCCCTGCCTTCTAGCATTTGGAATAGAAAAAAATACAGAGCCTGCAGCTGCATTTCTTAACTTTGCTCTTGAAAAAGCAGTAAAATCAAATAAAGTTAATGCTGTCTTACGCGAACTAACCAAGGCACTAGAAGCCTGCGATAATAGGCCAAAGTTAAGGTTTAAAATCAAAAATGAAGAACTTGTTTTAGCAGAAGAAGAAATTTAGAATATTTATTATTTTCTCCATATAACGGGAAATAAATTACTATCCATAGGGTCACCGGGGGAAAGTCCGGGGTCAGAGACAATATCAGCTGTTCCTGGCCGAGGATCCCAAACTACATCTTCCCCCGTCCAACGAGTGGCGTAGCCACGCCTACGAACCTTTGAGGTGGCATTTCCTTTTGCACCATGAATAGTATTAAAATTATGTACGAGACAATCACCAGGCTGCAAATCATAACAAATGATTTGATCTTCCGGAACTGTCGCATCAATATCAGGTAAAACTTTGAGTAAACCATCACCATAATTATCGTTATTTTTACCATTAAAACTCTGAGGGCGATATCTATTACCTGTAGCGTGTGAACCTTTTACATAGCGAACGCCGCCAGTTTCTTCAGTGACATTATCCATTGCAAACCATATTGAACAAACTTGAGTACCCTTGACTTTCCAGTAAGGGGCATCCTGGTGCCAAGGTGTTGGTTCAACCGATCCCGGCTCCTTGACAAGCAAATGGTCAAAAAACATATTTATTTTACTAGCGTCCATGAGATATGCAGCAATTTTTGCCGCTTCACTTTCCATAATAAATTTTTTAAATTTATCATTATAAGTCCATAAAAACTGATCCCCAAAAAATCTTGTAGATTTTTTACTATCCGCGTACTCCTCGGCCATTTCACTTGGCTTATTCATGCATTCTTCAGTCGCTTGTCGCATAAAATCAACCCACTTAAGGTCAAACACACCACTTAATTTTACAACACCATCACGTCGATATATTTCAATATCTTTATCCGTAATATTCATAAATTATCTCCGTTAACTATATTAACCTCTATCCCTATTCTATAACTTAATAGAAAGTTGCAACAGCAAGTAAACCTAATATTAATATGCTAAAGATAGGTGCACGTAATATATTTATATGGTAAATCCTAATGAAATTAACAATAAAAGTATAGATGTTGGCTAAAGCACAGGTTTAGGCAGTCTCAAATTGGCCTTTTCATATTCAAATTTATAATTATTTAAAGACATAATAAATTATTATGTAAACTAAGCTCCTTTATCTTACCCTATTCTATTCTATTTTCGACGTCCAAGTACTATGCTCTCCAGGCATATGAGCACCAAGATCTTCCCCTACTTCCTTATTGATGAGCCTATTTAGACGATTATTAAGATCTAAAATCAATTCTCGTTGACTTTCGGGGTTTTCAGCAAGATTAGTCATTTCAAGGGGGTCAGCATCTAAATCATAAAGCTCCAAATCATTGCGTCCTACCAAAGTTTCCCATGTTTTAGGTAAATGGTGGTCACCTGGCGTAAACCAACGTGAATACTTATACTTAGAGGTAATTATGCCACGACCAAGCGTTCTTTTATCAAATTGTATAAAGTCATCAGGATAACTAAACTGAACTGCCGGGGCACCATTTTTCTCTGCTTCTTTTTGAACCATTCTTATTTTTTCAAGCCTTGAGTTACCCTGTGTTGTATTACTGAAACAAACAAGAATTTCATCACGTTGGTCTTTAGCACTCACACCTTTTACAATATTTGAATAATCATATCCTTTAAGCCGTGCCTCAACAGATTTATAATCCTCCCCTATAAGGCCAATGAGTGTCGGTCCAAAATCAATGGCACTCATTAATGCATTTGACTTGATGCCTTTCTCGCCGTCAGGGTCACGAATGACAAGTGGAATATTTAAATTTTCCCGATACATAAATGGACCTTTATGGCGAAGGCCGTGGGCCCCACCCATTTCACCGTGATCAGCAGTTAAAATAACAATAGTATCGTCTGACATTCCTAAGACATCAACCGCGGCTAACAAATCACCAATAATTTTATCAGAATCCACAAGGCAAGCGGCATAATAATTAATCACATTGCGACACGCCTCTTCGTCAGAAACCTCCTGCTCACCGTAAAAGTATTGACCTAATTTTACAAACTCCATTTGTGCTTCAGGTTTTTTACTAAGATCATCATAAAAGTTATCAGGAACATCAAAACCAAAGTCGTAATTATATGGGTATTTATCCTGCGCAGGACGCATTTCACTGACAAGGCCGGGGCGCAGTCGAGTTTCTGCCTGCTTACCATTAGCATCTAGCCACATAATATCATGCGGGTTTACGAAATTAACTGCAAGAAGCCATGGCTCGTCAGCACCCTGCTGACGTTTTAGATAATCTTTTGCATTACACAAAATCTTACTATCTTTTTCCGCCCCTTCGTAAACGATGCCAGCAGTGTCACCCTCTGTATGCCATTCATCAAAACCGTATTCGGCAAGCGCATCTAAATTATCCTCATCAAACCCAACAGAGAGATGCCATTTACCTTTATAGGCAGTTTTATAACCAAGCCCCTTAAACATTTGTCCAATAGTTGGTGTATTATTCACATTAAGTATTGGGTCTCCCTCGCCAAGTCCGGGGTTCGTAAAAATTGTGGTTTGCTGAACATGTTGGCCCGTATAAATAACTGACCGCGAGGGGGCACAGGAAAGAGTAGCTATATTAAATTCTTCAAAGGAAACACTCTGTGTGGCAAACTTTTCACGCATTGGAAGTTTAAGTCCTTTAGGTAAGGTTGACCAAGCACGCTCCTGATCCATCATAATTATAAGAACATTTTTATGTTTTGATGATGATACTATCTCCTGAGCATTAGCGATATCCGTCGCCGACACGAGAGTAATTCCAGCAGCCGATGCTGCCACACCTTTTGAAAACTCTCTTCTTGTTATGTTTTTTACTGACATCTATTTTCCTCTATTTTATATTCTAAAATCTACCACAACAGACTTTCATTTTATCACCAGTAACTGCGCTTGATGCATCCGATGCATAGAACAGGGCTGCTTTTGCAACCTCTTCAGGGTCGACCCAACGTTTAAGCGCTGCAACATCGGTGTAATTTTCACGCTCTATTTCACTTGCCGGCCTGCCCTCTGCTTTAGCACGATGTTCGAGAATTCGATCCATATTTTTACCCGATACAGCACCTGGAAGAAGAACATTTACCCTTACATTATCCGGTCCAACTTCGCGTGCAACTGCTTCTGTCATGCCAACAAGTGCAAATTTAGTAGCAGTATAAGCTGAGCGCATCGGATATCCCTCAATGCCCATCAAGGACGACATATTAATAATTGAACCTGATTTTTGTGCACACATTATTCTCGCAGCTTCACGCATACAATGCATTGCACCAAAGAGATTTATCTCGGCACACGCTCTCCATTGATCAACATTCACCTCAGCGATTGGGGCCACTGGTCCAGGAATACCCGCATTGTTAACTAAAATATCAATATGACCATTGATTAACTGGGCTTTAGTAAAAAGTTTTTGAACATCTTCAAACTTTGAAACGTCACAGACAATAGCTGTCCCATTATTACGTTCTGCCACCGGCAAAATTGTCTCAAGGCTTCTCCCAGTTACCACTACGTGAGCACCGTGATCTGCAAACGTATTTGCAACGGCCTCACCTATTCCCGTACCACCACCTGTGATGATTGCAACTTTACCCTCGAGTGTGTTTAATTTCATATCAATTTTCCTTCTTCCATTTTCCGTGATGGATCAAAAAGTGGTAATTCCAGCTCTTCACCCAATATATAATCGCCCATTAATTTTGAAATATAAGGCCCTATTGTATAACCACCGCGCACGCAGCCAAGAATAAATACATTATCATTATTTGGGAGCTTTCCAGCAAGAGGGTAAAAATCGGGAACATTTGATTCAAAGCCAGTCCACGATCGAACAATGCGAATTTTTGAGAGTTCGGGAACAACAAATTGAGCTAGTTGCAGATTAGGAATGAGACTATCAATCGAAACGTTACCTCGCCCATCCTCTGGTTTTCCTTTACCCTGCCAACCACCGCCAATAAGTACTGTACCATTCGCTTTCTGTTTCATAGTAAGAAGACCCGTAGCATGGCCAATAACAGAATTCATAAGTTTTGGAGCACGTTCTGTCACCGAAACCGTATTCACCCTAGCCCTAATTGGTAAATCTGCCCCCAGCATGGCTGCAATAGTTTTCATCCAACCCCCACAAGCTAACAATATGCGCCGCGCTGATATTGTCTGACCGCCTGAATTTATTTCATACCCCTCTGATGTACGCCGAATACTGGTGACCTTAAACCTTTCAAAAAAATGAATGCCCGCATCTTCAATTTTATTGCGGTAATACTGACCCGTTAGAGACGAATTTGCAAAACCATCATCAGGGCAATAGCTGGCCGCTACAATTTTTTTTGTCAAATGTGGTTCAATATTTTCTAATTTATTTGGTGTTATGAAGGTAATATTGGCACCCGCTTCTCGCTTCATATTCATGCGTTTATTAAGCAGTTCCGCTTCGCGGTCATTAAAAGCAAGTGTATATCCCCCAGTTTTTGTAAAGCCAACTGCAGAACCCATACTTTCCCATTCTGCATGACCTTTAATAGCGTATGGCATAAGCTTAACTCTTTTTATTTGCATGGAAAGGGTCCCCGCATTAACACCGGAGGCGCCACCACCAATATCACCTTGTTCAAGAATGACCGTATTCATACCGCCTGCAGCAAGCTGGAGGGCTGCACCACAGCCCATTATCCCACCACCAATAACCGCTATGTCAAACGTACCCGTCATAGAGGTGATACCCCTGGAATAGGAAGGTCATTATAATCAAGCTCATTAGACACACTATCCATACATACTGGTCTCAGTGGCGGTCTCGCACTTGGAATTCCTATTTCTTTACGATTTTTACCTGTTAAATATTCAGTAAGAATGGAAACACTTTCATTACAATAACGACCACCACATGGCCCCATGCCACAGCGCGTGCCTGACTTAATGGCGTCGGGAGAAAGAGATCCGTTTTTAATTTCATAATCAATCTCGGCACGGCTAATCCCCTCACAACGGCAGACTTCTGTTTCTGCCGAAATAAAGCTCTCATAGCCTGCCCTTGGAATAGAGAGTTTTGTAGCCGCCAGGCCAAATTTTATTGAAGCTTCATATGCTATTTGGTTGATGTCAACACGGTTACTCATTCCAGTATCTTCAAAAATAGCATTTGCGGTGAGCCCTCCGCGATGAGGGGCAGCATCTGCACCCAATATTCCTGCATTGTCGCCACAAGCATAGAGACCAGATATGGACGTACGGCCATATTTATCAAGCGTGGGCACCCAGCCACCCAACTTTTCATCAAAGTGATGATCTGCACCAGCTAGGCGGGTTGCCTCAATAGCTGGCATAAGCCCGTGGCCATAACAAACGCTTTCAGCTGATATATACTGTTCCTCTTGACTTATTAAACTCCAGTTTTTATCCACCGCACAAATATTTGCCCCTTCGACTGAACTCTCACCTGCTACACTTTTAACTGCATATTGCCAATAAATGGGCACCCGATTTTTATACAGTGAAATCATCCACCTTAAGCCCTGAATGATAAGCGAAGGGTTTCTAAGCATCGCGGGCAGTGCACTTAACCAATCCTTGCGACTATTCAACGAAACAACTGCCGACACCTGACCACCGAGTCTTAAAACCTCACTGGCAACGTAAAAAAGCAACGGACCATTTCCTGCAACAATAGTACGCCGCCCCGGTATTATCATGTGCTCCTTAAAAAGTGCAGTTGCTCCAGCTAGACCAAATACTCCTGGGAGGGTCCACCCTGGAACTGGAATAACCCTTTCCTGAGCACCGGTGGCAATAACTAATTTTTTTGCTTTCACTTGCTTTTCTTCGCAGCCTTGAATTCCAAGGGTCCAATAATCATTTGTTTTTTCTATCTGCCAAACACGAGCACCAAACATTAAATTCACCAGGCCTGCGCCAACACGAGATCTTAAATCATCCCCTGCTATACTATAGTTATTTTTAGGCGCATTAAGTATGGATTCTGATCTTGCCCGCCATACTTGTCCTCCAGCATCTGATTGCTCGTCGATGAGTAAGGTTTTTAAACCCCCGGAAGAAGTTTCAAGAGCCGCCGTTGCGCCAGCAGGGCCAGCCCCTATAACGATTACGTCATACATTGTCAGCTCGCTTTATCTTTAGTCCATTCGACACTTTAGTACGACAGGCCTCAACCCTCCGTTGATTTATTTCTACTACACACTCCTGGCAAACGCCCATCACGCAGAACATCCCCCTTGGAGTTTGCGAGTTGGGAGCATCGCGTAGGTGAGTAACACCAACCCTCAGTAATGCTGCAGCAATACTCTCACCTGCAAAACCATTATAGGTCTTGCCATCAAATTCGAATAAAATTTCTTCAGCCCGCACGATCATTGTCAGTATGATATTCCTAATTCATCAAATTTTTTCTTTATTGAATCAACAACTTCGTCTGTAGCCGCATAAACTGGATCTCTAGGAACACCAGCTGGCTGACCTATTAAGTTTAGTGCTGCTTTAAAAGCTGCAGGCCAAGTAGAGTGTCCCATAAGAAGTTCATAAAGAACCGTAAGCTTATGATGAATTTCCGCTTGTTTAGCTCCAGGTTTTTCTTTTGCAAGTGCTACAATATTTGCAGTATCAGCACCTAAAAATTCTGGTCCCGTAGCAATAAAACCACTAGCTCCCAAAGCAATACCAGGCATTATGTAATGACATGGCCCAACCATAATAGCCATTTTATCCGCGTAGCGATTAATAAGGTGGGTATGATGGAAGTAATCACGATTACTTTCTTTTATGCCAATAATGGGAGCAACATCCATTATTGCGCCAATATCGTCAATTGTTAAATTAAGCCCAGCTCGGCGTGGTGAATTATAGGCAACAATAGGCATATCAATAGCCGCAGTCAGTTTTTCAAACCGCCCCAGAAGCTCATCACGTGTAGTTTTAAGTACATATGTCTGCGGCATAGATAGAACCGCAGCAGCACCGTTTTCTTTTGCAGCCAAAGCAAAATCAATGTTATTTTTAAGTGTTGTTGCAGAACATCCAGTTATCACTGGTACACGCCCAGCAGACTCGTCAACAGCCAGGCGGGTTAAGCGACCTTTTTCCGCCGCTGACAATGCCCAACTTTCTCCGTTATCGCCAGATACACAGATAGCTGAAGCCCCTTGACCAATTAGCCAACTAACAAGAGATTGAAAAGCATCTTCCATAATATCACCCGCTTCATTAAAAGGGGTCACTACCGCAGGGACAAAGCCATGCAAATCTTCTTTTTTCATTTTATTCCTCTAGTTCTACCCAATATATGGACCCAGTTTGGGCCTCAACTAAATAAAGGGTGTTTTTTTGATAAATTAAACTTGTAATCCAAAGTCCATCCGGAAGTTTGATAAGTGCTAAGGTATCACCAAAAGTGTTATAAACATATGCACGCCCTGCCTGAGCGTGGGCCACAGCAAGGTTGCCATTTGAATGCACCGCTAGTCCGTCAGGGCCAAGTCCACCTGACATTTGAACGTAAGTACCCACCATTGGCCATGTCCGGTCTGGATAATTTGCCATAAAACGCCATACAGCATTGGCTCGGGTCGCAGCCACATAAACGAATTTACCCTCGGGGCATAAGGCTATACCATTTGGATACGGAACGTTAGCAAGCACATGCTTAAGTTCGCCGCTTGCACGCAGGCAATAAACGCCACCCGTTGGGTCAGTAAGACTTGTCCTTCCGCTATCGGTAAACCAAATATCACCATTTTCGGCGATACTTAAATCAGAAAGCCCTTTAAATTGATCACCAGGGATCAATGTCTTTAGATTTCCATTACCATCATATTCAAGCAAACCATTTTTATAATCTGTAATTATAAAGTTACCGTCAGATTTTTGTTTAATCGAATGCGGCTCTCCATCATATTCTTTATCAACGTGCCATTCACCATCTTGATTAATACAAAATATACGTCCATAGGGAACGTCAACAAGCCAAAGGTTGCCATGGCTATCAAGGTCTGGTCCCTCAAGAAATGAGTGAAGAGACTGACCAGGCCTCGTCATTTTAACCCAATCAGTCGGCTCACCCTTAAAATGAAATTCATCAGGCAATTTAGACCAAAGCTTTGCAGTTAAGCACTGGGTCAAGCGATTACCCCATCTTTTCTATACTGTTTAATTTCTGATTTTGAAATACCTATCCCAAACAGTATTTCATCAGTATGTTCACTAAAACCCGGAGGTGGCGTTGTTATTTCTGCCCCACCCTCGAAATGAAACGCAGCCTTAGGAAGCGTTACGCCTTCCACCTGCTCAAAATAATTTTCTAACTGCGGATCTAATACCGCCTCATCTAACGTGCGCTCTCTCTCCGCCGGAACACCGACAGCATGAAATATTTTTTGCCACTCACTTGCATTCTTATCAAGCAATATATCACTCAAGGTAATTTTAATCTGATCTCCTGCCGCCCACAAGCTATTCCAATCAGTAGGCGCATATAAACCTTTTGATACAGTGTAACCAAGTTCTATCAAACACCTCCACATTCGACGGTTCTGAGAGTGAGTAAAGGCACCCATCATCAATATCCCGTCCATAGTAGAATAAGCACTGATCCCTGGCTCTTTATCACGCAGAGCCTTTATTGGATGTTGTGCTGCTGCTGCCTCAGGAGCCATAAGGTTCATTGCTACTTCAAGCATCGAGCAGCTAATATGTGTTCCAGAACCAGTCATTTTAACCTGATGAAGCGCAGCCGATATTGCAAACGCAGCATTATATCCCGCCGCGTAGTCAACAAATGATACGCCGGGCTTATGACCTCCGGACTGAGTAATAACGCCGCTGGTTGCCTGTATGACATTATCATAAGCATTAACTTCTGCTTTGGGCCCGCTGCTACCAAAACCAGTTAGGGAGCAATAAATCAATTTTGAGTTAACTTTTTTAAGGTCATTATAAGCAAGGCCAAGTTTAGACAGCGCACCCGAACGATAATTTTCTACGAGAATATCTGCATTCTTTACTAACTCTTTAAAAATGGATTGGCCTGCTTCCGTCTTAAGATCAAGTGTAATAGCCTTTTTATTAGATGCCTGCACTTGATAGTTAAGGCCGCGCAGTTCTGCGTTCTGTAGTGCGTCTGGACCACGCCCACGTGCACAGTCAGGATTAGCTGGATCTTCAATTTTAATTACCTCTGCACCAAGAAGTGCAAACTGATAAGTCGCAAATGGTCCGGCGAGCACATGAGTGAGGTCTAGTATTTTTATATTTGCATATGGTTGCATCATGACTATCTTATATTCTTTATTGTTTTTCATTTCAATATATGTTTTATAAATAAACAATTGTTTCTTATATAAAACTAATTATTAATGGATCCGTATTATGTCACACGTTCTGCATAGAAATATAAGTATAACTGTGCCCACTGTCAAAAGAGCGGAGGGTAATTATCTTATAGATGATACAGGAAAAAGATACCTTGATGCCAGTGGCGGTGCTGCTGTCTCCTGTCTCGGCCATACAAACCAACGTGTAATTGAAGCTATAAAAAAACAGTTAGATAAAGTATCATTTGCCCATACTGGTGTGTTTACCAATGAACCGGCCGAAAAACTTGCTACTTACTTGATTGAAAATGCTCCTGCAGGATTTGGAAGCGGGCGTGCCATGTTTCTTGGTTCTGGCTCTGAAGCAATGGAAGCCGCTCTTAAGCTTGCCCGACAATACCACCTTGAGCGTGGGGACGAGAAGCGCGCTAAAATCATTGCCCGCAACAGATCCTATCATGGTAACACCCTAGGTGCATTGGCCACAAGCGGCCATAAACAACGTCAAATGCCATTTGCGCCATTGTTGATCGATGTAGCCCATATACCTCCTTGTTACGCGTACCGTTTTAAGAATGATAATGAAAATGAACAACAATTTGGTTTGCGTATGGCAAATACTCTAGAAGAGGAAATATTAAGACAAGGACCAGAAACGGTTGCTGCCTTCGTTGTGGAGCCTGTATCCGGCGCCTCACTAGGAGCGGAGCCAGCCGTGCCTGGTTATTTTAAGAGAATTCGTGAAATATGTGATCAATACGGTGTCCTCTTTATTGCTGATGAAGTCATGTGTGGCATTGGTCGAACAGGATATTTATTCGCCATGGAAGCGGAAGATGCATGCCCTGACATCATTACAATCGCTAAGGGTCTTGGAGCAGGCTATCAACCCATAGCATCCCTACTTGCAAACGAAAAAGTTATTAATGCAATCAAAAATGGTACTGGAAACCTATGGAATGGGCATACATATATGAGCCACGCCATTGCCTGTGCCGGAGCCCTTGCAGTTCTTAAAGTGATTGAGGAAGATCAATTACTTGATCGGGTCCGGTCTCAGGGTGCAAAGTTTAAAAAAATGCTTAATGATCGGTTCGCGGATCACCCCAACATAGGTGATATTCGGGGTCGCGGTCTTTTTTGGGGGCTTGAGATTGTAAAAAATAAGAAGACAAAAGAACCATTCCCTGCCGCATTTAATTTGGCTGGTAAAATCAAGTCAGATATACTTGAGAATGGAATGCTCAGCTATCCATCTCAAGGCTGCGTGGATGGAATAAACGGAGATCATATTCTGCTCGCCCCCCCTTATACAGTTAGTGATGAAGAACTTAATTTTATATTAGAAACAACACATAAATCCCTTTTAAAACAATTAGATAAAATAATTAACTAAGGTATTACATGAATAAAACAATAATCACATGTGCCGTAACCGGCAACTTAACAAGCCGAGAGGCACATCCAGGTCTGCCCATCACACCGCAAGAAATTGCTGAGGCAGCTCTGGAGGCTGCATCAGCAGGGGCAGCCATAGTCCATCTACATGTAAGGGACCGCGAAACGGGCAAAGGATCAATGGATTTTTCATTGTATGATGAAATGGTCACCCGTATTCGTGATAAAAACACTGATGTAATTTTAAACCTAACCACAGGTGAAGGGGGACGCTTCGTCCCAGATAAAGAAAATCCAATGGTTGCTGCTCAAAACTCAACACTTTGTCGACCAGAACTCCGGGTAAGTCACGTAGAAAAGTTAAAGCCAGAAATATGTACTCTTGATCTAAATACAATGTGGTCAGGGCAAGCCGCAGTAATAAACACACCGGAAAATCTTAAAATTATGGCCGAACGCATATATGCTGCTGGCGTTAAACCTGAGATAGAAATATTTAATAGTAGTGATATGCATCTACTTAATTATTTTATTAGTGAAGGTGTAATCAAATCTCCAGTGATGGTTCAGATGGTCATGGGCGTACGCTTTGGTGCCCCCGCTAACAGTGAGACCATGCTTTACCTTAGGTCTCAGTTACCAGAAAATTCTATCTGGGCCGCCTTTGGAATTGGCCGTATGGAATACCCTATGCTTGCGCAAGCATTTGTTGCTGGCGGGCACGTCCGCGTTGGTATGGAAGATAATCTTTATATTAAAAAAGGTGAACTTTGCACTGGTAATGCCCAACTTGTTGAAAAGGCTGTCCATATTATACACGAGCTTGGTGGAAATATAGCAAGCACAGCAGAAGCGAGAGAGATATTAGGACTATAAAAATGCTATCCCGAAAACCCCAGGTCTCTGGATATACTTTTCGCAGCGCCCACAACTGTAGGAACATAAAAGCTGTCAATTTTATCGAAGTTAAAACCGCTGTCAGGGCCAGAAATATCAATGACTGCGGCTACAGCGCCTGTTTCGTCAAAGATCGGTGCGGTGATGGTCGAGCCTCCCCGCTGCACGTATCCACGGGAAACTATATGTCCCAAATTACGCGCGTCACGGATACGTACTATCAAAGCATTTACATTTTCTGGTGTATGATTAGTCATTTTTTTGAAACTCGTATTATTAAAAAGCTCGATAACTTTTGGATCAAGCATATCACCCAACAAAACCCATCCAAGTGGACTGGCATAGATAGGTCGACGCTCTCCTCTAGAAATATTGCTAACAAAGGGAGATTTAGACACAATGTTATCCAGATAAAGAACTTCTCTACCTTCCCGGATAGCAAGATGACTAGAAATTTCAGTGATATCACGCAATTTTTCAAGATGTGGCTTGGCAATTTTAATAATATCCTGGCCATTAAGATAAAAAAAGCCAAGACTCAAAACTCGCGGGCCAAGTTCATAAAGCTTATTACTACTATCCGTAATAAGGAAACCAAGGTGTTTAAGCGTGTAGGTAATACGAAAGGCAGAGGAGCGGGATACGTCAAGTTTTTTGGCGATTTCAGCAATAGTAAGTGGGTTATTAGCCTTTGCCACTATCTCCAGAACGCGCAGTCCGCGATCCAAGCCAGGTACAAAATAACGTTCATGGTTCTTGTGAAGAGTTTCTAACATCTATAGGATAGCCTAAAATTAACGATAATTGTTTTACATACAAAACTTAAGGATAAGGAATGACACATTCCAATAAAGAAATCAATCGTTTAACACCTACTAATGAAGATACTGTAGGCCCCTACTATCCTCCATCACTTTGTGAAAACAATAGTATGGATATGACAAGTATTCGTAGTGGTATCGTCTTCAAACCATTGGGTGAAAAAATAACTATAAAAGGTTGTGTAAAAGACATCGATGGTAAACTTTCTAACGGCTGTCTGCTTGAGTTTTGGCAACCCAATAGCCAAGGGGTTTACTACCGAGCGGACACAGAAAGTCATGAGATGGTTGATCCATGGTTTACCGGCTATACCCGCCATAGAACTAAAGATGGTAATTTTAGCCTAACTACCATCAAACCAGGTACAGCAGATGGTAGAGCACCTAATATTACAGTTACAATATTCTCTGACGGGATTATGCGAGTAGTTACCCAGCTATTTTTTGCAGATGAAAAGTCTAATAGGGATGATCCTCTTCTACTTTCTATCCCAGAAGAATTGCGCGAAAGGCTCATGATCAATAAAATTAGTGACCACAAATATGAAATTGAAATTATTATGGCCGGCAAGAATGAAACTCCGTTTTTTGATGATCTGTTAAGTTAGGAATAAAATTATGACTAAATATGGAAGACAGCTGGGGATCGGGCCAACCGATAACACCTCAAATGAAAGAACCCCTCGAAATAAACTTAATCTCATACCAGAAGCCGCACGCAAATCCTTTGTCCCTTATGCTCCAGGAATTCATGGCATTAATTTAGCTGAAGCAGATATGACGAGGATTGCCCCAGGAAGGCCGCGCGCATCTGGAGAAGCTATCAAAGTATCAGGGAAATTAATGGATGAATATGGGCGACCTATCAAAAATGCTCTAATCGAAATTTGGAATGCCAACCAGCATGGGGGCTATACACACGATGAAGATCATTCAGGACTTCCCATTGATCAAAACTTTCTCGGCATAGGTCGAACCCTAAGCAACAGCGATGGTAATTACGAATTTTGGACAATTAAGCCGGGCGCATACTTAGCTCGCCCTGATATTGGCCGTTGGCGTCCCCCGCACATCCATGTATCAATTATTGGTGGTTCTTCACGCCTTATTTCACAAATGTACTTCCCCAACGATCCACATAACGATAAGGATCCCATGCGGATTCTAATGGGTGACAACTTTAAAGCTAATATTGGCAAAAAATATAATGTAACAGCTAATGATTTTGATTGCGGCTATAATTTTGACATTATAATTGGGGGTAAAAATCCAACATTTTTTGAAAATGATATCACTTAATATAATTGCTTTTAATTAAATTAATTGCATATTAGTAAATTTCACACTATAAACAAAGCATAATTTATACTTTGTAATATGAGATTTATTTTAATGGCATTTGTGAAAGTCAAGACTACCAAACCAGACGAAATTCCTGTCTGTGACATTAGTGCACTCCTTGACGGGAGTAATCCTCTTGGTGTAGCGCGAGAACTTCGAGCGGCAAGCACTGGCCTTGGTTTTATCTATATAAAAGGTCACGGGATTCCTCAACACATAATCAACAATGCAAGGTCCGAAGCTTACAAATTTTTTAGAAGTACCAAAGCTCAAAAATCAACCACACCCATCACTAATGAACATCGTGGCTGGATAGGTTCAGGAGGGGCAATGATGGATGATGGTGCCAAAACTGACCTAAAGGAAAGTTTTCTTTGGGGGTTTGATAACTTAAATCAACCAGACCACTCGCTCCGCGGACAAAACATCTGGCCCTCTAATAATGAAAATATGAAATTTTCCACTATAGAATACTTTAAAAGAGTTCATAAGGTTGCAGAATATCTTATGAGGGGATTTGCTTTAGCTCTTGACCTTGATCAAAACTTCTTTCTCAAGACTTCCAATGAACCTCTTAGTCGCGGATCCTTCGTTTATTACCCTTATCAGTCAGAAAAAAATATCAATGAACAGTTCGGTGCTAGTCCCCACACAGATTTTGGTGTCCTCACCGTCTTGGCCCAAGATAATGTAGGTGGCCTTCAAATAAAAAACTGCGATGGAGATTGGATAGAAGCCCCCCCGATCCAAGAAACGCTGATTGTCAACGTTGCCGACTTACTCCACCGTTGGACTGCCGGCGCTTATAAGTCCACACAACATAGGGTGATCAATAGTTCCGGTCGCGAAAGGCTTTCTATTGTGCTCGCATATGACCCTAATCCAGAAACAATCATCGACCCCTGCGATATCTTTGGCCCGGATTTCAAGGATGGTAAACCACCTATTACTTGCGGTGACTACCTTGACTGGCGTTTTGATAAAGCTTTTGCTTATAGAAAGGATCATTCTGTTGCCCGATAATCAAATGGATATAGCCATTGGAACCTCCCTCAGAGAGTTGCGTGAAAACCATAGCCTTAATGCGAAAGAACTCGCTGCAAGTGCAGGTATCTCAGCCGCTATGATCAGTAGAATAGAAAGTGGTCAAGTTTCGCCATCTATTTCGACGCTCTCCTCCCTCAGTGAAGCGCTCGATGTGCCTATGGTTAGTTTTTTCCGTGACACCGCGTCCGCCCATGTTGACTATACTCATGTTAAAGACGGACAGGGCATTCACTCTACTCGAATTATCGAAAACCACAGCCATAAGTTTATTAACCTTGCTTCACACATGCGTCGTGACCTTGGTTTTGAAGCTCATATTGTTACTATGGAAAAGCAGGATGCCTCCGCACCCACCTATATAGGGTATGGGGTCGTCTTCATGCATGTGCAGTCTGGCGAGGCAAAATTTAATTACGGACAAAATAAAATTCATTTAAAAAAAGGAGATAGCCTTACGCTTGATAGTGAGCTTAGCCATGGTGTGGCTGAGGTTCTGACATCTTCATTTACATTTCTCACAATAAAGGCAGAAAGAAGATGATTAATATTACTGAAAATCATATTAAAGGTGCAAGAAATTTACTAATAAACTGCGCTGAATTAAAGTCAGGTGATAAACTGTTAATTGTTTCTGAACAAAGTGACTTGGGTTGGTACGATGGTCACAGTGCTGAATTTATTGCCATAGAGGCAGAAAAAATGGGAATAAATCAGACACTGACTAAAGTTGGAAGCCCCACAAATTTTCGCAATACAGATCTTATTGAATTAATTGAAAAAAATACTGTTACTATATTTTTTAGTCGAATTGGTGACCAAGAGCGCTTTTCTCAACCCAAAGATGGTACCCGCATTGTAATGTGTTATATTCGTGACATGGATATGCTTTCCTCACCATTTGGCACTACAAATTATAATGCTTTTAAAGATTTTAAAAATGCAGTTGATGATATATTATTTAATGCTAAAAAGATTGAAATAAGCTGCCCGCTTGGCACTAATTTTTCTGGAGCACTTCCCAAACCACAAAAAAAGAGGAATGATAACGATCCTGTTCGTCGTTTTCCCCTTGGAGTGCACGAACCAATAGAGGCCAAAACATTTTCTGGTCAAGTGGCTCTGGATCGATATCTTGCCCCTACAGGATCACGGGTTTATGAACCGGATTTCCTTAAGTTAATTGAACCTATTATTGCTGAGATTAAATTAGGTCGAATTACAGGCTTTACTGGTCAGGAAGACCAAGTAAAAAAGGTAAAGGAACATTATAATCAAGTGGCTAATAAGTTTAATATCGACCCTACCGTAGTTCATTCCTGGCACGCTGGTATTCATCCAGGCAGTAATTATAAGGTGCCAGAAAGTGATAACCCTGACCGATGGTCAAATACAGTTTTTAGTCAACCTGATTATATTCATTTTCATACCTGCGGTGACTATGCTCCAGGAGAGATAAGCTGCACAAATCACGGCCATACAATTAAAGTTAATGGCATGCCTCTTTGGAACAAAGGAGTGCTTTTTCCAAACATTTTTGAAAATACAAAAACATGTTTGGACACTTGGCCGGAATTAAAGGAACTATTCAACTAAGCCATAACTCAAGCTGCTTAATTAGAAAAATAAAAATAAACTAAAATATTTCCTTAAATTGATAATCTATTGATTTTTTATACTAATTACTTGAACCTTTAACTTATAATTTTAAAACTTTAACTTAAAGAGAATAATATGACTGCCTGGATAAAAATGATAGAGGACGATGAGGCCACCGGCATCGTTAAAGACATGTACAACAAGGCTCGCTCACCTCATGGTACTGTCGACAATGTAATGCGCTGTCAGTCATTACGACCTCATACCATCGACGGCCACATGGCAATATACAAATCCGTACTTCACAATCCAGATAATACACTTCCATTTTGGTTTTTAGAGGTTGTAGCCTCTTACACCAGCATTATAAATAAATGTAAATACAGTCTTACTCATCATTTTATGAATGCAAGGCGTTTAATTAACAATAAACAAAAATCAGATGAAATATACGCCGCACTAGAAAGCAACAAACCGGAACGTTATTTTAAGGGTAAGGAGTTGGCACTTTTAAACTATACAGAAAAACTTACAGCTGGCGTTGCTAAAATGTCAAAACATGACATGGTTCCACTTCGAAAAACAGACTGCACTGACGGCGAAATCCTTGAGGTTAATCAAGTTGTTGCCTATTTTAATTATTCAAACCGTGTTCTAAACGGGCTCGGCGTTACTACTGAAGGTGATGTGATAGGATACTACAGTGAAGATGAGTAGAATATTTAAGACTTTATTGAATTAAGTAGACCAGGCCTTTCCAACATCTGAAAAAGCAATGCAACCTTTATAGTTACCAGGCATTGGATCATATAAAAGTTCTTCACTCGCTCCAATTTCAGATGTATAATAACCAAAAATTATTAACTCCCGTAACTGAAGATAAATATGCTTAGGTCTTTTATTATTAACGTCGTTCGATGTAATTTTAGTAATTTCAAGCCCTAGGCTGTCAAGCGTCGTAGTCTTTTCATCCCTGCTTAGGAAAGAGAAAGTATTACCTCGTTCAGATTTTATCGACTGATCAAGGGAATTAAGGCCTTTGATAAAACTATCCTGTTCTTCCTTTGTCATCCAGTTAGCTAAAAGTTCATCAATAAAATAATGAACATTAACAGATTTAGCGCCTAAAGTATCTGTATCAGGAATAATTGCATCAGCTAAATCCCCTACCAGATCAAGGTTTGCCTTACTCAAAACTTTAAGTTTGATATTTTTAGTATCTTTGGGTACTGATGCACCGCCATCGCAGGCTGATAAAACTGTGAGTGATACAGCGCCACCAGAAACCATAGCCATACGCTCTAATATCTCACGGCGATTTAGTCTTTTTAACAATCAATAGCCCCTTTTACTTTTTTAAAAAAAGTACATAACATAGTTAATATTACTAATTTTTATCAAACCGTTCCTTAAAGTCTGTAAGTTCAATTGAGAAATAATCCATAGCATTAAATTCTTCATCGGAAAGTTCAGGATGTTCCCATTTTTTATACCAAGAAGCATATTCAGGAATTTCATAAGAGAATTTCTTATAATATGTAGAATATGTTCGGACGTTTATGACAGGAAAGGCTTTCCCCATGTCGAACTCCATTAATCTCAACCAACCATCACTAAGAGCTACTGGGGGTTTATTAATATCCGTTCTAAGAGATTGGCCTCTATCCTGATAGTCTGCCATAATTTGGTAAACTTTATTACCAAAATTATTTTTATCCGTTCTTCGGGACTGTGCATGGTTATGGCCACTTAGAACCATAAATATTTGATCATTTACAGCAATAAATTCTTCCCATATTTCTTCGGTCGCTTTATGATATCCTGGATCAACGCGAGAATAGTCTGCATTAATCCTTTGTTTTCGCTCACCATCTGTTGTTAGAAAATCATGCGTGGATATAATAGTAGGAATACCAATGTTTGCGTTAATAACTTCTTGAGCCCAATCCAAAACATCGTCACCAGACTGCATTTCAAGCCCTAGATGGAGAAATTTATAGCCTCCAGCTTGAAATACTTGCGCACTATTAGCTCCCCCATTATAGCTCGAAATATACCAGCTTTTATTTTTAAAATAAGGTCCTGTGTCACTGAAAACGCTTCTAAAGTTATCAAGTCCACCAACATGTGTCATCCCTATGATAGTGGGATCAAAACGAACAATACGCCCTCTTTCATCGCGCAATTCATCAAACCTATCACGCTGGCGAGGGAACCTACTATCACGCCAGTACCAGTCATAGTCGTGGTTGCCAGGTACTACTGAAAAAGGGATGCCTGTTTCAGCTAATATATTGTAACCTCGTTTAGCTAGTGGAATTTCGAAGTTTTGAATACCGCTATGGTTTTTTGGGTTTTTTTTTGGGCTATCATCAGCCGCAGTTAGCCCACGGATTGCATGAGCGGGATCAACACCATTTTCACGATGCTGCCAGACATCACCTACTGATGTAACAAATTCAATATTACCACCTCGTATATTTGTATTATCCGCTAGATACTGCATCTGCTGAATAAACATGCCAGCGCTATCAATAGGATAATTTTCCGTATTTTGGTGACTAAAATCAACCATGTTTTGGGTATCTGGAATAACAGCAATAGTAAACCTCTGTTCATCTCCACCACCTGTTTTACATGCAGTTAAAAAGGTAGATAAAACAAGAATACTTATAATTTTAATTACAACTATTTTCATTTAATTATCACCAAATGGATCATCAATAGCAACTGATGGGTTGGTAAACCATACTGGCCCCTCTGGGCTCATGTAGCAGCAATCTTCCAGTCTCACCCCAAATTTTCCAGGGATAGAAACCGTCGGCTCAATCGAAAAACACATCCCCGGCTCAAGAGGGCGTTTGTTGCCAAGTACCGCGTTTCCCCATTCATGCATATCGAGACCAATGCCGTGTCCAGTTCTATGCGGAAGGCCAGGAGTTTTATAACCTGGACCGTATCCGGCATCAGTTATTACCTTACGCGCCGCTATATCAACATTTTCCTGCGGAGCTCCGAGCTGTGCTGCAGCAAAACCAGCCGCCTGTGCGGCTTTTTCGAGGTTCCAAACCTCTTCCTGCTCAGCTGTATGTTGCCCAAATACAAATGTGCGACTAATATCAGATGCATAATTATGGACATTACACCCTCCATCCATCAACACTATCATGCCTTCTTTCAATACCGGTTCAATAATCGAACCATGTGGCGATGAAGAAACTACGCCAAGCATCGTCCCCAGTGAACCAGACACCCCCAACGCAGCGTGTGCCTGCCTTGAAAGGTCACTAATGTCAGATCCACGCATCCCAAGCTCAATATGCTTAACGGTTTCCTTATAAGCAGCGATGGTTATATCACTAGCTTGCTGCATTAACTCAAGCTCCCTTAAAGATTTTATAATTCGGCATTCTGCAGTAATCGGATCAGCGCTAACTAGAACTAAATGCGGCGCTGCTTTACGAATTCCATCCACAAGGAAAAATCTTGTTTCTTCGCCAATTCCAATTTGGCCTTTTTCAATCCCCATATCATGAAGCATTGCGACCACTAAATCATAAGGGCTTTCGTGTTCTTCCCAACCACGGACGGTCTCGCCCACAATAATACGTTCCTGCAATCTTCCAACTTCAAACATTGGGCAGATATAAGCCACTTCTCCTTTCCTTGGAATTATGGCCGCTGCCATACGTTCACTTTGTCCCCAATGCATACCAGTATAATACCAAAGATTAGAAGTTGCTTCTAGGTATATAGCTTCAATACCAGTCTGTGTCATAAGCTCTTGAGCTAATGCTATGCGCACCTTGTGTTCTTCTAAACTTATTGCAGTAACCCCATCCAACATGTTGGGTAAGTGATCAAATTTTCCTGATTTTAATTCATCTGTTTTAACTTTAAAGTTTTGGCCACAAGCAGTGACCAAGCCTCCTGCGCCAAACAGAGTAGATAGTTTCAAAAAATTTCTTCTACTATTCATGTAACCATTCCAAAAAAATATTATTTCTACATATAAATTTTTAAGGGATATCTAATATCTTGGCAAGGGTGTTAATTTTAAACTTTAGTAATTGAATCATGTCATTTATGCAGATGACCATCAAATGGAATTATCAATGTCATTAAGTATAGTTTAAATATTAATCATTGAAATGATAGTTTGTGTAATTATTACGCCGGTAGTCATTGATATTTTTAAGATATTTATAAAAAAAACCAAAAAAATAAAAAACTCTAAAAAGATAATTGCATAAGGACAACATCAATCCAACGTCCAAACTTAAAACCTACCTCACGTAAAATTCCAACTTTGCGAAAACCAAGCTTTTTATGAAGATTAATTGAAGCCATATTATCACTATCACCAATTACTGCGATAATGTTTTTAAGACCAATTTTTTTACATTCCTCAATAACTGCCTCCATTAATTTAGTCCCTAGTCCAGAAATTCGACTATCCGGTATAACATAAATAGAGTTTTCTACTGTTTTATTATAAGCAGAGCGCTCCCTGTATACAGATACATAACTATAAGCCACCACCTTACCGTCAACTTCTGCAACAAGGTAAGGATAACCTCGCTTTAGAATAGCGGTACGTTTTTTAAGAATATCTTTTTTAGATGGCGGGTTCTCATCAAATGTTGCAGAACCACAAAGCACTTCATATTCATATATATCATGTATAGTAGAGATATCGCCATGTTTAGAGGGACGAATAATAATTTCAGTCATCGTATGCTCATTTATCCGCGGGGTACCCTTATCCGTTCTACCAGATCTTGTACATTTTTTGGTGGAGCAGCTGTTAAACTACTTACGGTGAATGCAACCATAAAATTTAATGTCATACCAAGAGTTCCAGATCCTTCAGGCGAAACCCCAAACCACCAATGATTTTCGTTGTTTGCAGAAGGATCAATAAATTTGAAATAGATAATATACGAGGCGGTAAAAACTAATCCGCTTATCATTCCGGCTATTGCACCCTCTTTGTTCATACGTTTATAAAAAATACCCATGAATATAACTGGGAAAAATGTACTAGCTGCGAGGCCAAATGCAAAGGCAACAACCTGCGCCACAAAACCTGGTGGGTTAATACCAAAATATCCAGCTATAAGTACAGCAACTCCAACGGCTATTCGAGCAAACAGAAGTTCCTGTTTATCTGTGATACTTGGGAGTAGCATTTTCTTGAAGAGGTCGTGGGCAATCGACGTTGATATGACCAGCAGTAGGCCTGCAGCTGTAGACAAAGCAGCAGCAAGGCCACCAGCAACAACAAGAGCAACTACCCAGTTGGGCAATTGAGCAATTTCAGGATTTGCAAGAACCATAATGTCCTGATCAATATAAAGCTCATTTACACTCCCTCCATCAACATTCAATAGCAGTCGCTCACCGCTGGGGCCATTGCCTGATGTAAAAATTGGTTTCCCTTTAAAAGCATCTCCAGCTACATATTGAATTTTACCATCATTATTTTTATCACGCCAAGCTATCAAGTCTATAGCCTCCCAATTTTTAAACCATTCAGGGGTAGCGGAATAATTAGCTTCAGAGACTGTATTAATCAAATTTAACCTCGCAAAGGATGCCACTGCAGGTGCGGTGGTGTATAAAATTGCGATAAGAATCAGAGCATATCCTGCAGAGAGGCGTGCATCGCGCACTTTAGGCACAGTAAAAAAACGTACAATTACATGGGGAAGTCCAGCCGTTCCAACCATAAGTGCAGCAACGATACAGATCATATCGAAGGTCGACTTGTTACCTGAGGTGTATTTACCAAAACCTAACTCCGTCGATAAGCCATCTAGTTTATCAAGAAGATAGACACCTTGGTCTGCTATGAGCTCTGAACCAAAACCAAGTTGTGGGATAGGGTTCCCTGTCATCAATATTGAAATAAAAATTGCTGGCACCATGAAGGCAAAAATCAGAACACAGTACTGCGCAACCTGAGTATAAGTAATTCCCTTCATTCCTCCAAGCACAGCATAGAAAAAAACAATTGCCATTCCGATCAGCACACCCAAAGTAATATCTACTTCAAGGAAGCGTGAAAAAACAATGCCAACACCCCGCATCTGACCCGCTACATAAGTAAATGAAACAAAAAGTGCACAGATTATAGCAACTGTGCGCGCAGTATTTGAATAATACCGTTCTCCAACAAAGTCTGGCACAGTAAACTGGCCAAATTTTCTCAAGTACGGTGCTAGTAGAAGCGCAAGGAGCACATAACCCCCAGTCCATCCCATCAAGTACATTGCCCCATCACTACCCATAAATGATATAAGACCAGCCATGGAAATAAAACTTGCGGCGCTCATCCAGTCCGCCGCAGTCGCCATACCGTTTGCAAGTGGATGTACCTGATGCCCGGCAACATAAAAATCGTCCGTGGTGCCAGCTCTGGCCCAAATGGCAATACCAATATAAAGTGCAAAGGATATCGATACAAAAACATAGGTGAGCGTTTGGATGTCCATACTAACGCTTATCCTTCTTTACGGAGTTAACTGAAATATCGTCATCGTTCTCTTGAACACCGAATTTTTTATCAAGTACATTCATTTTAACTACGTAAAAGAAGATTAATGCTACAAACACATAAATAGAACCCTGCTGTGCCATCCAGAACCCGAACGGAAAACCGAAAAATTGAAATTCGTTAAGATAATCAATAAAAAGTATACCCATACCAAAGGAAACGATAAACCAAATAGAGAGCAGCTTCACTACTAGCCCTACGTTTTCTTTCCAGTACTGTTTTGGATCACCCATTTGTAGTTCCTAATTTTTTCATTATTACCCACGCACAATAAATTTAGGAAGTTAATACCTTTTCTAGGTTAAATGAGCAACATTAGAATATTGTTTCAATAAGAATTTATTTTTCATGTTCGTTAACTTGAAATATTAATCATTACATTTTAAAGTATTTAAATAAAAATTAGTAAAGACTTACAAAAAAATATTCAATCGGTATAACGCAATACACTAAAGTTAAAAAAGTTAAGCATTATGGACAATATTAAAATTCTTCTAAAAATTATGAAAACTCTTCGTGACCCAAAGGATGGCTGCGCTTGGGATGTAGAGCAAACCTTTGAAACTATAGCCCCCCATACCATCGAAGAAGCCTACGAGGTAGCTGAAGCAATAGAACAAGATAACATGGAAGGACTTAGAGATGAACTTGGCGATTTACTATTTCAGGTAATTTTTCATTCTCAAATAGCAGAAGAGGCAGGGCACTTCAATTTTTCACATGTAGTAGATGCAATTTCTGACAAAATGTTACGTCGTCATCCTCATGTTTTTGCAGATGAAAGTATACGATCCTCTGATGAACAAGAAATTGCATGGGAAGTGCAGAAAGAAACGGAACGTGCTGCAAAAAAACAAAATGGTATTTTAGATGGTATCACCAAAGGGCTCCCAGCTTTCACCCGTGCTATTAAAATTCAGAAACGCGCAGCACGCGTTGGATTTGACTGGCCAAAAACTTCACAAGTAATAGATAAACTTAACGAGGAAATGCTTGAACTATCAGAAGAACTTGTAAAAAATAAAGTTAATCAAACTAAAATAAAAGAAGAGTTTGGTGATATGATGTTTGTTTATGCCAATCTGGCAAGGCATCTTAAAATCGATCCAGAAGAAGCCCTTCGCGCGGCCAATAGTAAGTTCATTAATCGCTTTAATAAAGTTGAACAAACCTCTAATAATAAAGGTAAAATTATGTCTGAACTTACCCTTAAAGAGCTTGAAAAACTATGGGATGAGGTAAAGAAAGAAGAGCAGTCGTAGCCCACGATTTATCATAAAAATGACTTTAATTTATTAAATTTTCCTATTTTAGAAAGTTTCCCGATTGAAGCCTTATCAAGGCGCACGGTGACAGTAGAACCTTCTTCATTATCCGAATGTGAAAGCACCTCGCCATACTTATATAAAAGTGCTTTATCAGCTCCTTCTGCATGGTTAAAACTTAAGGTGAATACTTTTTTATTCTTTGCCAAGGCTTGGTCAACTTTTTCTAGAAGTGCTGCGCATCCATCCCCTGAAACTGCAGAAACAAATGCTACTTTCTCCTGACGAGAAGCTGCAGCTTTTGCAGCTTCAAATTGCGATTCATCAAGTCGATCAATTTTATTCCAAACTTCAAAAATATTATGATTTTCACAGTCAAATACATCAAGCGTTTTTAAAATACCTTCTACGTCTTTTTTTTGTGCCTCTGTTTCTGGATGTGATATATCACGAATATGTAAAATAATGTCTGCCTCAGTTACCTCTTCTAGAGTAGCTCTGAATGAGGCAATCAAATGGGTGGGAAGGTCGGAAATAAAGCCAACCGTGTCCGAAAATATTGCTTTATTGCCGTTGGGCATCACCACATTACGCATAGTTGGATCAAGTGTAGCAAATAATAAGTCCTCCGCCATAACATTTGCATGGGTAAGGCTGTTAAAAAGAGTGGACTTTCCTGCATTTGTATACCCAACCATGGCTATAACTGGTAACCCTACCTTTCGACGATTAACCCGGTGAAGTTCACGGGTCCGTATGACTGATGCAAGCTGCTTTTTAATTTTAACTATGCGTTCATCTATTTGACGACGATCACTCTCAATTTGACTTTCACCAGGACCGCCTAGAAAACCAAAACCACCACGTTGACGTTCTAAATGTGTCCAAGATCGGACAAGCCGACTTTTTTGATAGCTAAGATGCGCAAGCTCTACCTGCATTACACCTTCTTTAGTTTGGGCACGTTCTCCAAAAATTTCTAAAATCAGACCTGTTCGGTCGATAACCTTTGCCTTAAGGTCACGTTCAAGATTTCTTTGTTGGCCTGGACTGAGTTCACAATCTGCGACTACAAGTTCAATATCATGATCATGAATATAGCCTGCAAGTTCTTCCACCTTTCCTTTACCAAGGTATGTAGATGGACGAACTTTACCAAGAGATATAACTTCAGCCATAATGATATTAAGCTCAAGTGCCGCAGAAAGGGAAACTGCTTCAGCTAAACGATCTTCTGGGCTTCTGTAGTAGCTCGGAGTATGTGTATTGTGAGAAATGTTGGGATGAAACACAAAGGCGCGTGCGCCTGTTGTATATGCTGCATGCTCATCATCCCCATCAGTATCATTCCATACACTGCTAAATCTTTTTTTTCGTAATTCTAGGGACTTCTTTAAATATTGTTCCGCCATGTTTAAGTAATATTAATCCTCTTCAGTATTTTCATCTTCATCTGTATCAAATAAACTAATTTCTTCACCCGGCATGATTGTGGATACTGCATGCTTATAGACTAGCTGCACATTAGCATCACGCCGCAGCAATATACAAAAATTGTCGAACCAGGTGATGATACCTTGTAATTTTACACCATTAATTAAAAAAACTGTAATAGGTATTTTATTTTTCCGTACCTGATTAAGAAAGGTATCTTGTAGATTATAAATTTTTTCAGACATTTTTTATTCCATGTTTTATAAGGTATTCAGCATTAAGTAGTATAAAACTGAACACCGTATAAATTAATTTCTACCGCATATATCATAGTGGACATAAGTAATAAACATCGAAGGTTAATTAAACCACAAGCTACAATAGAATTTAATTTTTTCTAAAAGATGGTGACAAAAATATTAATAGCGCAATAATTTCAAGTCGACCAAGTATCATAATGCCTGTAGTTAGCCATTTAGCAGAATAACTCATGCCCCCATAGCCAAGAAAGTCCTGCGCTATAAGGCCGGTCATAGACCCAGCACTAAATAGGTTAGCAAAGGTAAGCCCAATGCTAACCTCCATATTATAACCAAGCATACCGTATAAAATTGAGAATAGGCCTATGGAAGATAAATATAAAAATAATAATGTCCATATACTGATTAAGACAGAACTGCTTACACTCACATCATTTACTCGCATAGGCACAACGCCGTGAGGATAAGCAAGTCGACTAATTTCATTAACAGCTTGCCTAAATAAAATCCTGAAGCGAATAATTTTAAATCCCCCTGCACTTGAACACATAGACCCGCCAAAACACAAAAGTATCACACATACAATAACTACGCCTAAGGGCATTGAGCTAGCACCATCAGGTAAAAACCCTGTAGTGCTCATAGCGGAAGCTGCCGTAAAAATCGAAATACCTAATCTTTTAAATATAGACGCATTTTCCATACCCGGTGACCCATTAATTATTCCAAAAATAATCAACGAGCCAATAAGAACTAGAAGTATTAAGTATTTCACCTCCCTATCATTTTGATAAACTTTAAATTTTCCTCCCGCAAGGAATAACCAATGGTAGGTCAGGTTTGTCGCACCAATAAGCATAAAAGGAACTAAAATAAATTCACTTATATTATTAAAGCTATTTACACCAAAATTAGAATGATTCGTAAAACCACCACTAGAGAGACTTGCCATCGAAGTGACCATAGAATCGAAAAAGCTTAAGCCACTTAGCTGGAGTAGAAGCAAGCATAATAATGTGAGGCTAACATAAATTATAGATAGCGGTTTAAAAGCTGCCTTAATCCTCGACAAAAATCCTTCATACTCACCATGAGGCAATACTCCCCTGTATAGTTCAGAGCCTCCAATAGCACTTAAGGGGACTATAGAAACAGCAAGCACAAATATATAAATCCCCCCCTGCCACTGAAGCAATGCTCGCCAGAATAGTAATGTTTTTGGAGCCAGGGATGAGTTGGCGAGTAAGGTTGAACCTGAGGTAGTAAATGCAGAGGTTGCTTCAAAATATGCATCTGTAAATTTTGTTAACTCACCAGAAACCATAAATGGAATTGAACCAAATATAGGAATAAGTACCCAAGAAATAACTAAAAATGAAATTATGTCATAACGATCTGGTTTTTCCAGTGTATCCGGAAAGGCAAAGTAAAAGCCTAACCCTATAAAGATAGTCAGAAGCGAACAAATTAAAAATGGCAGAATCAAATGATATTCCGCAAAAACCAGCGAGGCTAGTAGAGGTATAAGTTCACTAATTCCTAAAAAAATTAGAATATATCCAATGATATGTCCGATTTTTGTTATCATTTTTAATTCAACTTAATTTTATTATTCATTTCGCCTGTCTTAAAAGTATTCTAGACCAACAGAAAATAGCTCTTCGACCTTTTTAACCATGTCGGCCGCTGTAAAAACGATAACTATATCACCAGATCTAATAATAGTTCCACCATTTGGAACAATAATATTATCACCCTGAATTACTGATCCTACTATTATACCAGTAGGTAGTTTAATTTCACGTAGTGGCTTACCTACAAGAGGGGATGAATCAACTGCAATAGCTTCAATAACTTCTGCTTCACCACCAGCCAGACTTTGAAGCGAGCTAATACTTCCTCTCCTCATATGCTGCAAGATACTAGAAACAGTAGTTTGACGCGGATCAACAAAAGCATCAATTCCCACCGAACCTGTCAGATCACCAAAAGAATGATCATTAATGAGAGTAATTGCCCTCTTACAACCCATTTCTTTGGCCAGCAGTGCAGATAAAATATTTACTTTATCATCATTCGTCACCGAAATAATCGTCCCAGTGCCCTGTATATTTGCTTCTTTAAGAATTTCTATATCAAGTGCATCACCATGCAAAACTACAGCTTTAGATAATTGTTCAGCTACTTTGACCGCACGTAACTCATCGCGCTCTATAATTTTAACATTAAACTTATTACCAGCTTTAACTAGTTGTTCACTGAGGAAAAGACCTACGTTACCACCACCGACGATAGCAACATTTTTAACTTCTTCTTCTTCGTGACCAAAAACACCTAAAGCTCTGTTAACATGTGATTTTTCAGAGGTTATATATATATTATCACCAACAAGAAGATGATCATTTCCGGAAGGAACTATTAGTTTTCCATTTCGAAGAATACCGCAAACCACAATATTTAAGTCGGGGAACAATTCAGTTAATTGACGCAGTGGAGTATCAACCACTGGACAATCATCTTCTAGTTTTATCCCCACAAGCCATACACGGTCATCTGCAAAACGGATCATGTCTGTTGCACCGGGGACCTCAAGTCTGTTGATTGCTGCCTTGGCAACCTCTATTTCAGGAGAAATAATAACATCTATCGGCATATGATCACGACTAAAAAGTGCCTTCCATTGTGGATTAAGATAATTTTGTGCTCTAATACGGGCAATTTTTGTTGGTACATTAAAAAGTGAATGTGCAACCTGACAAGCAACAATATTCACCTCATCAAAGAGAGTTACTGCGATAATCATATCCGCATCCTCAGCACCAGCAGCTTCAAGTAAGTCTGGATAAGAGGCGTAGCCAACTAGCGCATGGACATCAAGCGAATTTCGAACTTTATTAATAAGCTCTTCTGAGCGATCAATAACTGTCACATCATTTTTCTCATGGGCTAAATGACGGGCTATGTTAAAACCAACCTGTCCCGCACCGCAAATGATAACTTTCATTTATAAATTCCCTCATCATCATTATTATTAATTATTTATCTTTTTTCTGGACTATTAATTTTTAAGCCTTTGAGCTTACGGTGAAGTGCAGAGCGCTCCATTCCAACAAATTCAGCCGTTTTAGAAATATTCCCCTGAAAACGTTGGATCTGTACGTTAAGGTATTCCCTCTCAAAAGTCTCCCTCGCCTCACGAAGCGTTAAGGTCATAATTTCTGTATTTGAATTTGGTCGGATTATCTTACTATCTGCCATAACCTCAACGGGCAGCATATCAACAGCTATAATGTCTTCTTCTCCGGATAAAATCATAATTCTTTCGACAGTATTCCTAAGTTGCCTTACGTTGCCGGGCCAATCGTGTGCTTGCAGAGCGGATAAAGACGCCTCATTAATATCCATTGGTGAACATCCTGTCGCATTTGTAAAACTAATCATCATTTGCCTAATCAAAACGGGTATATCCTCCCTACGCTGAGTAAGTGATGGTACGCGTACTGGCACTACATTCAGCCGATGATACAGATCTTCACGAAATTTACCTGCATCTATTTCTTCTCGTAAATTTCTACTCGTAGCGCTAACCACCCGGACATTGACCTGAACCTTTAAATCGCCATCAACTCTCTCAAATGTTTGATCAGTTAAGATGCGCAATATTTTAGCTTGTGTTGTTTGTGGCATGTCAGCCACTTCATCAAAAAACAAAGTTCCACCGTGTGCCTTCTCAAATACGCCAGTTTTTACGACAACACCGTCTTCTTCAACCCCAAAAAGTTCTCTTTCCATATTGTCTGGAGACATGCTCGCTGCATTAACAACTATAAAGGCTCCATTAGCCCGTTTTGATTCGCGGTGAATAAGCCTTGCTACAAGCTCTTTACCTGTACCAGACGCGCCTGAAATAAGTACTCGGCTTCCGCTTGGAGCTACTTTACTGATAGTATTACGGATCAAACTGATGGCTGATGATGTTCCAGTAAGTTCAGACCCATGCCCTACCTTTTCTTTTAATTCACTATTTTCCCTTCGCAAGCGATTAACCTCTGTCGCCCTCTCCACCAGAATGAGAAGTTTTTCTGTTTCAAATGGCTTACTAATATAATCATAAGCACCTTTTTTAATGGCGGCCACTGCCGTTTCAATATTCCCATGCCCACTAATAATAATTACTGGTAAATTGTTATGTTTTTTCTTTACTTCAGCAAGAATTTCTAGCCCATCAAGTTTGCTACCTTTAAGCCAAATATCAAGGATTAAAAGTGATGGGCGTCGTGCGTCAATCTCTGCAAGCGCACTATCACTATCTCCAGCAACTCGGGTATCATAACCTTCGTCATTTAAAATTCCGGAAATAAGATCCCTGATATCAGCTTCATCATCAACAACCAAAATATCAAGCGCCATTCACAATCCTCAATTTAGTTTTAATTTTTTGCTTTTCTAGTTGTTGACCGCTATTTACATTTTTTGCATCAACATTCTTAAAAAATAGCGTAACACTTGCACCCTTATCGGGATTATTTTCAAGACTTAAATCGCCACCGTGATCCTTCATTATTTTTTTAACAATTGCTAAGCCTAGCCCAGTTCCCTTGGTTCGGGTTGTAACATATGGTTCCGTAAGAGTATGTATCATATCTTCTGGCAGGCCCTTGCCATTATCAGAAACAATAATCAAAAAATTATCATCCTTACTTATGAGTTTAATGTTAATAAGGGCATCTTTTTGATTAATTAGGGATTCCGAAGCATTTTTAATAACATTCGTAAGAGCTTGACCAATTTGACCACCGTCGCATTCAATCTCAACAGGTTTAGAGGGAAAATCTGCAGTTATTTTAATATTATGGCTGCCAAGGTCCATCATAAATATCGCACGCTTGACAAGTTCGATTAAATTTTCACGTTGAATAATCGGACCTGGCATTCTTGCAAATGAAGAAAACTCATCAACCATTTGTCTTAGATCGCTTACCTGCCTCACAATAGTATCAGTACATTGAACAAACACTTCTGGCTCACTGGTAATTTCTTTAAGGTATTTTCTCTTAAGTCGCTCTGCTGAAAGCTGAATAGGTGTTAACGGATTTTTAATTTCATGAGCAATTCGTCGCGCAACATCTGCCCATGCAGCGGTTCGTTCTGCTGCAACCTGTTCAGTAATATCGTCAAAACTGATAACAAATCCTTCGGCGTGCATGTCCTTAAGCTCAGTGGTAATACGAACTAATAAATTTAAATTTTTCTCCCCACGGGTCAAAACAATTTGAGCTTCCATACTTTGGTTTTTTGCTATTTGTGCTTTTTCAAATAGCTCTAACGCCTCAGGCATAACCTCACTTATATTGCGGCCCTTAAGTTTTTCTTCACTTATATTCAGCATTGTCGATGCTGATCTATTTGGTAGTGTAATTATGCCCTTAGGATCCAATCCCATTATTCCAGGAGAAACCCCCGAAAGTACAGTTTCTGTAAAACGTCTTCTTTCATCGAGCTTTACATTGACCGAAAGTAGGTCTTTCTGTTGCTTCTGCAATTGGCGCATCATGGTATTAAAAGATTTTGTTAATCCGCCTAGATCATCATAACCTTCCTTAATTTGCACACGATCGGAGAAATCACCCTTACCAACCCTATCCGTGGCACCAACAAGAATATTAATTGGCTTCATTAATTTATTTGCGAGACCAAACCCAAGCCAAGCGGCAAGAAATAGAACAATTAATGCAATAACTAAAAATGACATATTAAAAAGAAGCCTGTATTCAGAAAGTTCTGATTGTGATTTTTCAAAATCATTTTTTGCATTCTCTGTACGTCTAACCAATGCAACTGCCTGAGCATCAATGAGACGGCTAATATAAAGATATTGATCAATGAAACCGTCTAGCCTCAAAATAACACGGATCTGACCATCATTTTCACGGGCTGGGAAAAACTTAACACCACCCTCGGCCGCAGCATCGATGATATTCTTGCTTAAGCGACCATCAAATGCACTAAAAGTAGCAGTTGCTCTTGAGGTAATAAGGCCTTCACGGTTTAATATAATTGCATCAGAGAGTTTAAGTGCTCTAGCCTGAATATTCAAAGCCTGATCAAGCAGTTCTCTCTGTGCCGTGAATACATAAGCTTGACGATTAAGTTCATTGGCCATACCAAGTACATCAGCATTAATAATGCGAGCGTGTTCCTCAATATATGTTTCCGCTACACTTTCCGCACTATCAAGGACAGTCTGCACTTTATCGCTAAACCATGCTTGTAGACCAAATTCAAAGAACATAACTGAAAAAATTGCTACAATAATTGTTGGAGTAACCGCCACAAAGCTAAATAGGGTTACTATTCTTTTATGAAGCCGCGTTGCAGCACCACCCTTTTGTCCGGTAGCCCACAGTTGAATAACCTGTCTAACCACAAGGGTCACGAGAAGTAGCAGCAAAATGGTAATAAGCAGAACAAATATATATAAATTATTACGAACCGTAGAGAGAGGCTCTGCATTTGTAAAAAGAACAAAAGCAGTTGCTCCGGATCCCAAAAGAGCTAGAAAAAGAGCATATGCTGCTTTATTTTCTAGATTAACCTTTATAGCCCAGAGCCTAGCACTATCCCAAAAGCGATTTTTTTTTCTTAATAAATGTTCGTTCATGACACCCGAGGATACCATTTTGTTGTATTATTGCAACATATTAACACGATTTTAGTATATGCCAAATAAAACAATTAAAAATTATCTTTAGTTATTGAAATTTTAAGCTCTTTTATTTTTTTCCTCAGAGTGTTGCGGTTTAACCCCAAAAGCTCCGCTGCTTTGATTTGGTTTCCTTTAGTCGCAGAAAGACAGAGCTCTATAAGAGGTTTTTCCAGTTCACTTAAAAGCCTTGTATAAAGACCCTTTGGAGGTAATTCATCTTGGGAATGAGCATCAAAATATTTTTTAAGATGGCGCCGAATGGTTTCCTGCAGCGTTTCGTCAGCATATTTAATAATACCTTTCTGATCTTGGGTTTCATCACTAATAATATGTCGATCTGTAATTTCACTCGATAGATTTTCATAACTGATAACATCTTCAATACAGAGTGCAGCTAATCTTTGAACTAAATTTTCTAGCTCTCTAATATTTCCAGGCCAATTGTAATTTTTAAGATAATCAAGTGCCTTTTGTTCCATTAACTTAGGTGATAATTTATGTTCCTCTGCGTACCTCGAAAAAAAATGTCTGACCAAATCCGGAATATCATCCGCCCTATCACGAAGCGGTGGTAAAATTATAGGCACAACGTTTAGTCGATAATATAAATCCTCTCTAAACAAACCTTGGACAATTAGTTTCTCTAGGTCGCGATGGGTAGCTGCAATAATACGAATATCCACTTTTATTAGTTCAGTACCACCAACGGCAGTATATTCTCCTTGTTGCATTACCCTTAGTAGTCTCGTTTGGGCTTCAAGGGGCATGTCACCAATTTCATCGAGAAAAAGAGTTCCACCTCTAGCTTGTTCAAAGCGGCCTATTTTTTTTGATATAGCGCCCGTAAATGATCCTTTTTCATGTCCAAAAAGTTCACTTTCTATCAACTCCTTTGGAATAGCCGCCATATTTATAGCAACAAATGCAGAGTTACGACGCATTCCAAAATCATGAAGCGCTTTAGCCACCAACTCTTTACCAGTGCCAGTTTCTCCAGAAATCATTACTGTAAGGTCGTTATTCATTAGCCGCGCCATGACACGGTAGACATTCTGCATGGCGGGAGAACGTCCAATAAGAGGCATTTCCTCATTGATATCGTATATATGAGTAACTGCAGACATCTTTTTCGAACTTAGACCTTTCTTGATGACCATTTTAAGTTCTTCAAGGTCAAATGGCTTCGGCAGATATTCATATGCCCCGTTCTCAGCCGCCTTAACGGCTGTCATCAATGTATTCTGTGCACTCATAATAATAACAGGAAGATCTGGTCTTATTTTTTTAATTCGGATCAGCATATCAAGACCATTTTCATCCGGCATCATCACATCTGAAATTACTATGTCACCTTCGCCATTAGACACCCACTGCCAGAGAGTTGCTGCATTACTGGCGAGAAGAACATCGTATCCATCACTACTAAGTGCACGCGATAAAACGGTCCTAATAGCTTTATCATCGTCTGCTATAAGAATAGTTTTTTTTCTCATGCCATCAACCGATTCTGTTTAGCTGTTGCTGGCAGTAAAACACGAAAGGTTGTATTTCCCAGCCCGCTTTCACATTCTATAATACCACCATGTTCACTTAAGGTTTTAGCCACCAACGCGAGACCAAGCCCCTTACCGTTGGACTTTGTAGTGACAAAGGGATCAAAAATATTTTCTTTAATTTCTTTTACTATACCATTACCATTATCAATGATGCAGATTTCAAGTGGTAATTGTATAGGTTTCTCTCCATAGGTGGAAGCAACACGAACTCCCTGACGGAATGCAGTGGTGATACTTACCTGACCATCCTTGGTTGGGACAGCCTCACATGCATTTTTAATCAAATTAAGAAAAGTTTGAATAAGACCGCCCCTATCCCCAATAGTATTAGGCAAAGAGGGATCATAAAGTTCAATAAATTTAACATGTTTTCCAAATCCGTTTTCCGCAAGTTTTTTTACATGCTCAAGAACACTATGAATATTAATTTCATTTTTTTCAATTTGGCGATGATCAGAAAACACCTCCATCCGATCAACCAATGAACAAATCCGATCTACTTCTTCACAAATAAGGTCTGTAAGTGATCTGTCCTCATCGCTTACATCCTCTGATAATATTTGTGCCGAGCCTTTAATGCTTGAGAGTGGATTTTTAATTTCGTGTGCCAACATAGCAGCCATACCTGACACCGAACGAGTTGCACTTCTATGTGTCTGCCGTTGATTAATTTTTTGTGCGATAGTTCTTTTTTGCAATTGAACAAGTATATTTCTAGATTGGGATAAATTTGACCCGTCGATGATTGGTGAAACATAAATATCTACTCTAAACTCACCAATTTTCGGATTACCTATATTAACATCATATTCTGTAATTACAGAATTTATTTTACGAGTTTGAGAAATAAGACCAAGCAATGGACTATCAAAAGGAACAATATCTTCAATTTTTTTTCGTTTCAAAATTTGTAAACTGCTTCCAAGGAAATGTTCCGCAGGCACGTTTGCATATGTAATATTATTATTTTTATCAAGTGTAAGAACTGCATCAGAAATGTGATTTAAAATAACATCCGCGGGATCGTATGGAGTTGTTTTAAGATCAAGATTTTCATTATTTACACTCATTAATTATGCCACGCAAGAAACTAAAAGGGGTTCAAAAAACTCTTCAATCATTTCCAGTACTTCTTTAGTATCTGTCAATTTATTGACCTTTTGGCGAAATGCAGCGCTATCGTGAAGACCTTTTGTATACCAACTAATATGTTTCCTAGCAATTTTTTTTCCTGCATCTTCACCGTAGTAATCTAGCATAGACAAATAATGTTCAGTCATAATACTTTTAATTATCGGAAGATCAGGATCAGGCAATTTTTCTCCAGTTTTTAGATAGTGAATCACCTGAGATAAAAACCAAGGCTTCCCATAGGATCCTCGACCAATCATGATCCCGTCGGCACCGGACTGATTAAGTGCCTCAAGGGCATTTTCAAATGTTACAATATCGCCATTGGCTATAACTGGGATTGAAACAGCATCCTTGACCTCTCTAATGAAGCTCCAATCAGACAAACCTTTATACATTTGATTGCGGGTACGACCATGAACAACTACCATTTTAATCCCAAGACTTTCCGCAATTTTTGCAAGCTGCGGTGCATTACGGTTTGTAATGTCCCATCCAGTTCGCATTTTTAAGGTCACCGGAATATTAACCGAATCGACAGTTGCCTTTATAATGCTGGCAGCAATATCTAGATCCTGCATAAGGGCTGATCCTGCATAACCATTAACTATTTTTTTAGCGGGACATCCCATATTAATATCGATGATTTGAGCACCCTTGTCTTCATTCATGCGCGCAGCCTGAGCCATCATCATTGGATCGTAGCCAGCAAGCTGCACAGACATTAAATATTCATCAGATTCGGCTGTAGCCATTTTATGAGTACGTTTATGATCACGGATCATGGCCTGACTAGCAATCATTTCAGACGTAACAAGACCGGCACCAAAGCGCTTTACTAGTCTACGAAATGGTAAATCAGTAACACCTGCCATTGGGGAAAGAAGCACAGGGTCATCAATTACAATCGGCCCAATATTTATCGGTTTTAAAATATTATTCATGATTAAAAAATAAGCAGCTTTTTGAAATGTCTAAAAATTAAGCAATTAAGTTGACAACATAATCAAAATAACTCCAAAAGTCAAAGTTGTTAAATCACGAAATTTTAGAGGACAATTCTTATTAAGAATGATAGCATCAATTTATGATTATAAAAAATATAGCCCTCATATTGGCAGCAGGTCGCGGCCATCGGTTGAGTAAGAAAACACCAAAACAATACCTTGATGTCGGCGGCATTACCATCTTACGACGCGCAGTTAATGTTTTTCTTGAAAATCCTACTATTGATCTTATTCAAGTAATTATTCATCCTGATGATAGAGATTTATATGAAGCTGCAGTTGGTGATTTAGGACTTCCCGAGCCTGTACATGGTGGAAAAACACGTCAAAATTCTGTGTTGAATGGCCTTGAGGCTATCGGTATTCATTTCCCTGAGTATGTTTATATTCATGATGCGGCAAGACCCTTCCTTGACCAAAAAACTCTTAATTCATTAATCTACGAAGTTGAGAAGTCCGGAGCGGCAATCCCTGCCCTTCGTATTAAAGATACTATTAAGTGTATAAACAAAGAAACTATAGATAGCACCCTTGACCGCGACTACCTTTACCGCGCACAAACACCGCAGGCCTTTCGCTATAAAGCTATATTTATGGCCCACCGTCGATTTGAAAATAGTAATTTTACGGATGATAGTGCCATTGCAGAGAAAGCTGGTCTAAAAGTCCGCATAATTGAGGGTCTGGAAAATAATTTCAAAATAACTACAAAGGATGATTTAAATAAAGCAACTAAAATGACTAAAAAAGATTACACAGATGTTCGAATTGGATATGGCTTAGATGTCCATGCCTTTGATAAAGGCGATCACGTCATACTTGGCGGGATCAAAATTCCCCACACTAGGGCCCTTAAAGGCCACTCTGACGCTGATGTTGTAATCCACGCAATCACCGATGCTGTGCTTGGTGCAATAGCAGCAGGTGATATTGGCGACCATTTTCCACCAAGTGATCCAAAATGGAAAAATGTTAACTCAGATATTTTTTTGAAACATGCCGTTAAGCTTGTAGCTGAAAAAAAAGGAATTATTAATTTTGTCGATGTCACTATTGTATGTGAAAATCCAAAGATTGGACCTCACCGTGATTCAATGCGTTCTAATATATCCAAGATAATTAATCTTGATGTTGAGAGGGTTAGTGTGAAAGCGACCACAACAGAAAAACTTGGGTTCACCGGCAAAGGCCAAGGAATAATGGCTCATGCAATTACAACAATTAAACTACCGGAATAAGAATGAAAAAGACAAAATGGAATAAATCACTGTTTCACCCTTCATTTATACTTTCAACCTGGTTTTATACTGGATTAGCTCCAATAGCACCAGGTACCTTTGGTAGTATTGCAGCATTACCCTTTGCTTGGTTAATTATTGAATACGCTGGAAAAGTTGGTCTTTTAAACGCAACTCTAATCGTTTTTATTATAGGGCTCTGGGCATCAAAATCCTACATGAAGGAAACAGGAAAAGTAGACCCCGGCGAAATTGTGATCGACGAAGTAGTTGGGCAGTGGTTGGTTTGTCTCGTAATTATTGATAATAATCATCTTGGTCAATATGTAATTGCTCTTCTCGCATTTCGTGTTTTTGACATTATGAAACCTTGGCCTATAAGTATCTTTGATAAACGCCATGATGCTTTAGGAGTAATGATGGATGATGTGATTGCAGGCTTTATGGGAATGGCAGTTTTTTTTGCTATAAATTATTATGTTCTCTAAATACATAAAAGACTTAGCCACAGAAACTTTAGATCTGTGTAGAAAAAATAAACTTAAAATTGCAACTGCAGAATCCCTTACAGGCGGTTTAATCATAGGCGCGCTTACAGAAATACCAGGTTCATCAGACGTCGTAGAATTCGGATTTATTACATACACCAGCATAGCCAAACAAAAGTCTCTCAATGTAAGCCCCGCAACACTCAACAGTTTTGGGGAAGTGAGCGAGCAAACAGCAAAGGAGATGGTTTTTGGCGCCCTTGTTGAATCAGAGGCTTCTATTGCTATATCAATAACAGGTATTGCTGGGCCTCATGGTGGAGAAAAAGAGTCCATCGGGTTAGTTCACATGGCCGCACAAAAATTAGGGAATGATCCGCTTCATGAAAAACATCAATTCGGAAACATAGGGCGGGCTGAAGTTAGGGAGGCTAGTATTATCGCCGCCCTCAACTTACTTAAAAAAGTGGTTTAAACTCCTCGAAGCACTTCTGCCGGCCTTACTGACATAGCCTTGTAAATACTAAACATACCAATCGACATAGTAAGAATAATTGCTGAAAGTATTGTATATAAGGGGATTTGGAGTGAAAATGTCCACTGAAGTTCCATTATGCCAACAACTATCCCATATGCAGCTATTGTACCTAAAATGATTGCAACTACACCTGTTGCAACACCGAGAATAATAAACTCAAATACATAAGCTTTTAAAATATCCAGCCTCGTCGCCCCAACGATTTTAAGCACGGCACTATCATAAACTCGCCCTTTGTGACCAGCTGCAATAGCACCACTAAGTACCAAGATTCCAGACACAATTGTAATTGATGCCAGAACGTCAATAGCACCTTTGATCTGCAAAAGAAGCACCCTAACATTTTCAAGCACTTCTTTAAGTCGCACAGTTGTTACATTAGGAAAAGAACTAGTAATTTTTTGATAATTTACGGCTTCAGTTTGATTTGTAGACTTGACAGTGCCAACATAGGTAAAAGGAGCAAGGCTAAGAACGTAAGGATCAAAAATCATTGCATAATTAATACCAAACCCCCCCCAGTCCACTTCGCGAGAGGAACGAATTGAGACGTTGATACTCCTACCAAGAACATTAATTGTAAGCTCATCTCCAGCCACTAACTGCAATGCTTTGGCTACATCATTGCTTACTGAAACTTCTGCCTTCCCCTCATAACCCGCAGGCCACCAATCTCCAAAGACAAGAGTATTATCTTCAGGAAGATTATCAGAAAAAGTCATGCCGCGGTCTCCGCGTAGTACCCAACTTGCTTCCGGGCCAACGACAACTTCTTCAGAAGGCACACCTTTTACGTGGGTAATTCTACCCCGTAGATTTGGAACAGTCCTATAAAGACTAATCCCGTCAAGGTTTGTCGAAAATTTCTTAAAATTTTCTTGGTCTGACTTTTGTATATCAAGGAAAAAATAACTCGGGGCATCAGTTGCTACTCTACGTTCAATCTCACTATCTAAACCAAACTTCACAAGTGAAATCGCTGTAAGTAATATAAGACCAAGGCCAAGGGAAATAATAATAGAGAGTGTTGAGTTTCCAGGTCTAGTAATATTTGAAAGTGCTATGCGTAGTGCTGGGCTAAAACGGCGTGGTAAATAATTAACACCTGTGCGGACAAGGTATCCAGTTCCGAGTAAAAGAGCGAAAGATGCCAAAATCCCTCCAATGAAGTAGGCCGTTAATTCACGGTATTCAGACATATAAAAAACTACACTTAACATCAATACAATCATTCCAAAAATTAGAATAAGATAAAATTGAGGTATCTTTTCGTCACCATCATCATCCGATATAACCATCCTGAATAACTGACGTGCTGAAATATTTTTAGCTTTTGCAAGTGGCCAAAGCGTAAATATTAAACTTATTAAAATACTATAAAATGCAGCAATTACTAAAGGCAAGGGATAAAATTCCCGCGATATTGCAATAGGCATTTTACTTTCAAGAAAATCTGCAAAGACAAATGGCAAGCTTCCACCAACAATAATACCAAGGAGAATAGATATAGCTGCCATAATCAAAATTTGTATCAGGTAAATTTTAAATATAGTGTCAGATTGCGCCCCAAGAATTTTAAAGGTGGCTATTGAGTTGGTTTTTGTGCTCAAATATCCATGTACTGCGTTACTCACACCTACACCACCTACTAGAAGCGCCGTTAGGCCCACCAGGGTCATAAATTGGCCCATACGATCGATAAAACGTTGAGTTTGACCGCCTCCACTACTTTTGTCACGCACCCGCCATTCACTATCTGGAAACACGTTTTCTAATTCTTTTTTAAACTTTAAGCTTTCGGATTCTTGCGGCAATTGTAAGCGATAGTTATATTCAACAAGACTTCCAAAAGTTATGAGACCATTTTCTACCATACTGTTTGAGGATACCAAAACTGTTGGCGCTAGCTGAAAACCAGCACTTGAGCTATCCGGTTCCTTTACCGTAATGCCACGAATTTCATAGGAAACACTTCCAATATTAATAGTGTCTCCAATCGCCACTCCTAAACGTTTAGCAATCGCATCTGCTGGCACTACCCCCCAACGACCATTTTTAAGTTCAAGAAGTTTTTTTGTACTTAATCCGCTTGAAGTTTCTAAAGCACCAAAGAGTGGATATAAATCATCAACGGCCTTTACCTCAATCAAAATACTTTCAGTATAACCCACAGTATGTGCCATAGCACGTAGTTCACTTACCAAAGATACCTTCTCAGCACGGGAAACTACATATTCCAATTCGGCTTCATTCAACAACCTTTGGTTTGTTTCTATTTCAATATCGCCGCCCAAAAACATACGAGCATCTCTTGCTAAACTTGATGCTATATTAGCAGTAACCGATCCGACGGAAGCTATAATCGTTGTTCCAAGAAACAAGCAAGCAATAAAAATTCGAAATTGTTTAAAAGCAAACCTAATTTCTCTTAGCGCAAATTTGATGGCAATCCTCATCCGACTACCTTCTTGCCTTCATTTTTATGAACATCTTTATTATTTGTAATCAAGCCATCTTCAATGTGAATTATATCATCGCACTTTTGTGCCAATTCCTGATCATGAGTTATCAAAATTAACGTCGCACCAGTTTTTTTCTTAAGATTAAAAATTAACTCAATTATATTATGTCCTGTTTTTCCATCTAGATTTCCTGTCGGTTCATCAGCAAAAAGTATCTTAGGTTGCGGCGCCATGGCCCTGGCAATTGCCACCCTTTGTTGCTCACCACCTGATAGTTGGGATGGGTAATGGTCCATACGGTGGTTCAGACCTACATTACAGAGCATTGCCCCTGCCTTTAATACAGCATCTTTTATACCTGCAAGCTCAAGGGGTACAGCAACATTTTCAAGGGCCGTCATTGTAGGAATAAGATGAAATGCCTGCAAAATAATACCAATATTATTTCTTCTAAAAACAGCTAACTCATCTTCGTTCATTTTATCAAGCGTGCAGCCAGCAACGATAACAGAACCATCACTTTGCCGTTCCAACCCATTCATTACAGACATCATACTAGATTTTCCAGAACCAGAAGACCCTAAAATAGCTACAGCCTTACCTTCATTAACTTTAAGGTCTATACCATTTAATATTTTAACTTCAAAGTCGTTGCTTTTAAGTCTGAGATGAATATTCTTTAATTCAAGTGCAATGTTATCAGCCATAGTTTATTATACTCGTTAACGACAAAGGTTTCTAAAAGTGTCCAAATTTCAACTGTTATACAATAATGTTTTTACCACTCCAAGCCCGATATTCAAACTTATTGAGATTAACCAATTAATTTTTAAGGTTATGCTCGTTATAAGTTGCCTTGGCTTAATCACAGAACAGGGTTATGCCCAGGAAAAAATCCTTGCTTTTGGTGATAGTCTCACAGCCGGTTATGGCCTTGACCCTGGAGAAGGTTTCACGGATGAACTCGAGCGCGTCATAAATACATTAGGGTCAAGCGTCACAGTAATAAATGCAGGCGTATCAGGCGATACATCCTCTGGCGGACTTTCCCGCCTTGAGTGGGTTCTTGATAGTTTTAAAAATATTGACCTTGTTATTCTTGCTTTAGGTGCAAATGACGCTCTTCGGGGGATACAACCCAAAATAACCGCTCAAAACATTGATCAGATGGCAAAAATATTAAAAAAAAGAAATATCCCAACAGTTATTGCTGGAATGTTGGCACCGCCTAATCTTGGCAAGGTTTATGGCACGAAATTTAATAATATATATCCAAGCACTTCAAAAAAATATGGGATGGTACTTTATCCCTTCTTACTTGATGGTGTTGCTGGCATCATAGAGCTTAATCAAACAGATCGGATACATCCCAATAAAAAAGGTGTGTCCATTATCTCTAAAAAAATGGCGCCAGTTATTATTAAAGTCTTAAGTAGATAAAATTGTCTGTTATTTATAAAAATTATAATAAATAATTTTTATAAATTTCATAGAAAATTGATTTTCCCTTATCTATTAATTGATCAGGAAAGTCATAATCTGAATTATGTATTTGAGGATTGTTCTCTCCAGCACCAAAAGCAAACATAGCTCCTTTAGCCGCAGCACTAATTGCACCAAAATCTTCAGCCCAACGAAACGGTTCTATCAACCACTTAACGTCGTGTCCCGTAATTTCAGCAGCTCGAACTACTTGTTTTACACATTCTTCATCATTGAAGTTTGCATCAAAATTTTCTGTCCATTCAATGTCGTATTTGAGTTTATTTTTTTTGGCTATTTTTTTCACAATTAACTTTGCATTATCAACTAGAGTTTTCATCCCTTGATTTGTTTCACTTCTTAAGTTGACCATAATTTTTGCATCTGCAGGCGCAATACCAAGTGCAGGTTCCCCCATACTAGCGTAGGTGGTGGTAGTCATGAGAAATTCATCAGTTTTAATTGCAGATGATAGCTTTGGAAATGACACAAGCAATTCAGCTAAAGCTAAAGCGGGACTTCTACCTGTTTCTGGATAGGCTGCATGTGCGGTATTCCCCTTTAATTTAATAACCATACCTCGTGACGCACATGTAAACGCCCCAGATCGCAACATAACCTGTCCCATTGGATGTCCAGGCAGGTTATGCAATGCAAAGCAATAATCTGGTATAAGTTTAGAAAATTGAGGATCCGTAACAATTGCTCTAGCACCTTCACCAGTTTCCTCTGCCGGCTGAAATAAAACAATTACACGCCCACAGGCTGGTCTTTTCTTCGCAATATCTTGAGCTAAGCCATAGATAATTGCCATATGTCCGTCATGACCGCATTTATGTGAAACGCCTTTAATTACTGATCGATAAGGTATATCTAAGATTTCATCAATGGGTAATGCATCAAGTTCCGTACGAAATAATATAGTTGGGCCAGGTTTTTTTCCTGAAAATACTGCAGCAACACCAAATCCACCCAGGTTATTGTATAGTTCATCAGGGCTTAATTTTTTTAATTTTTCGTAAAATAGTGTGGCTGTGTTCTTTTCTTCACCAGACAGTTCTGGATCTTGATGTAATTTATGTCGCAACATAATTAATTCATCATTAAAAGTATTCATATTCAATAATAGCCATCAATAATTTATATTATCTTCACACTCTATATTGCATCTCACTTAATTCAACATAAAATAACTAAGCGATACTTATAAATAAAAATAAAATACTCTCGCTTGATCAGAACAGCAAAATAATTATTTAACTGAAAAATGATAGCACTTTTCAGTTAAAATGTTAATATGGAACCTTACCCGATATATAGTATTATAAGTTTATAGCATGAAGTTAAATTTTGAGCATTTCTGCGAAAATGCAGTTAAAGATTCCCTAATAATTATCCACGGCCTTTACGGCTCGGCAGCCAATTTTAAGAGTTTAGCCAAGGTATATGCTAATTATTTTAATGTTTATTGCATTGACCTTCGAAATCATGGAGGCTCACCCCATGCAGACGATATGTCTTATCAGAGTATGGCAGATGATGTATTAAAATTTATGGATGACCAGGGGTTATCTACCTCGCATATCTTAGGTCACAGTATGGGTGGAAAAGTTGCAATGCAGCTTGCGCTAAACTATCCAGGGAGAATTAAAAAACTTGTTATTGGAGATATTTCACCTGTTCCCTATCCCCATCACCATAAAAAAATATTTGAAGGACTACTTCAAATACCACTGAAGGATATTAAATCACGAGGTGAGGCTGATAAATTACTTAGCCATTATGTGAATGAAGCCGGTGTGCGAATGTTTCTTCTTTCTAATCTTAGGCGGGGGGATGATGGTAATTTCAAGTGGCGTATAAATCTTGAGGTTATAGTTCGTGAATATAAATCAATTTCTGCTGCACCTAAGGGGGGCCCATACGACGGTCAAACACTTTTCATTCGCGGCGAATTATCAGAATATTTAACAAATCAACACATACCAAAAATAATGAATATGTTTCCAAATTTTCGTATTGAAACTATAGATGGTTGTAGTCATTGGATTCACTCTGAAAAGCCCAAAGAATTTTCTGAAATATTGTTAAATTTCTTAACTTAAGTTTTTCACACATTCTATAATATGATTAGCGGCATAATCAATTTCATCCACATCAGTCACATGACTAATACCAATACGTATTGATGCTTCAATTTGCATTTTTTCAAGGCCGATTGCCTTTAAAACATAGGATGGCTGATGTTTAGCTGATGAGCAGGCAGAACCCGTTGATATAGCAATATCACGGAGGTCAGCAACAAGAAGGTTGCTTTTAACACCCAAAAGAGTGAAGTTTAGATTACCAGGATAACGATTTAAAACACAGCCATTTAGTTTTAAGTACTTTAATTCTGAACTCAAATTGTCAAAAAATCTCTGAGATAATTTTTTTATATAATTTAAGTTTTTGCACATATTATTACCAGCAATATTGCAAGCTTTGCCAAGTCCAACACAAAGGGCTGGCGATAATGTTCCCGAGCGAATCCCACGCTCCTGACCGCCTCCGTCAAAAAGTGGAATAATATGTGTACCTTTCCTCACATATATTGCACCTATTCCCTTGGGAGCATATAATTTATGTCCGGACACACTCATAACATCTATGTTCATTTCATCTACATCTAAACGAATTTTACCTACAGCCTGAGCAGCATCCGTATGAAATATAACGCCCCTATCCTTACAAATTTGACCAATAGCTTCGAGCTGCTGTATCACACCTATTTCATTATTAATTGCCATAACAGAAACTAATGATGTTTTATCAGTGATAGTGTCCTGAAGTATATCAATATCAATCATTCCCAACCTATCAACCTCAAGGTAGCTTACGTTAAAACCCATATTTTCTAAAGACCTAGAACAACCTAGAACGCACTCATGCTCCGTGTTAACTGTAATAATATGATTTTTGGCAGGATGATTTGCAAAAGCAACGCCTTTAATGGCTAGATTATTAGATTCTGTAGCGCCAGAAGTAAAAATAATTTCCTCTTTAATTGCACCAATAAGTGAAGCTACCTGACCTCTCGCAAATTCAACAGCTGCTTCTGCCTCCCAGCCATAACTGTGCTCTACCGAATGGGGATTACCAAATTTTTCAGTCAAAAAAGGTAACATAGCATCGAAAACCTCAGGATCGAGAGGAGTTGTGGCCTGATAATCAAGATAGATGGGAAGCTTAAGGGTTTTTTCGGTCATATTGCTTTTTCCAACTTTTGATAAAGGCCTCAACGTGGGAGTATTCACTATTCCATCCAAGGCTCATTCGAATAGTTGATGCTGCAATATTTTTATCTCCCTTCATAGCATCAATTACGTGGGAGGATTTAACCTTACCTGATGAGCAAGCTGAACCTGAACTAATACATATTTGGTCTAAGTCAAAGTTCATCACCTGGGTCTCACTTTTGACCCCTGGCATATAAATAGTTGAAACATTTGACAGCCTTAGTGAACTTTTTCCAGGAAAATTGGCTTTTGGTGCATGTTTATGAATTTTTTCTTCAATTTCATTGCGCCATTTTTCAAGTATTTTCATTTTCTTTAGGCTTTGGTTTATCATGGAAACAGCTCTTCCAAAACCCACGATCCCCGCAATATTTTCAGTCCCACCACGGCGACCGACTTCCTGACCACCGCCAAAAATAAACGGTTTTATTGGTAATTTTTCTTGGATAACTAATGCACCTACACCCTGAGGCCCCCCTATTTTATGTGAAGATATACTCATCATATCTACACCTAGCGCCATGAAATCTATGGGAATTTTTGCAAGTGCTTGGATAGCGTCAATGTGTAGAAGTGCACCCGCAGAGTGAGCAATTTTTGCTATGGCCTTAACATCTTGCATAACACCCGTTTCATTATTAGCATAAAGAATCGATATAATTGACTTTTCATCATTATCATTTAGTAATTTTTCAAGTTCCAAAAGATTAATAAGCCCGTCCGGATTTACGCGAATAATATCGACTGTTCCATCAAAAGAAGAAGCTACAGACCGGATTGAATCGTGCTCCACATTAGACGTAATTAAACGATTACATCCACTACTAAGTATTGCCATATTATTTGCTTCGGTGCCGCCGGAAGTAAAAATAATCATCTGCGCACGGCAGCTTATTGTATCAGCAATAATTGATCTCGCTTTTTCCATTCTCGATTTCGCTTTACGGCCACCACTATGAACAGAAGACGGGTTGCCGCCCTCTTCCATCACCTCCACCATAACCTCGATCACTTCGGGTCGGATGGGTGCCGTGGCATTATAGTCAAGGTATATTTCTTGCTTTTCTATCATAAATTTGTTCTAAACCAATTTCTTAGTTGATATTTCATTGCTGTTTTATGCTATAATAAATGTATATCATCAATACGGTACTTTTATCTCACGAATTTTGCCAAAGCTTACTTAAAAAATTTAAGGTTAAAATAAATATGCCCGAAGTAATAATAAACGGCCCTGAGGGTCGTCTCGAAGGCCGCTATCACCCAAGTAAAAAAGCGAACGCACCAATAGCCCTAGTCTTACATGCGGATCCGCAGTTTAACGGAAATATGAACGCAAAGATATGTTATTATCTTTATCACTCTTTCGTTCGCCGTGGGTTTTCAGTCTTACGTTTCAATTTTCGTGGTGTTGGCCGCAGCGAAGGTATTTATGACAGTGGCATTGGTGAGCTCAGTGACGCGGCATCTGCCCTTGACTGGCTACACACGGTAAATCGCGATTCGCCCCAAGTATGGATTGCTGGATTTTCCTTTGGGGCCTGGATAGGAATGCAACTTCTTATGCGACGTCCTGAAATTAGTGGATTTCTTTCTGTTTCACCACCTGCTAATCTTTATGATTTTTCGTTCCTTGCTCCTTGTCCATCTTCTGGACTAATTACACAAGGGACAAGCGATACAATTGTTACCGAGGATGCAGTTCAAAAACTGGTGGATAAATTGAAATCCCAAAAAGGTATTACCATTGATTATGATAAAATTGAGGGAGCTAGCCATTTTTACGAAGAGCATCATAAACCGCTTGTTCAAAGTATTGATAAGTATTTAACAATGCGGCTGGGCTATTAAGGCTTATTGATTACACCACCAGTAGAGGGTAGAGAAATGCCTGTGGTTCTAGGAAAAGTTATGGGCAAATCATAAAGCCGGCGCACGGCTAAATGACCAAACGCTTCAGCCTCAATATAATCACCATCCAAACCAATTGTATTCAACGTTTTAACATTGTTACCTAAAACCTCATTTAACATTGTCATGATTGTTGGGTTATGCGCACCACCACCTGAAACATACCAGTTATTTACTTTTTTCGGATACATACTAATTGCTTCTTTTAAGCAAGCTACTGAAAATGCTACCAAGGTTGCCGCGCCATCCTCAAGTGATAAAGAATTCACTTCGTCCACATTAAAGTAATCCCGATCAAGAGATTTTGGAGGTGGTTGCTTGAAATAATCATTATCCATCCATTTTTCGATAAGTTTATGGTGAATAGTGCCGCGTTGAGAAAAAATACCATCCTTGTCATAGATATAATCAGTATTTTTTCGAACCCAATCGTCGAGGAGAGCATTTGCTGGCCCAGTATCAAATGCTATCAAATCATTAGTGTCATCACTACCAATCCAAGTAAGATTAGCCACACCACCAAAATTAATCAATCCAATCGGATACTCCAAACCACTTCCCGAAAATAACGACTTATGATACACGGGGACAAGAGGAGCACCCTGTCCACCATGGGATACATCGTATTGCCTAAAATCACTTACCACTAGGATTCCTAGCTCTTTCGACATTCGATTACCGTCCCCTATCTGCCAACTCCAACCTTCATCCGGTCCATGAAGTAAAGTTTGACCGTGGAAACCTATAACATCAATATCAATAGGTAAAAGGTCATTTTGGATAAGCAAATTTCTTACTACTTCAATATGAAGATCGGTAATCATCATTGTCGTTTTATTAATATACGTATTTTTATTTGTAGGTTGACCCTCGCGTCGTGCTTCTCTTAATGTATTTTTAAGTATAACATATTCATGCTTACGGTAAGGTCTATTAAATGCTATTCCAAAGCGTTCAACACTAACACCATCAGATTTTATGAGGGCTGCATCAATACCATCCAGTGACGTTCCACTCATCAAGCCAATTGCTAATTTTTGCTTATTATTAGTCTTAGGCACTTAATTTTCCTTAAATTTCCATTTTGGTCTTAGGCAAACATGTGTTAATTAACTTTTATATAACCCATAGCATAACAGTTGACCATATTATGACCAAAACTATTGATAATTATACTCCTAAGTCAGAATTTCTGAAAGTGATGCTTGAGCGTGGCTTTATCCATCAGTGTACCAATCCAGAGGAACTAGACAAACGCTTACTAAGCGGTGTCGTTTCAGCTTATATTGGTTTTGATTGTACGGCCTCAAGCCTCCATGTGGGATCACTGGTACAAATTATGATGCTCATGCACCTTCAAAAAACAGGCCATAGGCCTATTGCCTTAATGGGTGGTGGCACTACTAAAATTGGTGATCCAAGTGGTAAGGACGCAAGTCGTAAAATTCTTACATACGCCAAAATAAATCAAAATATGGAAGGTATAAAAAAGTCTTTTACACGTTACCTTAATTTTGGTGATGGTCCATCAGATGCCATAATGCCTAATAATGCTGATTGGCTTGATAATATTATGTACATTGATTTATTACGTAACGTTGGCCCTCACTTCACCATTAATCGTATGCTTACTTTTGAAAGTGTCAAAATGCGCCTTGATAGGGAAAATCCACTCACCTTTCTGGAATTTAATTATATGATCCTACAGGCATATGATTTTCTTGAGTTACAGCAGCGTGAAGGCTGCGCAATGCAAATGGGTGGTTCCGATCAATGGGGAAATATTATTAATGGTGTTGAGCTTAATCGCCGCATGGATCAGAAGGAAGTATTTGGCTTGACCACACCTCTTATTACACTTGCAAGTGGGGCTAAAATGGGTAAAACAGCTTCAGGTGCTGTTTGGTTAAATGAAAACCTTTGTTCGAGCTATGATTTCTGGCAGTTTTGGCGAAATACAGCCGATGAAGATGTTGGCCGTTTCCTCGCATTATTTACAGAGCTGCCCATGGATGAAGTAAGGCGACTAGAAACCCTAGAAGGACAAGAAATAAATGAGGCCAAGAAAATTCTAGCTAATGAAGTTACTAGAATGCTTCATGGAAAACAGGCTGCTAACAAAGCGGAAGAAACAGCCAAAAAAACCTTCGAAGATCGCTCCCTTGATGCCAATTTACCAACAGTAGAGTTGTTAAAGTCTGACCTTGAGAGTGGTGTTTCCATATCCGATCTTTACATAAAGGCAGGGCTTGGTAATTCAAAGGGTGAAATTAGGCGTTTAATTAAAGGCGGTGGTGCAAAAATTAATGATAAAAAAATAACTGACAGTGAAATGAATGTATTTCTTAATCATCTAAACGACCAAGGTAATATTAAAATATCTGCAGGAAAAAAACGTCATATACTTATAGTTCCTAAATAAGGAGATCCAAATGAAAAATGTTGATAGACGTCATCTACTAAAATCAAGTGCAGCCATAAGTGCTGCATTAATTACAGCAGGATCTACCTCCACCGCTATATCACATTCAAAAACGATTGTGAAACCTCGCCGCCTCAAGCAAGGTGATGCTGTAATGATCATCGCGCCGGCCGGTGTTGAATATAATAAAATGCGTCTTATACTATCGATTGAATCTCTCGAGGCCCTGGGTCTTAAGGTACAGGTCTCCGAACATGCTATGGATAGATTTGGATATTTCCCAGCGGAAGACGAAGTACGCGCCGCAGATTTTAACGCTGCCTTTGCTAACAATGAAATTAAAGCCGTGATCGCACTTAAGGGGGGCTGGGGTGCCGCTAGAATTTTACCTTATATTGATTACGAAATGATTACGCAAAAACCTAAAATATTACTTGGCTACAGTGACATTACTTCGCTTTTAAATGCTATTAATTTAAAAACTGGCCTCATGACTTTTCACGGACCTACAGCCGGCAGCCCTTGGAGTAATTTTAGCGCTAATAATGTTCGTGAAATTCTGTTTGAAGGAGCCTTGCAGCATATGAAAAATCCACAGCAAAAAGGAGACTTTCTAACTGTACGTAAAAACAGAACAGAAACCATAAACCCCGGCCTTGCCGAAGGTAGCCTGGTTGGAGGTAATTTGACGGTACTTACAGCCTTGCAGGGCACACCCTATTTTCCTGACACCAAAGGTAAAGTATTAATGATTGAAGAAGTTGGAGAAAATATATACCGAGTTGATCGTATGCTGACGCAGCTAGCCCTAGGCGGTCATTTAAAAGACTGCGCTGGAATTGTCTTTGGAGGCATGACAGATGTAGAAAGCGATGGTGGCTTTGGTGATTTTAGTCTTATGGATATACTCGAACAGCACTGCAAACGCTCTGCAAAACCTGCCTTCATCGGTGCCATGTTCGGTCACGTTCCAGAAAAACGCACAATGGCAATCGGCTGTAGAGTAAAATTAGATGCTGATAATGGAACAGTGACTATGCTAGAAAGCGCAGTGATATAATAAATAATTTAGACTAGACTAATACTAGGTGTGCTTCCTAAAATTTTTCTTTATTTGCCACTTTCTAATTACTCTAGCAAACTAGCTTCTTCTCTAGAAGTAGACTTATTTTTATTATTACCTCCAATAGCGCTAAAAATTTTACGTAAAAAACCGGGCGCTAGAACCATAAGTGGATTAATATTCACGTCTGGGTCTAAAGTGGTTCCAGTCATATTATAAGTAGCGGCAAATACACCCTCACCTTTATTACCAGCTAGGATTGGACCAATAAGTGGGATATTACTAAATAGAGAGTTTAGCTCGTAAATAGGAATAATTGTTCCATCTACAGAAATTTCATTAAATTTAGTATCCACATAACCTTCAAGTGTAACTCCAAGTGTTGGCCCATTAGCATTACCTGATTTAAAAGTAATTACATCGTCATACTGAGTGAACTCAGTGTGGAAGTTAGAAAATGATAGCCCGTTGGCTTCCAACTCTTCCTGAGCTTTTGCAAACTCCTTTTCTTTGAGAAGTTTATTGAAGGCTTTGGAGTTAGCAACGCCAAAGTCTGTAGCATCAATTGTTCCTATTATAGAATAGCCCTTATCCATGCGGATCATTGCAGCTTCAACAACTAAATCACCCCTATCCCCATTTTTAAATAAATCAAGTCCCCTCAAACCCTGCCCTGCATCACTTGTTTTCAAGGTAAGTCTTTGCGGGACTGCTAGTAAATCATCCGCTGGAACAATAATAATTGACATATTTTTATCTGTACCTAATTTTCCACTATATTCAAAATCAATCATCTGATTATCTAAAAAATAGGTTTGCACATTAGTTTTTTGCATCATAATATCATTATACATCAAAACTTCATCGACTAACCCAGAAAGCTTAAAATTTGGCAGGGACACGGCCGCACCAGCGATAGGTGGATTAAAAATCATATCCATAATAGGTTCTGCATTAAAGCGGCGGCCTTTTATAGAAACATCATAGAGGGCTTTAGTTTGGTCCCATTTAAAATAACCCGAAATATCATTATCAGCCATGAAAAGTGATTTAATATTTAGTCTTGAGGCTCGCTTTCCATTATAGGTAAGAGACAGTTCACTGTTCATATTATCAGATTTAAATTTAAGGTCATTAACATGAATAGTGTTATCGTTATCAAATGTTAAATTAAATTCAGTACTAGCTTTATTATTGATATCTTTTACCCAGTTAAGCGGTTTAAATTTGACTAACGCATTTATAAAGTCAAAACTTCCTTCTCCCCTCTTCAGGTTGGCCCCCTTCCCAAATAACTTTAGTTTCAGATGAGAAGCACCTTCTACATAATATTCAAACGGCAACAATAATTTACCCCAATCCCTACCTTGAATTTTTCCATCTAAAATATAGGTTGTTGAAGAGTTCTTTTTTTGAGTAAAGTCCTCTAGCCACTGAGCAGAAAAGTTAACATCATTAAGAACAATTTCACCAATAGCACTAAGTCCTTTGCTGTTAACAGAAAGCTTCATAGAACCATCAGAAATTGAAAACTTTTTTGAAAGAGAGGGTATACTAAGAGCATTGATATCTGACATAATCTCAAATCCTACATCCTTCATTTTAAGTTCTTTAATAAGTGGAAAATCAAGAGTTAAAAGACTTTTTGCCTCACCAGTTATAGTGCCAGGCTTGACACCAAAACGGCTCGGATAACCTAACGGCATATAATCTATTACTTTTAAAATTTCATCCACTTGACCGCTTATTGGAAGTTCAAAATGAGCAATGGCGAGACCTTTTTTA
>CAJQRG010000005.1 GCA_905612225.1 Emcibacteraceae bacterium | reverse complement strand
CAGTAAATTTTCTTAAAAATTGGAAAGTAACCCATCCAAACTTTAGTACATTTACTATTAAAAATAAAATTAAATGCTAATGGTCTCTGTGAACTCTCTCGTGATTCTCATGATTCTCTTGAGACTCGATTGTCATAGTCGCAGTAGGTCTTGCTTGAAGTCTTTTAAGACTGATTTGCTCCCCACTTACTTCGCAATACCCGTAGTCCTTTTCCTCAATCCGTTTAATAGCCGCATCAATCTTAATAATCAACTTACGTTGACGGTCGCGGGTTCTAAGCTCAACGGACCAATCAGTTTCCGCAGACGCCCTGTCTGCAATATCCGCTTCTTTAAGGCTATCTTCTTGCAAATGGGAAAGCGTTTCACGGGAATCTATTATTATTGATTCCCTCCATTTAACCAATTTTTGGTGAAAGTATTCTAGCTGTGTATCATTCATAAACTCTTCTTCTTCAGAAGGTTCATAGCTATTTAGCAACTCCACTGACATTGTTACCCTGACTTATTAATGGTTACAAAAAGTTGAGACAACCTACTTAAATCATCCACATAATTCAAGTTATTTTATTAATGGTATAGATGATGACTTTTATTAAGAAACTTTACCGCTAACAATCAAAAAAAGAGCGGATGAATTCATTTTTAGTACTAATTTTAGAATCACTAATTATTAATTCAGACCCAAACCACACTTTTATTGTAATTATTTTAATAATATATAATTTTTCTTAAATTAATTTTAGAAGCATCACTTAACAAACCAAGGAAGACTGTTTATATTGAAATTTTATTATAGGTATTAATTGCTTTACCCTACTAAAACAAATGGACGATTTAAAGTATGATAATTAGATTTACCGCATCATTACTACTAATCACTACTCTTGGAGCATGTGAAATTGATAATGAAAGCGATAAATATCTTAAACAAAGCGAGTTAAGTGAGCCTGTTAACCTAAAACTTGCCAGCACTTATCCTAGTACATTAATTATACTTGGCACCATGGCAAAACGGTTTCAAGAACAAATAGAAATTATCTCAGGCGGTAATATAAAATTTAGATTTTTTGAACCTGGAGCACTCTCACCTCCTCTTGAAACATTTGATGCGGTTTCATATGGCGCTCTTGACAGCGCATGGTCATCACCTGGATTTTGGAGTGGAAAGGTCCCTGCCCTACAAATCTTTGCAGCCATTCCTTTTGGTCCAGATAGCCCAGAATACATGGCTTGGTATTATAATGGTGGTGGTCAAAAAATATTTGAAGATATTTATCACAAACATAATATTCATAGCATTATCTGTGGTATTAGCCCGCCAGAAGCCTCAGGATGGTTCAAGGAGGAGATAAAAACCCTGGATGACCTAAAAGGTATACGAATGCGATTTTTTGGTCTTGGTGCGAGCGTTATGAGTAAGATGGGTGTATCAACTCAACTTCTAGCAACTGGTGATATTTTCACCGCACTTGAACTCGGAGCAATTGATGCTACAGAATTTTCAGTGCCTGCAGTAGACCAAAAGTTAGGTTTTAATAAAATTGCTAAACATTACTATTTTCCAGGGTGGCATCAACAATCAACATTTTTTGAACTAATGATTAATTTAGAAATATGGAATGCTCTCTCTATTCAACAACAGGCACAGATTAATACTACTTGCGGCGACAATATGCGTTTTAGTATTGCTGAGGGTGAAGCCCTCCAAGCCGAAGCAATTAATTCGCTAAAAGAAACAGGAACTATTTTCCACCAGTGGCCTGACCACATGCTAGATGCTTTCGAAGCCGCTTGGCTTGAAGTTGCAATAGAAGAGGCAAATAAGGATCCAGACTTTGATCGCGCTTGGACATCCTTAGTAAAGTTCAGGAAATCATATAAAACATGGAAAGAGCTCGGTTATATTAAAACGGACCGTTAATTATATTTTAGAGGTGACGTCTTATCTTGGACGCTTTTTTCTTCTAGCACTAATGATTACTATTATTATTGATGTGCTTGGAAGACGCTTTACTAATACTAACTCAATTATACTGCAGGAGCTTGAGTGGCATTTTCATGGGGCACTATTTCTTCTATGTCTGGGATTTACCTATATGAAGGATGCACATGTTCGCGTTGACGTTATTAGAGAAAATTTAAGCCCACACACTAGCCATATTATTGAGGTTATTGGGTGTTTATTCTTTTTGCTGCCGTATTGCGGTGTAGTTATTTATTTTGGCATTGAATTTACTCTTAAATCATACCTTACGGGAGAAACATCTGCTGCTGCAGAGGGCTTGCCATACCGTTTTATTATTAAATCATGCCTTCCTATTGGTTTTTTACTGCTCGGAATTTCAGGAATTTCAATACTTTTAAAACGGAAAAATAAAGATGTATAGTCTTACAGAAATTTTACCAATCTTAATGTTTCCAACTTTGGCTATCTGTCTTTTTTCTGGCTATCCAGTTGCCTTTGTTCTTGGTGGTATAGGTCTTTTCTTTGGCTTAATTGGTATGGGTTTTGATGTTTTTAATTTCAAGGAATTTTTTCTGATTAACTCACGTATTTTTGGAGGTGTGGTAGAAAATATGGTTCTAATCGCCATACCTATGTTTGTTTTTATGGGACTGATACTTGAACGCAGCGGTATTGCCAAAGAGCTTTTAGAAAGCTTAAAAGTATTAACCAACAGAACTCCTGGTGGTCTAGCCATGTCCGTAACTATCCTTGGTACCATTATGGCCGCAACAACAGGTATCATTGGAGCAAGCGTAGTCATGATTTCACTTATGGCATTCCCAGTTATGCTAGCTGCAGGCTATGAAAAATCATTTTCTAGTGGCACCATTGCAGCTGCAGGTACTCTTGGTATCTTGATACCTCCAAGTATAATGTTAGTGGTTATGGGAGATCTACTATCTATCTCGGTAACAGACCTCTTTATGACCGCATTGGTCCCTGGGCTTATGCTGGCAACATTATATATTACTTACATTTTTTTGAAATGTCGGAAGCACTTTAAGTTCAATCAAAATAATACAAATTCTGATAAGCCAATCACTAGAATCATAATGCGTGGTTTTCTTCCAGCCACAATTCTTATCATGCTTATACTTGGTTCAATTTTTTCCGGCTTAGCAACACCAACGGAAGCAGCCGGTGTCGGTGCGTTTGGAGCCCTTACTCTTGCCGCAATAAAAAAAAGGCTAACCATTAGTAAGTTTTGGGAAATGTGTGACGAAACTATAAAAACATCGGGCATGATATTTGGTATTTTTGTGGGCGCCACAGCTTTTTCTTATGTATTTAGATCACTAGGTGGAGATAACCTGATCCTCAATTTCATGAATGGTTTTTCCGGAGATCCTTGGCTGATCATCAGCTTATTGATGCTGATCGTCTTCGTCCTTGGCTTTTTCTTTGATTGGATTGAAATCACTCTTATTGTATTACCTATATTTGTGCCGATTTTAAATACTCTAGATTTTGGTAATCATATTGAAACAGCACAAATTCTTCCTTGGTTTGCAGTAATTGTAGCTATTAATCTTCAGACATCATTTCTAACACCACCATTTGGGTTCTCACTTTTTTATATGAAAGGTGTTGCTCCTT
>CAJQRG010000004.1 GCA_905612225.1 Emcibacteraceae bacterium | reverse complement strand
AGCCTTGTTGAAATACTTCCTCCTCCAGAAGGAGTATCGGAAAAGCCCCTAAAGGCACTTCTTGTCGATAGTTGGTACGACACTTATCTCGGTGTTATGGTTCTGGTAAGAATTATTGACGGTACCCTTAAAAAAGGTATGCGTGTTAAAATGATGGCTGCAGACACGGAACATCTAGTTGATAGGGTTGGTGTTTTCAAACCTAAAGATACCTTAGTCGGTGAACTTGGACCAGGCGAAGTTGGTTTTTTTACCGCCTCGATTAAGGAAGTATCACAGACCAACGTCGGCGATACGATTACAGAGTTTAAAAATGAAACTGCAGAAGCGCTTCCTGGATTCAAACCCGTTCAAAGTGTTGTTTTTTGTGGTCTCTTTCCAGCCGATGCTGCTGATTTTGAAGTACTTCGTGAAAGTATGTATAAACTTCGACTAAACGATGCCAGTTTTGAATTTGAAACAGAAACCTCTACAGCTCTTGGTTATGGTTTTCGTTGTGGTTTTTTAGGAATGCTCCACCTAGAAATTATTCAGGAACGCCTTACTAGAGAATTTGACTTGGATATTATTTCCACATCACCAAGTGTGATTTATAAAATCCATCTTAACAAAGGAACGCTCAAAGAAATTCATAACCCTGCTGATATGCCAGATGCAGTTTATATAGATCATATGGAAGAACCTTGGATTAAGGCAACCATCTTAGTTCCCGATGAGCACCTCGGTGCGGTACTTACGCTTTGCCAAGATAAACGTGGGGAGCAAATTGATCTAACATATGCTGGTAACCGGGCTATGGTGGTTTACCGTCTACCCCTCAACGAGGTAGTTTATGATTTTTATGATAAATTAAAATCAATTAGTAGAGGTTATGCGAGTTTTGATTATCAAATGGACGGATACCGAGAAGGTGACCTAGTTAAGTTATCCATTCTCGTAAATAATGAGCCTGTAGATGCCCTCAGCATGATGGTTCACCGGGCCCAGTCTGAATATAGAGGACGTGCCCTCTGCGAACGTCTTAAAGGGCTTATTCCTCGGGCTTTATTTAAAATTCCAATTCAAGCTGCAATTGGCGGCAAAGTAATCGCTCGTGAAACTATCAGTGCCATGCGTAAAGATGTTACGGCAAAATGTTACGGTGGTGATATCAGCCGAAAGCGTAAACTTCTTGAAAAACAGAAAAAAGGCAAAAAGAAAATGCGCCTTTATGGTAATGTGGAAATCCCACATGAAGCCTTTATCGCAGCACTTAAAATGGGTGATGATAAATAAAGCTGATAACGAATAACTGCGTTCTACTAAAAGCGATCACGCATACTCTCTTGATTTGATAAAGACAGAAAAAAACCCGGCTGAAACTACAACCGGGTTCTATAAACTGATTTAAATAAATCAGAAATTATCTTTTGGTTCAAGAATTTGACGACCACGATATTTACCTGAACTCAGGTCAATATGATGACGGCGGCGAAGTTCACCGCTTTCTTGATCTTCCACATATGTGTCAACGGAGAGACTATCGTGTGAACGACGATTACCACGACGGTGTGGTGAAACTTTCCTTTTTGGAACTGCCATTTTATTATCCTAACTTTTCTAAGGGTTTTTTTTAAACCCTGAATCTCAAAAACAGTGTGTTATCGTTAAAGTTGGCCACAATGTCAAGCCTTTCTTAATAGAATAGAGCATATTTATAGACTTTATGATCTTACTCAACGATATATGGATCGAGACAGAATAAACAATATAACCGATGGGAACATACAAGCAAAGAAAGCTGGAATATTTAGCACCATTTCAAAAATATTTTCAAGAGCACCTTTGGTACTAGAACTCTTATTTTCAAAATCTAAATTCTCAATCAATGGAATAAGATCGTACATTTGCGCAACAGTAATCCAAGTACTGTCGCCCCCCTCAAGTAAACGCAAGCCCTCCGCACCAAGAACCATAATTGCTAAACACAAAAAAATGTAGGCTAGCAAGCGTTTAAAAATCATTTGAATACCCTTTAAAAAATATTTAGCCTAACTGTACTTTGAAAACATTAATACACCTAAACACAAAAAGAATCGTAACTTATATCTCTTAGCTTGCCAAGTTTCAAAAGAACGGTATATTGCGCCTGCAAAGTAGCTATCAAGGAGAGGTGGCCGAGTGGTTTAAGGCGCACGCTTGGAAAGCGTGTAAAGCGCAAGCTTTCGAGGGTTCGAATCCCTTCCTCTCCTCCAGTTACATAGGTTAACGTATTGAATATATTTATATTTTAGTAAAAATATTTTATTTTTCCTAAAAATTGTCCTATAAATGAATCTATAAATAAAAACTAGTAGAGTAGGCTTCTTGTAGAAACTCTCACCTGTAAACCTGACCACAGTCCAATTTGGCTCATCTAATGGTATCTGGGTAGAGTAGTAAACAAGGTTGAAAAAACTAATTGAAACTTAAAAAGTTTAGATATTTTACTTCCTTAAAAGACTTGTCAAATATTGTGCATTTATACAATTCAATCAAAAAGTTCATCCCAAATTTCCTCTAACCTTTTAGCTAAATGATATGCCAAAAGTGGTGGGACTGCATTTCCAATTACTTTATAAGCTCCAGAGGCTGAAAGGTTGTATGGTTCTTCTTTAGATTTTTTTCTAACAAATTCAAAATTATCAGGAAAAGTTTGCAACCTTGCACATTCCCTAACAGTTAATCTTCTTTCTTGGGCTAATTTAAGTTCATCATTATATTTTCCACCATTATTTGTGCTTAATCTTCTATATTCTATGTTTCCATGGTGCTCTGCACGGATAGTCGGAGATAAGTAATCTAATTTAATTTCTGTATTTCCCTGATACCCCTTACAAAACTTTGCTTTAGAATATGCCCGCTGTGCTAAATCATAGTTTTCTTCATTAGGCTCTCGTAACCCTTTCAACGCTTGCCTGCAAGTGGAAGAGGGCTTTAGTTTATTTAGGGAATCTAATAAGTCCTTATTTTTAGATTTGAAATGTGTTTTTTGAGGATAAGGGCTTAAATAATCTGGAATGACTTCTTCAGTTAGTAAATCTAAAGTTTCTTTCTTAATAAATTTTTTATTAAGGCCAATAAATATAATCCGTTCCCTATTTTGTGGAACTCCATATTCTGCAGCGTTTAAAATTTGTGAAGGTACGACTAAATAGCCTTGACCATCAATAGACCTAAAGTCATTTTCTATTATTTTTCTGACATCACCCATTGAAATAAGCCCTTTTACATTTTCAGCAAAAAAGACTTTTGGTTTTGTGATTTCGATTACCTCTTTAAGCCACATATAAAGCTGACCCCGATTTTCGTCGTTTGCAACACCATCCTCATCAGTTAGGCCGCCATTATGTCCTTTATTTGATTTAAACCCTTTTCTACTTCCCGCTACACTAAAATCTTGGCATGGGAAGCCACCAGTTACTACGTCTATATTATCTGGAAATGCAAATTTTCCTTCACGGTGCTGTTTTACCAAGTCCACTATACTTGAGTTGTAGAAGGTATCTTTTTTATATCCACGATTTGTGAAAAAGGGAACCCATGCTGCTTCTGCAGGTTTTAGGATGTCGTTGGCAAAAACTGTTTTAAATGAGGTTTCTTTTAAAATAACCTTTCTGCCAAAGTCTTCCTTGATCCAATCAGAATGTTTATCTGTATCAATGAAGGCTTTCATAGTTTCAAAATCACCTTCGAAACCAAGGTCCATACCACCGCAACCAGAAAAAAGAGATAACAAACGTTTAGTCATAAATAAGAGAGCTCCAAATGTATAATAACCAGGATATGCTAATTATAGTATGTAGACTTATAGTATGCAAAACCAATACCCTAATTCCATGGTAAATGATAGCTTAAACATATTACATAGATTTGGGGGAAAAGTTAAGACTTTGAGAAAAGAATCTAACTTTTCTCAGGAAAAACTAGCTGAAATATCGTCCCTTCATCGGACCTATATTGGTATGATTGAGAGGGGTGAAAGAAACATCAGCCTTAAGAATATTGAAAAGCTTTCAAAAGCTTTGAATGTTAGTATTTCAGAGCTGACCGGTGATGTTGATGGCTGATATCAAAACCCACCTAAGAGAGCTGAGTGTTGGTTATGGTTTAGCTATAAATAAAACCGATGACTTCGATGCCACTCCAGAAGAATTTTTAAAAGAATGTAAAGATAATATTAATGGGTGTACCCACCTGAGTCTAAATAAAATATCCTCTAATATAGGCACTTTTAATAAAGAAGAAATGGCTATCATTGAAAATGGTCTTCGCCTTGCTGCTTACCTAAAAGAGAAAAACATTATTACTACTGCTAAACCTGATATCAATTGGGATGGGGTTAATACTCAGAGTGGTAATGCATATGATTTAGTTGTAGATGGTATCTCATTTTCATTAAAAGAAGAAAGTTTTATTCTGCAAAATATGGGTTTATATCAGCTCCTTAACATTATTATTGATGAAAAAAAGTACCAAAAAGGATTACATATATTTGAGAAATTTGCACCAAAAGAACTTGATGAGTGGTTTATTGCTAGTCGTGATGAAATCATAACTATATTAACAAAGAACCCTTTTTCAACATCTGATAGTTCTGGCCGGTCAATAAATCTAAGTTATGTGGATGATGAACTAAAACTTGAATTTGATGGGTGCTCCAACTTGATTTCTTCTTTTAAATCATGCAATTACTCAAATTTTAAACATCAAACTACAGGTAAATTCAGAGAGAAAGTGTTTTCAAAGTTTATAAACTTAAACCTCGGTGGTAATAAAAAGTATCTGACAACAAAAAAACATTGTGCTGAAGTTGCTGGATTTAATTTAGTTAACTTACTCAAGAAAAAAGTATTGAAACAACGATCCCCTTCCTCTTTATTTGAGTTGTTTAGGATTGAAGAAAAGTCATATTACTATGCAAAAACTACCAATGAGATGATTGATGTTTATGTAGTGCCATCACAAAAAGACTTTTTATCAAAAATAGAGATAACTGAAATAGTATCTTCTGTTCCTCAGTCCCAATTGAATGTAATTACAACTTTAAAAAATATAGAAACTAATGTGGTGTTAAAGTTTCGAAACGAAATTAGATACTCTCATGGGCAATTGAATGGCACACCTGAGGCCAAGCTCTATATTGATGAGGGTTCTCTTTTAATAGCTTATGATAAAGTAAAATCAGGTGCTATACTGCACTGAGATTGATGCTAATGGTTTTATCGCTCCAATGGCTCAAATATAGTGATCACGTCCCTGTAGTATTCTCTGAATATAATTGTTGAATATTACATTTATCTAAAAATGTTAAGTTTACTCGAGCCACATCATGGTACATCAGGATGTGAATGAAACTTGATCATTATATACAAAATGTCTAACCTATGGAAAAAATATTTAAGGACTGATAAATTGAAAAAAATCATTACTCGGCGAGATTTTTTAAATGGCACACAGGTCGCCATAGGAGCGTCACTTTTGACGCCTTGGGCTAAAGCATTCGGTAGCCAGCAACCCGGCTTTCAATTAGAAAGCGGATATTATCCACCAATAAAAACTGGATTGCGCGGTAGCCACGATGGGTCGTGGGAAAATATGCATGCACTTGTTATGGGAGAAAGCTGGCAAAAGGGACCATCAGAAGAAACCTACGATCTTGTTATTGTTGGTGGAGGAATAAGCGGATTGGCTAGTGCTTATTTTTACCGCAAAGTCAATCCGGATGCCCGCATACTTATACTTGAAAATCACGATGATTTCGGCGGACATGCCAAAAGAAACGAGTTTAAAGTTGACGGCCAAACACGAATTGGCTATGGCGGAACAGAGTCTCTTGATACGCCCTCTGCTTATAGTGATATGGCTGCTAGCTTTTTAAAAGATATAGGCATATTTACCGAGCGTTTTTATGATTATTTCCATCAGGACCTTTATAAAGATATGGGACTAGGTAAGGGTATTTTATTTGATGAAAATCACTTTGGTCAGGAAAAGTTGGTGATTGGTTACGGCAAAAAACCATGGGATCAATTTGTGGCTGAAACCCCCTTAAACTCAGTGGCAAAGAAGGATTTATTACGCCTTACTACTGAACAGATTGATTATATGCCTGGCAAATCATTTGACGAAAAATATGAAATTCTGCGTAAAACAAGTTATGAGACATTTTTGCGTGATTATTGTAAAGTTGACGAGCAAATAATTTCGCTCTACCAACGTTGGGGGATAACTTTTTGGGCTGTCGGTATAAAGGATATACCTACAACAGCCGTACAAGGATATGGCGGCATGCCAGGGGTCGACAAAACATTGCCCCGAACGGGACACCGCGGCAATGATCCTTATATTTTTCATTTTCCTGACGGCAATGCATCGGTGGCAAGACTTGCGGTCAGAGCGTTACTTCCGAAAGCGGTGCCCGGAAGTACAATGGAAGATGTCGTAACAACAAAAGTGGATTATTCTAAGTTAGACGGTAATGAAAAAGGTGTAAATATTCGTTTAAACAGTACGGCCTTGCACGCAGTTAATACTGGGGACAGTAACGGGGTGGATATTACTTATATTACTGGGGAAACCGTTCACAAGGTGCAAGCAAAAAAATGTGTCATGGCATGCTATAATTTTGTTATTCCGTACCTCTGTCCAGAATTACCGCAATTACAAAAGGAAAATTTGAGTTATAGCGTTAAAGCGCCAATCACATATACTAAAGTCATGGTAAATAATTGGCGTGCCTTTGCGGAACAAAATCTAGATTTTGTTTATTATACCAATGATCTTTACAAACAAGTGGAGCTTGACTATCCAGTAAGTATGGGCGATTACCAATTTGGCAAAACACCAGACGACCCAATGATACTGCACATGTGTTACGTACCATGGATGCAGGATTACCAAGGTGCAGATCAATGGAGGGCTGGCAGAACTGAAATGCTAACCATGCCTTTTGAGCATTATGAAGAAAAGGTGATGTCGCAACTTGACCAGGCGTTAGGTCACGCTGGTTTTGATGTGGAGCGAGACATTGAAGCCATTACTGTAAATCGTTGGCCTCATGGCTATGCTTATAATCCCAGCTTAACTTGGGAGCCTGATTATAAGGCCGAGGCAGATAAGCCTTGGGTTAAAGGTCGTGCAGTATATGGTAATATTGCGATTGCTAATAGTGATGCTAACGCGGGATCAAACACAAAATCAGCCATTGATATGGCCTACCGTGCGGTAAAAGAAATTTTGTAATTTATATTATAATTTAAATGACAGCTTTTGGCGGACAAAATAGTCCTAGAATGGTTACCCATTTAGATGTTTCAGAGGATGACATTGAACGCACCATAAATGCGTTCAATGAATTTTTTCAAAAATAGGGCTTAAAATCCTGTGATGGCTTTAATTTCAAGATAGTCATGTAAACCCCAGACACCCTTTTCACGGCCATTTCCTGATTGTTTATAGCCACCAAATGGCGTATCTCTATTGCCGCCTACATAGTTAACAATCACTTGACCCGCACGAATTTGATTTGCTACATCTTTTGCATGATCCATGTCACCGGAGCTTACATAGCCCGCCAGGCCATAATCTGTATCATTAGCAATATCAATGGCTTCCTCTTCTGTATCATAACCTATCAAGGTTATCACAGGACCAAATATTTCTTCACGTGCAATGGTCATATTATTATTAGCATTTGCAAAGACTGTAACTTTTACAAAATATCCCTTATCTAGATGCTCTGGAAGACCAAGTCCACCCGCTACCAATGTGGCTCCTTCATTGATACCTTTTTGAATAAGTCCCTGAATTTTATTAAACTGAACGTCACTTATCACTGGTCCAAGATCAACACTTACATCTGCAGGGTCTCCAATTTTCAAACTTTCAGCAGCTCGGCGGGCAGCTTCAATAGCAATTTCCATAGTTTCGTTTGGAACAAGCATTCTTGTTGGAGCATTACAAGATTGTCCACTGTTATCCATACAGTAAATAACGCCATCAAAAACTGCTTGAGCAATATCTGCATCGCGCAAAATAATATTTGCCGACTTTCCACCAAGTTCCTGACTAACGCGCTTTACAGTGTCTGCTGATGCTCGCGCAACAGCAATTCCACCGCGCGTAGAGCCAGTAAATGACATCATTTGAATATCGGGATGACTTGACATAGCTTCACCCACATCAGGTCCGTTACCATTTACTAAGTTAAAAACGCCCGCAGGAACACCTGCTTCATGTAAAATTTCAGCAAGAATCATAGCGTCCAAGGGTGCAATTTCGCTTGGTTTCAAAACAACCGTGCAACCCGCAGCCAGAGCTGGTGCTACTTTGACAGCAACCTGGTTCATTGGCCAATTCCAAGGTGTTATAAGGCCACATACACCAATGGGTTCATGACGCAAAATGACACCACGGTCTTCTTTTTCAAAAGTATAGTTTTTTAGTGCGTCGAGCGCACTTTGAAAATGACTTGACCCTACAGCTGCCTGACTGGCCTTAGACATAGTTATAGGTGCGCCCATTTCTAGCGAAATAGATTTTGCAATTTCATCATGTCTTATTTCGTATAAATCAAGAACGCGCTGAAGTAGAGCTGCTCTGTCTTCCATTGACCATTTCGAATAAGAGTGGAAAGCTTCCTTCGCGGCTGCAACAGCCTTATCTATATCTACTTTCGAGCCCAGACTAATTTGAGTGAAAGCCTCTTCAGTCGCAGGATTAATTACGTCAAAATGATTAGGAGTTGTTGGGTTTACCCATTCACCATTGATATAAAACTTAAGATTATTTTGCATTTTTTGATCTTCCTATTTAGCTTATTATAAATCCTGGTTCTTCTTCAATTCGAGCCATGGTTTTATCAGTATAGGCTAAATATAATGAAACCAACGGCGAAATAAAGGCAAAAAATACAAAAGGCAAATAATCAATGGTAGCTACACCAAGAGCGCTTGTGCAAAAAATCGCATTGGTATTCCATGGAATGAGTGGTGCCGTTACCGTTCCTGAATCTTCACATACCCGTGACAGGTTCTTTGGGTGAAGATCAAATTTTTTGAATGTTAGCGCAAACATACGCGCTGGGATAATAATAGCCATTGTTTGATTGGCTGCTGAAATATTAACAAATAAACAGGACGCAAGCGTTGAAGCCACAAGCCCGCCGATGGACTTCACTTTTGAAATTGTTGCCCCAGCCAGTGATTGTAACATTCCACTTGCCTCCATAACACCGCCAAAAGTCATTGCCGTAAAAACAAGGAATAAGATATCCATCATTGATGCCATCCCACCACGATTAAACAGCAGGTCGGTCATCACAGCGCCACTCTCAATGAAAAAACCCGAAGCCAGAATATTTAAAATCAATGAATATGAATTGGCGAATGTTACACCTCCTTCAAGTGCAAAAATAAGATAGTCCCATTGAAAGATTGGAACGGCAAGTACGGCAAGAAAAATTCCCAAAATTAAAGCGGGCATCGCAGGAAGGCCGCGTGCAACCATTGTTACCACCAAAACAGGCACAATAAGCAACCACACTGAAACATTAAAGTGATTGCAGATAAGATCCTGTAAGTTTTCAAGTTGTGATTTATCCATGGATGGAGGCGAATAAAAAATATCGATAACAAGATAAATGCAGAGGGAGATTATAATGGCTGGCCCTGATGTAAAAAACATATGTTTAATATGGGTTATAACATCCGTTCCCACCATTGCGGGAGCAAGATTAGTGGTATCAGATACGGGTGACATTTTATCACCAAAAAAAGCACCCGAAATAATAGCACCTGCCACTAGTCCCGGATTAATGCCCATTACAGTACCAACACCTATTAATGCGAGGCCCACTGTGCCAATCGTCGACCAGCTTGAACCAGTACATAACGCAACAATGGCGCAGCTCATACAGCATATTGTCAAAAATATTTTTGGGGAAATAAGAGCAAGGCCATAATAGATCAACATTGGTACAATACCAGACGCAATCCAGATCGCAATTAGAGCCCCAACCAACAACATAATCAAGTTCGCATGCATGGCCATATCAATAGATTTTAACATACCTTTTTCAATTTTTTTATAGGGTATTTTTAATATAAAAAAAGCAATCAGAGAGGCAATAACCGTGGAGAGGAACAGCACCATTTCACTTGGCACTTCAATTGTATCCACGAGTAAATTTGCCGCCATCAAACCTATTAAAAATAGGAATGGGATAATTGCAATTCGAATGGGCGGTAGGGTGTCTTTTATATTATCATCTTGTAAATCAGCCATATTTACCCTTTTTATGTATAGATATTTTATTCCTGTATTATACTTACGGTATTTAATGAATAATAATAGAGAATTTTATGAATAATTTTGTTAACGAACTATTGTCTCAATATAGTGCAAGGACGGTCCTGACTGGCGCAGACATCACCAACCGTGCTAGTAGCTATTGGGATCCTACCCCTATCGCAGCAAAAGCAATTATTAGACCCTCCAATACACAAGAATTATCAGAAATAATAAAACGTTGTAATATTGCCGGACAAATTGTTGTAACCCATGGCGGTCTCACCGGATGTGCGAAAGCAGCTGATACTACAAATGAACATGTCGTAATTTCTCTCGAACGGATGACAGATGTTGAGGAAATTGATGAAGTAGGTGGCACCATTACCGTGCAGGCCGGCGCTATACTTGAAAATATCCAAAAAATAGTTGCTGAAAAAGAGTTTTATTTCCCCTTAGACCTCGGTGCACGGGGAAGCTGCACTGTGGGTGGTAATGCCTCGACCAACGCTGGTGGGATAAATGTTATTCGTTATGGTATGATGCGAAATCATATTCTTGGCCTCGAAGCGGTATTGGCGGACGGTACCATTGTTTCATCTATGAACAAAATGATTAAGAATAATGCGGGCTATGACCTTAAACAACTTTTTATTGGCTCAGAGGGAACGCTTGGCATTATTACAAGAATTACTGTTAAACTTGAAATGGCCCCAAAAAGTTGCGCAACCGCACTGGTAGCAATGGATAGTTTTTCAAAAGTTACAAGTTTTCTCAAGCACATGAGACATGCTGCGGGCCCACGGCTAAGTGCCTATGAAGTAATGTGGGGCTCGTACTATGATGCAGTAACAAAAGAAGGCTGGCACAGTGCTCCACTAACTCGTAATTATCCTTATTATGTTATTGTCGAATGTACAGGATCACACCCTCAATCAGATGAAATTGTTTTTATGGAAGCCCTTGAAAAAGCACTAGAAGAAAATATTATTCTAGACGCAATTATCCCTAAATCGGAATCTGAACGAAATTCAGTGTGGACGGTTCGCGAGAATTTTGAGCCAATAATGGAAAATAATCCAATGTTTTTATATGACGTGAGCCTACCAATAAAACATATGGAAAGTTATATTCAGGAGGTGGAGGATAATGTAATAGCAAAGTGGCCAAAGGGTGACAGCTATGTCATAGGTCATATAGCTGATGGCAACCTTCATTTGATGATCTGTCCTAGAACTGGGGATGAAAGCTTACACGAAAAATCAAACGAAATTGTTTATGGACCGCTAAAAGAGCTTGGTGGTAGCGTTTCCGCAGAACACGGCATAGGTAACGAGAAAAAAGCATGGCTCTCACATAGCCGGTCACAAATCGAAATTGATCTAATGAAATCACTTAAAAAAACAATGGATCCTAATAATATATTAAATCCAGGTGTGATCTTTTAAGGTGGGGGCAAATGGGATATGATTACGATTAATAGACTAAGAATAGAATAATATTCTAAGATTAAAGGAATTTGGCCTTATGGATCATTTTGATAAAAAAATTTTAAAACTTCTTCAGGAAGATGCAACCATCTCAACAGCTGCACTTTCCGAGAAGGTTGGCCTATCAACTACACCTTGCTGGCGGCGTATACAAATTCTTGAAGAAAAGGGCTATATTGAAAAGCGGGTAGCACTTGTAAATAAGAAGAAAGTTAATCTAGGCCTAAGCGTGATAGTAAATATAAAAACAACTCAACATTCTAAGGATTGGTTGGATAATTTTAAAAACTCTCTTATTCATATTCCTGAAGTAGTAGAGATCCTTCGCCTTAGTGGAGATACCGACTATTCGTTAAAAATACTCGTTCCTGATATGGCTGAATATGACAGGGTATACAAAGATATTATTTCGAATATTGACAACCTTTACGATGTGAGTTCTAGCTTTGTCATGGAAGAGTTAAAAAGTACAACCAAAATTCCATTAAATTACGCTTAAAAAGATATTTATTACATTATTATCTAATATATTAGATTTTAAGGTGTATATTTATTATAATTTTAGAATAGTTTACTAATAAGTATATTTATTTCTTAAATTAAGCAAAAAACTTCTATCCCCATTATGCTATTTTGGAATTTATTAATTAGATAACAACCAGGGAACAAAATAATGCGTATTTCATTTACAGAACATCCTGCATCAGTTGGCGAAACCTATTTCGGACACCTTTTTTCAGCATTAACATTTTGCAGTACAATAACGATAGCTCTCTTTGTATGCTTGGTCCATGCGTTTTTCCCATTCCTTTTTGAAAAAACTGGCAGCGAAATGATCATGCGTCTTACAGATGATATGGTTCATAACCGCGATAAAGGCACTGCTGATGTCAGCGACGTTAGGGCAAAATGAACCAAGATCACCGTCACCTAAAATCTCTAACTTATATCTGAAGCGATTTCTTTCAAGTGATTACTAAACTTTAAATAAATTAGTAAAAAGGTCAATAAACTTAGATTTTACCTTTAAAAATCAGCTGGGGGTGTCAAAGTCTTACGAGGTGGGTTCCATGCTGGATCTTTCATAACTTTACATTTAGCCCAGCGCTTGTTCCATTTAAGCTCTTTTTGATAATATATCTCAGCCCAAACGGTATCACCAACTTCACCATACGGCATATCGACAAATCCCAGAGCAACATTTGTCTTTGCAGATGGGGCCCATGCAGTACTGCTAACATGACCGATAGTTTTACCATTTTCTTTATCAAAAAGATAAGCATTACATGCGGTCTTATTACCTTCAACATCTAGCTTTACGAAGCGGTAACGTGATCCTTTTTCTTTTTCCTTAATCAAAGCACGTCTACCATTAAATGCGACGCCTTTATCAGGTTTAACTAGCCAACCTAGGCCAAGCTCATATGGTGACTTGGCATGACCAGGCCTAACGGTTTCATTGGCTGGTGAAAAATCTACATGTGCAGCAATCAAGCCAGCTTCAACCCTAGCTATTTCAAGCGCATTGCCACCAATTGGACGAATAGCGTAATCTTTCCCACCTTCATATATAGAATCCCAAAGTAATTCGGCTTGATCATTTTTAGTCCAAATTTCGTAGCCCAAATCCCCCGTATAACCTGTGCGTGATATCATGATTTCTCCACCGGGAAAATCAAAGAAACGAAGATCAAACATCTTCATATTTTCAACACCCTCAAAACCCATGTTTTTTAAAATTTTACACGTACAGGGTCCCTGGAATGAAATTGCTGCAATTTCATCAGTTACTTCTGAGTATTCAATATCAAAGCCAACAGAATTTCGTCTTAAAATCTCCATTTGGCGCTCCTGCGCACACAAAAGATACTCATTTTTAGCAACACGAAAAACTGTTCCATCATCGAGAACCATACCCTCATCATCACACCAAACAGTATAAGCAACCCTGCCTACACGAATTTTTGTCATATCGCGAGGAAGTAAGCGGTTCATAAAATCAAGTGCGTCAGGGCCCTTAATCCGGTATTTCGACATTGGTGTAATATCAAAAATACTCGCGGAGTTACGAATAGCAAAGTACTCAATGGTGGTATCTTCGAGAACTGTTGCAGTTGTATATTCAGCCCACCGATGCCATTCATTCACATAATCATGCTCTTTAATTTTATTATAGAACGGTGAATATTTTACTGCACTGCGCCAATGATCCGGCTTAAGTTGTGATGTCATTTCGTTTTCCCTTTGATAATCTCCAATGCCGCATTTCGTCCAGCTGCCCCCATAACGCCACCACCTGGATGTGCGCCTGCACCACAAATATACATCCCATCTAATGGCAGTTGATATTGAGAGGCTTCTGGCACGGGACGCAACATCAACATTTGATCTAGAGTTAGCTCCCCATGATGCCAGTTTCCGCCTATTAATCCATATCGGTCTTCCATATCATTTGGTGTTATGAGTTCTGCATACTCAATTTTCTCACGAATATTTGGTGCATATTCAGCTATACGACTTATACAAACTTCAAGAAAATCCGCCCTTGCTTTCTTCGTCCACCCACCCTTTAAATCATATGGAGCATATTGCACTGTAGCTGAAAGAACATGGCCGTCTTCAGCAAGACTGCTATCAACCAATGACGGTATAGAAATTTCCATCATTGGTGAAGTTGACACTTCACCATACTTCACGTGGTTAAATGCGCGTTCAACGTCATTTTGAGTTGGCGCAATCACAAGCCTATTTATAAGATCTCCGCGTGCAAGACCGCTAAATTCAGGAACGTCATTAAGTGCAATATGAATTTTTGCCGCAGCACCACGCATACGAATATCACCAACCCGCTTAACAAAATCTGCCTCAAAATGTCTGGGGCCCACCATATCCAAGACGGTCGTTTTCATATTGGCATTAGATGCAACAATTTTAGCATTAAATACTTCACCATTCTCAAGAGTGACACCCGTTACAGCGCAATTATCAACATTAATTGACTTTACTCGCGACCCGGTTCGTATTTCAACACCATTAGCTTTTGCAGCACTAGACATCGCCGCTGTAACCGCTCCCATCCCCCCTTTAGGTATATCTACTGCGCCACTGTTACCAGACGCTATACGATATAAGAAAGTAAGAAAATTACCTGGTGAATAAGGACCCGTGTAAGTGCCTAAAACAGCATCAAATGAGAGCGCGCCTTTCAAAAGTTCATTATCAAATTCATCATCAAGCACATCTCGAATATTCATCCCTATCATTCGAAGGAATTCTGACATTTTTTCTGCACCAAGACTGAATCTAAATTTCCAGCCCAATTTCATAGCCGCAACTTTATCATCCCAATCAAGATTAAAAATATCTATGGGAGCTATATCGATCATAAATCCAAGGGTTCCTGCATACTCATGCATTAGTGTCATGAATTTTTTATAGTTATCAGCATCGCTATTACTTACATTACCACCTTTAACGCTAGTTTTATTAAGGTGCATATGGTTACCGGCTAAATCCAGTGCAATCGTTGATATGTTGCTTGCAGATAATTTTAGCCCGTGTGAAGCCAAATTTAAGTCATTTGAAACACGGGGGCTCAATTGATTAAGGAAATGAGCACAAGAGGAAACTTTTTTTCCACCAATAAGCTTATCCGTAATGGCCGCACCACCAACTTGACTTTGTGCCTCAAGCATTAAAACATTTTTACCTGCTTTAGCAAGATATCCTGCGCAGACAAGTCCATTGTGACCACCACCGACGATAATTACATCATATGAGTTATTTAAATTATTAGTCATCGCCTTCGTCCTCCGGAACAGTGGTACTTATTTTCATATCCATCAATATTTCACGGGCTGAGTTTGCGCCTGGGGCTCCCATCACACCACCGCCTGGGTGAGTTGTTGACCCACTTAAGTATAAACCGTTGACTGGACCGCGGTACTGGGCACAACCATGAAACGGGCGATTAAACATCAATTGATTAAGAGATAGTTCACCCTGAAATATGTTACCCTCAGTTAGGCCAATCTCATTATCAATCACTTGACCAGATCTTATTTCCACATGCTCAATTAAATCCTTAAAATTAGGACTATATTTAGCAATACTATCAATAACGTTGTCTCCAAATTTTTTGAGTAGATCAGCATTCCAATCCTGACCTTTAACTTTTGATGGGCAATACTGAACGAAGCAAGTCATAAAATGTTTACCAGGGGGCGCCATTGTTGGGTCCGTCAGAGTTGGGATAAGAATATCGAGATATGGGTTTGTTGACCACATACCATCTTTCCATTCGTCGTATCCCCGCTCATAAGCTTCCATATTGTCAACAATATGAAAATCCCCTTTAATTAATTCGCTGCCTTTTGGAAGTGCAGTAAATTCTGGTACACCGTTAAGCGCAATATTTAATTTACCTGATGAACCGCGACTTTTATAACGCTTCGCAGCCTTAACAACTTTCTCACCAGCATCTTCGGGTTCCATCAATCCAAGAAATGTTTTCTTGGCATCAACATTTGATACAACCCGGTCAGCTAATATTTCTTCGCCATTTTCAAGACGTACACCTGTTACTTTACCTCGCTTAACCATAATTTTATCGACACCAGCGTTTATTCTTATCTCACCACCGTGCTCTTGCAAGGCCCCCGCTAACGCACCTGAAATAGCCCCCATTCCACCCCTAGGAAAACCCCATGCACCAACTGCACCATCAACATCACCCATGTAGTGATGAAGAAGAACGTATGCAGTACCCGGAGAACGTGGACCAAGATTTGTTCCAACAACAGCTGAACCAGCTTTATGTGCTTTAATCAAATCAGAATCGAAAAACTCATCAAGAAAATCACCTACACTTACAGTAAAAAATTTCATGAAATCGTATAGATCTCTCTGCCCAAGATCAAAAAACTTTTTACCGAGAAACTTCAGTTCGTCAAGATCGCGAGGTTTAAAGCTTGTAGGGTCTGGTGGTGTACGCAAAAGTAATGGACGAATAAAACGACACCATTTAGCCATCTGATGATAATAACGGTCATAGGCATCAACATCTACAGGGCTATGACGTCTAATCTCGCGACGCATCACTTCATGGTCACTAAAACTTCCAAGATAGTCACCACTATCTGTTAATGTAAAGCCACCGTTATAGGTTACAACTTGAAGTCCATGCTTTGCTAAATTAAGATGGCGATAAATTTCTGGTCTAAACAAACTTGCAAGGTAAGAACAGTTTGAATATTTCCAATCTTTATGAAGGTTACGACTGACGGTTGCCCCACCGATGTAGTCATTTTTTTCGACCACTAGAACATCGAGCCCGGCCTTTGCAAGAAATGCCCCATTAGTTAGGCCGTTGTGGCCAGAACCAATGACAATAACATCATATTTTTTCATATCATATTTTTCCTTAACGCTAAGACCCCTAGAGAATCAAACCTAATATATGAACAAAATATGCCAATTTTGATTATAATTGTCCAGAAAATTATGAATGAATGCTTATTCATTTAAATGAACTAACCTTTTACATTGACTTCATTTATTTTGTAAATCATATTATTGTAAATTGGCTATGGAGCAAAAAATGACACCAACATCAAATTTGCAACCCAAAAGACGTGCAGCCAAAGTCATTCGCCGTCGGCAACTTATTGAAGCAGCCATTAAAAGTATTGCTAAACGGGGTTTAGGGGACACGACTATGGCGCATGTAGCTCAAGCTGCTGGACTTAGTCAGGGTATTGTCAATCTCCACTTTGACAGCAAAGATAACCTCCTCAACGAAACCCTTAATTATATTCGTCATGAATATGAAGAAAATTGGCGCAATGCTATTGACAAGGCTCCTAATGATTCAGCACAACAACTCGCTGCACTTCTACGTTCAGATTATAATAAAAAAGTAGCAGATATACAAAAGCTCGCAGTATGGTTTGCTTTTTGGGGAGAAGCTAAATCAAGACCCACCTACAAAAAAATATGTCAGGAACGAGTTACAGATTACTCCCAATCCTTAACAAAAATTATTGATCGGCTTATTAAGGAAGGGGAGTATAAGTATATTAAAACTCCACAATTAGTTGAAGGCATTATAGCTATGGCAGACGGTTTATGGTTAAATATACTTATCTCAGCTCAGGGATTTGGACGGCAAAATGCTGAGGCAGTTATGATGCAATATTTATGCCATGTTTTTCCTAATCACCAAGCTGCTTTTAATTAATATACTTTCCTAATGGTAAAAACCTAATGGTAAAAAATAGTATGTCTAAATCACTTGATCATAGAGACGTGAAAGCTGACTACCGCATTCATAAAATAACTTTCGTAATTTGTTAAACGAAATTGGTTTTATAGTCTCTAATTTAACGGGAAGATCTTTAGATTTCACGTGACCAAGTAAATATTCTGCCATCAACTGTCCAAATGCAGTTCCTGGGGAAATACCCCTTCCACTAAAGCCGCTTATACTATATAGGCCCTGGCCTAGATCATGGATGTTAGGAACATAATTTTCAGAACAAGCTATGCACCCCGCCCATTTATAGGCCCAGTTTACAGGGCCAACTTTAGGAAATGTCTCGCGGATCATTTTATCTGCCCACGATTTAAACACCAATGCATTTTTACTTTGAATATTACCTATTGTGCCAATGATGAGGCGACCAGCAGCATCAGTGCGATAGGAACGCATAACCGTTCGCGTATCCCATATCCCGTTCTTACCCGGTAGAAAATTTTTAAGTTGGTCAACGCTTAGTGGATCAGTGGCCATCTGTGCGTAATACATTGGAGTAAAGGATTTTTTTAATTGTGGGTAAATATGTTCTAAATATGCGTTTGTTGCTATTAAAACTTGGTGGGCCACAACCATACCCTTTGGGGTTTTAATATGCCATTGATCACGTTTATAATTTATTTCAAGGGCTGGGGATGCGGTATATATATTAGCCCCCGCTGCTTTTGCAGCAAACATAAGGCCATTACAATATTCAAGTGGCTGGATGGTTCCCGCTCGCATATCCTGAATAGCACCAAGGTAGTTTTCAGCAGCTGTAAGCTGAAAGGTTTCTGCTTTACTGAGCAGTTTCACCTTTTCGCATCCTTTGTTTATTTGTCTTACTCTTTCTATAAGCGCTTTGAGACCAGTTTCATTATGAGCAAGGTGTAGTGTGCCATTTCGCAAAGCCTCACACTCTATGCCGTGCTTATCTATAAGACCATAAACAAGATCAGGCCCCGTACTTAAAAATTGATTGAGCATTTCCCCGCGGTCTTTACCAATTACTTTTTCTATCTCTTCAGGATTAATCCACATGCCCGCATTTGTTAGTCCTACATTTCGACCAGAACCTCCAAAACCACTATATTCAGCTTCAAGTAATGCAACTTTAGTTCCGGCCTCAGCTAGGCGAAGAGCAGCCGAGCAGCCAGTATAGCCACCTCCAATTATTGCCACATCTACTATTTCTTTATGATCGAGGATATTGGTGTGAATTTTTGAGGTTCTAGAAACAGACCAAAGAGAATTATTTACTTGTTGTGTCATACATTTTTACGGCATTGTTAATTAATTACTGAACCAACATATAAAACAAAAATGAAGAGAACATAAGTGAAATATTTTACTGAAACTGAAATTGCCACTCTACTTCCTTATGATGATTTAATAAAAGCTCTTCAAGAAGGCTTCCGAAAAGGTGGTAACATACCTCTTCGTCATCACCACACGGTGGAAGCAGAGAATGGAACAGAAAATAACTTTATGCTGATGCCATGTTGGCAAAGGGCCGGCATGATAGGGGTGAAAATAGTTATGGTGTGCCCGGATAATACCGCTAAAGGCCTAGCAAGTGTGCAGTCTACTTATATTCTTTCCGATGCCACAACAGGAGAGGTGAAGGCTATTTTTAATGGAGATGAACTAACGGTAAGACGCACTGCATGTGCTTCTGCACTCGCCTCGTCCCTTCTTTCAAGCCCAACAGCTAAAAGCCTGCTAATGATGGGAACAGGGAAACTTGCCCCCCACCTTATTCGCGCACATATCGCAGTGCGCAACCTCACAAAAATCTATATTTGGGGCAGAAGGTTTGAGCAAGCTGAAAAACTTGCAATTGAACTTAGCGACGAATTACCAGTTAATGTCACTGCTATAAATGATCCAAAAAAATATGCTAGAATGGCTGATATTATATCATGTGCCACACTCTCTAAAGAACCAATATTAAAAGGTAAGTGGTTGAACCATAACAAACAACAACATATTGATCTAGTTGGGAGTTATACCCCTAAAATGCGCGAAGCGGATAATGATATTATTACTCAATCCTCAATATATGTAGATACTTTTGATGGTGCTCTTGCTGAAGCTGGGGATATTATACAGCCAATCGCTGAAGGGGTTATGACTAAAAGCGATATATGCGGCGACCTATTTACCCTTGTGGGCGATAATTTTAAAAAAAATAGAGAAAACCCAACATCCCTCTTCAAGTCTGTAGGCACGGGCCTCGAAGATTTGATTGGAGCAGAGTTTGTATTTCAAAAGTGGAGATAAAGCTATGTATACAAAAAAATTAAATTCTAATTAATTGGTCTAAATTCAAGTTTCCATTTTGTTTCCTGTGGCAAGAACGGAGTAGGAATTCCCTTAAGCCAATCGTCATGACCTGACCCATAATATGGAGACAACGGGTGGCCAGACTGTCCTGCTGGAAGGTTCATTATACCATTTTCTTCAAATCCAGGGCTCACTACAATTCGTTCCGATTGCCCTGATACAATTCCGGCTATGTGTGGCATATTTTCAGTGTCCCCAGATTGCCTATTATTTGGCATATCTGTAAGCCTAGAAAGCAGCGGCACAGCACCACTTAGTGGATGTCGTATATCGGTGCTATTACGTTCACCCCATGTGTAATCATCGAGTAAAATTTCACCCTTTATAACTACTTGCCAGGCATCAAATGCCTGTTTTTCAAGAAAATGTTGCCAGTCGTTAAATCCATCCGGTAGCCAATCATCAGGCCTTTCTGTCATTAATTGCCAAAGTGGGCCTTCCCATTGTTTTGTGGCAGCATCATATTCACACTCTGCATCATAGTTCACGCACGCAGCAGTAACATTCGCAAAAAGAGTTTCATAGACTTGGTTTCTATAGTCTCTAACAAGCCTAAACCCCACTGAGTTTTTATGGGCAAACCCACCCCAGTTTTTTATTTTCTTTAAATATTTTTTAAAAGTGGTCTCGTCAGAGATCTCAAGAATTTCAACCAAATGTTGTTGCCACCTTGTTAAAAATATTGCTTCATTATCCAGCATAATATTGTAAAGATCATTCTCATCAATCGGAGCCTCAAGGGCAATTAATCTATCACGAATTTGTTTTGCACGTGCACCAAGGTCATAACGGCTAATTCCAACCTTCGCAAGATCATCCCCCGATAGCACTCGTGCGTTTGCAGTCCAGAGGCGGTCATTACTGGGATTTAAAATTCGTGGATATTCCTCTGAAGAATACCATCCCCTCCAATCATGTGATCCATCAGACCAATTATAGATATGTCGGTAATCACCTATTGGTCGACGTGGAATTTTTCCAAAAATAGTCCAACCTGCGTTACCATCTTTATCAACCAGCATTGCATTTTGGGCTGGTATTCCGATATCCCCCGCTATATCCATCGCATCTTGAACATTTTTAACATGTTCCATATTTAGTAAGGAAGCATTAACTGCGTCTGGCATATGCGCCACCCAACGAAAAGCATAGTTTCCGCTCTGACCTTTTTTAATTACAGGACCCCAAATTGTTTTCTTAAAACTAAATTTTTCACTGGCTGTTCCAATAATTTTTATTTCTTCTTCAATAACATCAAAACTCTTGTAACCTTCAGATGTCAGGTATTGATTCTGATTTTGTGGATTAATACTCAACTCAATCAAATCAGATGTATCAATATTGCTATTAGTAAATCCCCAGGCAACAAAGCCATTGCTACCTACCACAACTGGCGGTGCGCCCGCCAAAGATACGCCCGTTACATCCAGAGAGTTATCTTCTAACTTTAGTCTAACTTTATACCAAATTGATGGCGCACGTATTGCAAGATGCATATCATTAGAAAGCATTGCGGCACCACTTTTTGTTAGTTTACCGCTGACGGCCCAATTGTTACTGCCAATAACTGGTCTATCATCACGATCAAATGCAATCACTTGTCTGGTTTTACTTGGTGCTGCAGGTATTTTTGCTTTTATATAAGGTATTTGATCCACCTGCATCGGAGCGTCCCATTCGGTCATATCTGGAAGTAAGAATGACACTAATTGGGGTGAAAGCGTTTTTCTTAACAGATAGTTTTGCCATTCAAATTCACCGGTTGAGCTTTGCAGGGTAAAAAACATGGAATAAATAACGAGGAATGTGTCTTCAACATTCCACTGCTCCGGCTCAGTACTAAGCAACCAATATTCGAATGGTTTTGATCTCAAACCTTTTAAACCGACGTTAACACCTTCTACGTATTTTTTCAGAAGCTTTTGATCATTTGGATTTAGCCTTTTTTGAGCGATACTTGCCCTTTGCCGAAATTGATGAAGACGATTTTTTTTATCTGTGTTGACAGCTAAGGGTCCAAATAATTCTGATAGTTCCCCCGCGGCCATTCGACGCGATAGATCCATCTGGAAGAAACGTTCCTGGGCATGAACATAACCAGTTGCAAAGGCAATATCTTCTCTATTGTCACCAATAATTGTTGCGCCGCCATGCTGATCGCGCTCTATCGATATATTGGAATTTATAGCTACGAGATCAATTACGCCCTCTAGTTCCGGAAGACTGGATTGAAACACATAATAAATTCCAACAAGAGCGGTGATAGTAATCGTCGAGAAGAAAATTGCAATGCGCGGCAGCCACTTCATTATATGAAATTCCTTTTTAACTCATAAAAATTTTAACTAAAAAAATAGGCCAGACAGTTTTAAAGTCCGGCCTAAATAATTTAAATAGATTGATTGTTTTTACTCACCCGGGCGATAAGAACGCTTCATATTTGCTTCAACATCTTCACGATAAAAATGAACATCACGGAATGAACCTGTGCCATACATCTCACCTTGATCAAAAAAGTGATCTGATGTGGGATCACCATTAAGCCCACCAGCCATAAGAGCTTTGGCACGAACCTTGTCACCAAACTCAACAGAAGCAATAAAACTATTACCGCTTGTTACATACCAGTTTTTAGTCCCATCATGTTGACGTGTACCAACTGAGGCAAGTGCCCCCCAACGGCCGGAGCCAAGTTGAACCGGATAGCTTGGTTTATTGTCGTCAAATGTTTGGCGAATATTACCGTCATTACGCTGAAAACGGTTCATATCGCCCCAAGCCACTTTCCAAGAGCCAAAATCAACTTCCATTTTTGCTATTGCTGTTTTAAGAGCAGAAAGATAGTCATCCCCACTAATTTGTTTTTCAGCATATTCATATGTATCGTATGGATCCACACTTCCACGTGGTGGAAGATATTTAAAAAGTTCGTTTCCAAAATGATGTGCCAAAGAGGTTTCTATTGATGTCATACTTGACATTTTATCCCACGCAACCAACATATCAACAGCCTCTTTTAAACCCTCATCCGGGCTTGCATCATAGGCAGCCTTTAGAACTGGAACAAAGCGCTGAAAGGATGGTAAAAGACCGCCGTAACCAACTTCAATCAAGCTTTCAACGGTAAAATCATTTATCTCAGGATAAACTTTCAGGGCATGTTCACCACGTGGATTCTCAAAATTAACAGACATGTAGCTAGGATAATCTTCTTTCTTTGGGCTGTGATCTGGACCGGCAGCAGAAAATGGCCAATTATTTGAGTTATAAAGCCAACCTGAGCCCGGATTAAGAAGGTTAATCGCTTCCTCCACTGAGTGTAAACCCATCCAGTCAGTATCTGGGTTGCTTCCATCAACTGGATTATTAAAGTCATATTCTGTATTACGGATCGGATGATAATTGCCATGGAAATAAGCAATATTACCGTCTTTGTCCGCATAAACAGTATTGTTTGATGAGTTTGATTTAAGTCTCATCATTTCATAAAACTCATCGTAAGATTTTGTTTTACTACGCGTATACGATTGATTAAGCGCAGTAAGAGGTATATTCATTAACTGAACGCTGATCCACTTATCACCCTCACCTCGGATTACTGGGCCATGGTGGGTATGATAAACGGTAAAATCACGCGATGCCATTCCATTATCTGTTATATACTCAATGGTCTCAGTCGAAACAGTTACTTCCCGTTCCTCATCGCCGTATTTGTAAAAAAGTTTATCATCTTTTTCAATAATAGTTTCAGTATATTCATCAATCACATCAGAACGCGTTGATGTATGCATCCAGCCATTATGTTCACTAAACCCCTGATAAATAAAGAATTGTCCCCAGGTTAGGGCCCCATATGCGTTGAGACCCTCTTCACTTACCATGTGTGCTTCCTCACGAAAATAATGAGTGGTATGTGGATTAATATAGAGTAACGCTTTACCATTTAAGGTTTTCTCAGGAGCAATCGCCATCCCATTCGAACCACGAGGTTCCAAATCGAGATTACGTGGTAATTCAGCCATCTTTTGTGTGCCACCGTAGAAATTTTCCAAGTTATTGATCGAAATGGTTTCAATATCGCCACCAATGCTACCCTCTGAGAAGGAAAGCGCCATCCATGGTTCAAATCTCTTGATTACTTTTGGTTGTGTTTGCGGGTTTTTATGAAGATAGTAATTGAGGCCGTCCGCGTATGCGTTCATAAGCTCCTTAAGCCAATCTGGCGCTTCTGAATAAAGGCGCTTCATATCATCCCTCTGAATAAATAAACGCATTCTAAGGTCTCTAAAAATCGCACTCTCACCTTCAGCCTGAGCAAGAAGTCCCATCGCATTCATGTAATTAACTTCAACTCTATTAAAATCATCTTCTGCCTGAGCATACATCACACCAAAGACGGTATCTGCATCAGTCTTGCCATAGATATGTGGAACACCCCAATTATCACGAATAATTGTAATATTTTTTGCCTGTGCTTCCCAACGCGCAACTTCCTCAGAAGCAGTATCGGCCGATTGGCCGTCGTCCTGCGAGGAACAAGCTGTTAGGGTAAAAAGTATTAAAATGAGTAATTTTTTCATGAATTTTCCGTCCCAAAAATTTTTCTATATTTATTAAAAAAAGAATAACCAAACGAATGACTAGTGTAAAGACTTGAAATACTAAAAGGGCTTGCATCAATTAATGCAAGCCCTTTTAAATCTAGAATGAAAAGTATTTAGAAACGTACCCTTGCTCCACCATAGAAAGCCCTTGGCTTGCCTACAAAATATCTAGGTTTTCCAAACGATACATCTGCCCGTTCTGCATATCGAACATTAGTAATGTTCATAACACGCAGGAACACATCAATATTTTTCATAGCCTCCGCTTCAATTCTAAGATTAAAATAGTTATGACCTGCATATTTATGAGAAGCAACCGGATCCATTGAATATTCACCCATCCAAATCCACTCAAGGCCTGCCTTAACTTTATCAGCAGGAGCCCAGTTTAGTTGCACACTACCAAAATTTCGTGGAGCTGTGTCAATATCCAAACCGTTCCAGTTAGTAGTCCCTGTGAAGTTTTTAAAATCATACTGATGTTTAGCAAGACTTCCGTTTAGACGAAGACTAACATCAACTGGAAAACGGTATTCAAACATACCCTCAACACCAACATGTTTTGATTTACCATTATCAACATTAATTCGATTGTCTTGAAAAATAACGTTATCTTTTTTCATATAAAATGCAGTAATTTCATATGAAAAATCGTCTGCATTTCCTCGAATTCCTGCCTCAATGCTATCAAGTTTTACACTTTTAATATTAGCAACAAGTTGGCTACGCTGTAGTCTGTATAACTCAGATGTCTGCGGAGCACGAAAGCCACGGCTAAACCGAGTAAAAAATCTATTAACGTCGTCAAATTTATAGAGCATACCTGCTTCAAACGAGACATTGTTAAAACTATCAGACCTATCAGCAGGCCGAGTGTAACGACAACCATCAGAGTGGGCACAGACATTTCCGTTTGCATCAACCTGACCACTATTCATGCGATTATTATAATTGTACTTTATATACTCCGCCCGAACGCCACTAACTAAGTTTAGTTTATCCGACACATCAACATCCGCGCGCACAAAGCCGGCGATTAATTTTGTATCAACTTCATAGTCATAATTTTTACCTACAGGAAGTCTCGTGACAAGAAATCCCTGAGTAGGCCTGTTTTTTTGAGTTTGTTTAAGTTCACCCTTAGCCATCTCACCATCAAATCCAGCGATTATTTCAAAATTAGAGCCCTCATTTAAGTAGAAAGCATTTTGAAACCCCGCACTTTTTTGTTGATTTTCCTCAAGGGGTTGGCCAGGCAAAAAATGCATCAAAAATTCCATATCCATAGTTCTTAAGTACGGTGAAAACTGCCAACGTAAATTATCTGAAACATCTTTAGAAATGGTTGACCAATAACGGAATGATTTAGCCTTACGATAAGCTTCAGGGTTTCCATTAGTTCTAGCCAGAACTGGATCCTTATAATTATCTAAACCCACGAGATACCCAGCAGTTTCCTGGTCAAGGTTTGTCACAAGAAAGTTAGAAGAAATTTTCCAATTTCCATCGTCAAATTCATGACGTACCTGGCCTTTTTGCTGATTAAAGCCACTCTTTTCAATATACCCACCATCACGCATAACACTGCCGGTAACCCGAAGCCCCGTATTGCCACTTTTATATGCTCCGGTGGTATTAAGTTTAAGGTAACCCCATGACCCAGCTTCCATACTTGCAGACGAACTAGCGTCCCCAACTGGCTTAGACAAAATATTAATTATGCCGTGCATCGCGTTTGAGCCATAAAGCACAGAACCAGGGCCACGAACTACTTCGATACGCCCTGCCTGCTCCGCAAAACTCTCGAAAAGCTCATTTACATTGCAAAAGCCAGCCGCACGCAACGGTATACCGTCCTGTGCAGTTAGGAATGCTCCACATGCCCCTGCGCCAGTTAAAATAGGTGACCTAATGGCAATCAAACTTTCTTGCCCATTATTTCTAGAAATATTGGTGCCCGCAATTCCTTGTAAGGCCTCATTAATATGTGTTGGACTTATGAAATTCAGCTCAGCTTCAGAAACAGATGCCTGATTACCAACTGTGTCGTTAGCTAGTCTTTCACTTCTCGTTGCTGTCACTGTTACTACATCTATTTTGTTTGCATCTTGTGCAATTACCATCGACGGAATA
>CAJQRG010000003.1 GCA_905612225.1 Emcibacteraceae bacterium | reverse complement strand
ATGAATTACTTTACAAACCCATTAAGCCTGCAAAACTAAGAACAACAATTGAAACTATTATTAGAAATGATGGAACTAATTAAGGTTGTTGCCAAACTGTTCAACATTAATTTTATTAGCGATTAAAATCACCTTTGATCTATTTGAAACACCCAGTTTTTTCATGATTGACGTTAAATGAGCTTTCACGGTAGCTTCTGTGACATTCAATTGATAGGCAATTTCTTTGTTGAGCAAGCCCTCTATTAATAGATTGTAAACTGCTGATTGTTTAGCCGTAAAAGTAGATACCTTAGTAATTAAATCATCGATACTGTCCAATTCTATTAGAAAGTTTTCACTACACTCAGGAAACCATTTGTTACCAGCCAGAACAGTAACTAAAGCTTCATTGATTTGAGAAATGGTTGAAGATTTTGAAATAAAGCCCATCGCGCCATACTTTTTAGATAAAGAGGGAATAGATGTGGCTTCATCCGCAGAGATTATTATAATTGGTAATTGCGAATACTTTTGATTGATTACTAAAAGTTGCTCAAAACTATTAACCCCTGGCATGTGCAAATCGAGGATCAAGAGGTCGGCATCCCCATGTTTTAATAAAACATTATTAAGCTCTATTATACTTGATGTTTCTAATAAATTCACATTAGAAAAATTATTAGTGATTGCTTGTATTAAAGCGTTCCTGAATAATGGGTGGTCGTCAGATATGATAATTTTATAAGGCATAATTTGGCTTTTCTAATTGCTTAAATTTAGATTATAAACATATATCATTTGTAACAGCAGTTTTAAAATTATCGTAGTTTATCCTAAAAAGGGCTAATTGTAATTAAGATAAAGTAGCACCTAATAGTCTAAATTGATAGATTTAATAACTAATTTACTTCTTAAGATTGGCTCCTACCCATCCCATATTTAATGATGACTGCGCAAGCGAAAACAATGATGGTTGCAGCTATAATAAACCCAATATTCAAAAGGCCATTAGTGCCAAATGAAACAATACCGTATCCAATAGATCCAGTAAAAAGAGCATAGTAAATAAAAATGGGGAGTGTTTTTCTTATAATTTCACCCTCACGCCCTACTAGTCCAACAACGGCGGAAGCGGCAACTACATTGTGTACACAAATAACATTGCCAGCTGCTCCCCCAACCGCCTGCAGAGCGACAATCCATGTAGGATCCGCAGAAATTCGTTCCCCAACATCAAACTGGAATAATGAAAACATCATATTGCTTACAGTATTACTTCCAGCGACGAATGCACCAAGCCCACCAATGAAGGTGGAAAAGAATGGCCATGCAGAACCAGCAGCTATTGCAACGCCCTCAGCAAGGACGATTGGCATTTGTTCATACCCAGCCGCACCACCATCAGAATTTAAGAATATTTGGACCATAGGTACTGTAAAAATAAGTGCTGCACCTGCAGAAATAATTGTTCTTGCTGATGTTTTCCACGCACGTACGTATGACTTAAGGTTCATACCGTGTATAAAATAAGTAATAATCGAAACCGTAACAAAAAGAGCTGCTGGTGTATAGAAAGGTTGTATGGACTGCCCAAGCTCAGTCCCAAATATATTACTAATAGTAAAAGTAGAAAACTCACCGCGCAATATCGATGAAAAAGGAAGTTGTGGTAATCTTGTGAGTATCAATAGGATAGCGACAATAATGTAGGGTAACCAAGCCTTTGTCATACCCATCGGCTTTCCAATTGTAGATGTTTCTTTAATCTCAAATGCTCCTATCCAATGAGGGTCCCAGTTTTCTTTTTCATCAAAATGCCAAATTTCATCATCCTTAGGCATTAGAAACCCTGCTTTAGCAGCATATACAACTACAGCTAGACCAATTAAACCGCCGAATAGGGAAGGGAACTCAGGACCTAAAAATAACGCAACGAGTAAGTATGGAATAGTCATTGCAAATGCTGAGAATATCGCGAATTTCCAAACCTTAAGGCCCTCTATAAAAGATTTGTTTTTACCAAAAAAATAAGTCATTGACGAAACGAGTATAAGCGGAATAAAGGTGCCGGCTGCAGCATGCAAAATGGCTACTCTTGAGGCAATGAAGGCAATAAAATCAAGCCATTCAAGTCCAAGGGTTTGTGAGTAGGCGAGTACTCCGGGGTCTCCGGCAAGACCAGTATAAATTCCTGTTAACATAGGCGTGCCAAGAGCGCCGAATGACACGGGGGTACTTTGGATGATCATCCCCGCAACAACAGCAGCCATAGCAGGAAAACCAAGGCCAACCATAAGTGGCACGACAACGGCTGCAGGTGTTCCAAAACCGGCTGATCCTTCAATGAACGATCCAAAGAGCCAAGCAATAATAATTACTTGTATGCGCCTATCTGGGGTTATATCTGAAAAGCCTTTACGTATTGTTTGAATAGCTCCACTTTCTTGCAAAGTATTCAACAAAAGGATTGCGCCAAATATAATGTAAATAAGCTCTATCGCATCGACGAGCCCATTTAATGAGGCCGCCATAACTTTAATAAATGGTACCTGCCAAACTAGGAGTGCCAACCCAAGAGCAACCAAGTAAGAAATAGGCATTGCCCGACTAGCGGGCCAGCGTAACATTACCAAAAATACGGCAACAGAAATTATTGGTAGTAATGACAACGCGGCTAGCATACCTGTGGACATAATTTTTGATCCTTCTTAATATTGTTCTTAAACCTTATCGTTAATCATATTATTAGCGCAACTATTTAAATTTTTAGTTATAATATTTTAAGTATTTTCTATGTGTTTGTATTTTCTTAAATTTCCTATATTATTAATTATTTATTTTATTGCTGTGATCCATTTGAGTAATGTATTCGTAAAGAAGTGAAGCTAAAAAATATATGTTTTAATTTTAAAATAACCATTGCTTGTTTGTTGCCACCCCCTAGTGATGTATAGAAAGACTGAAATATGAAACAAACTATTCAAAAATTCGTGATATACCCTTGGAATTTTTTATTTAATCATGAAGTGAGCCCACTTCGTCATATTCCAGACGTTGGTGTTCGCCATTATATTTTGCAAATCTTAGGTTTTATGTGGGCCATTTGTTTCTCTGCAGCAATAGGTAGTTACACATTTATGGCTGTTAGCGTAATAGGACATACCATCTTAATAGCAGCTGTAGCAATTACAGTCGCAACTTGGACAGCTGCTTCTGTAAAACCAAAGTTATTTGAACGAAAAAAAAATGATAATTAAGGTCCTTAATATTTATGAGTTCTTTCTGGAAAAATAAAAATAATTGGTTAAAAAGTGCACATAACACGAAATGGTGCTTAATAGGTTGCGCCATCGGTGACTTTGGAACTATTGGTTACTTTCAATATAATGATCATCAAATGTCTGTCTTTACAGTTATGGCCCTTGCAACATTTAATGGTTTACTCACTAGTATAATATTAGAAACTATTATTCTACTTAGGTCTGGTTTTGAGTTTGCTAAGGCTTTCAAAACTGCGATTGGCATGAGTTTTCTTTCCATGCTTGCTATGGAAGCCGCAATGAACTCAACCGACTATCTCTTGACAGGTGGAGCAATTATCACCTGGTGGGTGCTGCCCTTAGCGTTAATTGCTGGTTTTATAACCCCGTGGCCCTATAACTATTGGCGCCTTGAAAAACACGGTAAATCTTGCCATTAAGAATGACATACCTAGTTGAAAGGTGTAAGCTTATTTAACCTATTATAAACTGGTTAAAGAGGCTTTTATGTTTTGATATTACCTAAGATTTATGTGGACGTATTAAAAAGTAATATTATTCTTTCCAATCGTTTTAATAGAGAAAAAAAATGTATTTTATAAAAATTATCATATTTATTTATGCTTTGTCGAGCTCGTCCTTGGCACAAAATAATTATCATAAACCCTCATCATCCAATATTAGTGATATGGATAATGAAATCCGGAAATACATGCTAGACAATAATATTCCCGGTGGCCTTATAGCTGTAGCTAAGGATGGTAAACTTGACTTTGTCCATACTTATGGCAAATCAAATGTTGAATTAGATGTTGATGTTGCTAAAAATCACGTTTTTGAAATTGGTTCCATTAGTAAGCAATTTGTTACAGCTGCAGCTATGATGTTGGTGGAGGAAGGTAAACTTAAACTCGATGATCCGATCCATAAATATTTACCGCAACTACCTAGCGAATGGATTGGGGTAACTGTCAGGCAAACCCTTAATCACACCTCAGGTATTCCAGATTACGAAGAAATATTTACTTATGATATTTACCGACTTCGTGTGACACCAGAAGAAATAATTAAAATTGCAGCAGGTCGTCCTATGGATTTTGAACCCGGCACAGGTTGGTATTATTCAAATACAGCATTTTATTTAGCGAGTATGATTATTGAACGGATTGATAGCTTGCCGATTGGCAAAGTTTTGAAAAAACGTATTTTTGATCCAGCGGGTATGTCGTCCACGCGTTTTGCAGATCCAGAAACGATCATTAAAGGTCGCGCAGAAGGGTATTGGGTTAATAAAAAAGGCGATCTTATAAATAGAAATGCCACCGAAACCTCATCCACACTTGGTGCCGGCGGCTTACTTTCTTCAGCGGTAGATTTGGCAAAATGGGATTCTGCACTTTATGGAACTGAGTTGCTTTCAGATGAGAGTAAAAAAATTATGTGGACAAGTACTATTCTTCCTGATGGGACGGATATGGGGTATGCTCTAGGTTGGAATGTTAAAAATGATAGAGGCCTTAAAACGACAAGTCACGGTGGACAAGTTGCCGGCTTTGTTGCTAACTTTGCCCGTTACACTGAAGAAGGAGTGGCAGTGATCGTCTTTCTTAATCGTTACCGCGTTAGCTCAGAAAAAGTTAAAGATATTGTTCTTAATTATATTATGCCAAATACAATAAAATAAAAACTTAATGATCTGATCACAATTTTTCTCAAAATAGCCGAGGAAATTTAGCCAAAAGATCAATAATTAAACTGTTTATTCATTATCTTTCCTAGTACTATCACTTGAAAAGGATTTTCCAATAGTAATAAAAACAATTAAGGCTGAAGTCCTTCTCCCCACGAATGAACTTCGTGACGACTTGCCATTTTATACCAAGACCCTTGGTATGCGCCTAGATACTATTTACCCTGCTGATGATCCTACTGTTGCTAGCTTTTCGGGTCACGGCTTACAACTAAGAATTGATAAGTCTGCTAATATTTCACCCGGCACGTTGCGCATTTTGACTGATGACCTTGAGGGCTTTGCTGAGGGTCAAACGCAACTCATTGCTCCAAATGGTACAATAATTGAAATTGTTCCGCTTACACCTTCTATTGATTTACCCGATACTAAACATGAGTTTGCCGTTCGTAGACTGCGCGACGAAGCACCCTGGGTGATTGGGCGGGCAGGGATGCATTACCGCGACTTGATACCCTCGCGCCTGGGAGGCTCAATTATTGCTAGTCATATTCGTATACCAGACGGTGGTCCCGTGCCCGATATGGTCCATTATCACACCGTTGGCTTTCAATTAATCTTTTGTTATAAGGGGTGGGTTGATGTTCTATATGAAGATCAGGGAGAGATGATCCGTCTCAATGCTGGTGATTGCTTGACCCAACCGCCAGAAATTCGCCATCGTGTTTGTCACGCGTCACCAGAAATAGAGGTGATTGAAATTGGTGTGCCTGCGGAACATGTCACGACAATTGATCATGGGTTTGAATTACCCAATGGTAAACGTGACCCTAATCGCGAGTGGCAAGGACAAAAATTTGTACACCATGTAAAATCTAAAGCTGAATGGGTGCCCTTCAGGATCCCTGGATTTATTTGCCATGATACAGGAATTTCTATTGGAACAAAAGGGGTTGCTGGGATACAAATAGCAAAGTTTGATAAGGGTAGCCCTCCAAAATGCAAACACGGATCTGATATCCAGTTCACGTTTGTAATGGCGGGCACCATGACACTACATGCCGATGGTCAAGAACCAAAGGATGTGAAGGCAGGCGATGCATTTGTGGTTCCGCCTGGCCTAATCACGCAGTATACTGAGTGCTCAGAGGATCTGGAACTTTTGGAGGCAACACTCAGGGGTGATAGTAAAACGGTAATTATTAATTAATCTTTTTGTGGTTTATTTTTTTTAATAATAAACCAAAGACCGATTAGTGTAATAATACCTCCTGGAACAGAAAACAGGGTGGGCCATTCAGATATTAATATACCCCCAAAAATAGCAGCCCATATAGGTGTCAGTAACGTTAATGATGCAGTTTTAACAGACGATAGCCTTGACGCACCAATTCCAAAAAACAGGGTTGGTAGCGCAGTCGAAATAACACCTAAGGCAAGTAAATAAATAATATTACTACGTAATAAATTTATTTCAAAAGTCGAATTATCTAGATAAACTAAGCCGCCACTTAAAATAACTCCGTAACAAAATGTCACAAACGTAAGGCTAATAATTTTAATAGGTTTGTTGATCAGTTTTTGTTTTCGAACTCCTACAGTAAAAACGGCAGAAACAAATGCAGCTGCAAATGCACAAATATCACCCAGTAGGCGCTGTTCATCAAATTCATTTAGAGAGGGCAAAAGAAAGGCCGCTAATCCAATTACTGCTAAACTTGCACCAAAAATTGAATTTTTAGTAATAGTTTGACCATAATATTTTTCAATAGAAAGAACAATTAACGGCGTGAAACCAACAATCAAAACAACCTCGGTAATGTTGGAACGAACAAAAGCTTCAGTAGCAAAAATATAATATAAGGCCATTAAAGGTGAAAGCGGTGAACGTATAGCTCTTCTAAGTGCACCTTTGTCACGGATAACCAGTGGCATTATAATCAACGCCGCAATTATCAATCTGCCAAAAACAATCATGCTGGATGATGGCATCTCAAGAAGGCGAATAAACACCCCAGTCATTCCCCAGCATAAAGTAGCGAAAGTAACGAATAATAAACCCTGAAATGAGCTTTTATCATTTTTATCAGAAGTTGCCATATGTTAATCTCTATTCTTAGTGAGATTAACACTTGCCAAAGATTAATTACTTAAGCAAGATAATTTTATTCAATCATGAGGAATTATAATTGTCTAGGAAACCCCATAATAAACCTATAGATAAAATAACTTTTACTATGGCAGTATTAACTGTTTTATTGATCTCAATACCAATGATAGTATTTAATGAAAGTATTGGGCCAAGTATTATTGGCTTCTATGATTATGTTTCATTTAATTTTGGTCTTGTTTATCAATGGGTTACCATTGGCTGTGTAGGTGTTGTCGTCTGGTTAGCCTTTAGTAAATATGGCAATGTCAAATTAGGGGATGGTAAACCAGAATTCAGCACCTTAAGTTGGGTTGCAATGTTGTTTTCAGCTGGCGTTGGTGGCGGACTTCTTTATTGGGCTGGTATCGAATGGGCAGCTTACTATATTTCCCCACCATTTGGGGTAGAGCCAAAGTCAACGGTCTCATTAAAATGGGCGACAAGCTACGGCCTTTTTCACTGGGGGCTTGCGGCATGGTGTATTTACGCTTTACCTACGATTGCCCTAAGCTATTCTTTTTATGTCAAAAAAATTCCTTATTTACGATTTAGTGCAGCAATACTTGGTGAAAAGTCTTCAACTTCTATTTGGGCTAAATTTATTGATTTATCTTTCATGATTGGGCTAATTGGTGGGGCTGCTACATCATTATCGCTCACAACCCCTATAATTTCTTCAGGAATAACAGCGCTTACGGGGCTAAGTCGGGGCCCTAACCTTGATCTTTTTGTAATATGCTTATGTATTACTATATTTGGTTTTTCCGTCTACATTGGGTTGGAAAAAGGTATCAAGAAACTAGCCAATACAAATCTTTATTTATCTATAATTTTTCTCAGCTTTGTCCTGGTTGCCGGTCCTACAACCTTCATCCTAATGATGGGTACTGAGAGTATTGGGTTTATGCTCTCAAACATAATTGAGATGCTCACATGGACTGACGCGCTAGAAAACACTGGATTTGTGCAGAATTGGACAATATTTTATTGGGCTTGGTGGCTCGCCTTTGCACCTTATGTAGGTATTTTTGTTACTCGTATTTCCAAGGGGCGCACTATTCGTCAAATTATATTTTCAATGTGTGCATACGGTAGCCTTGGCTCTTGGGCCTTTTATATTATTTTGGGTAATTACGCTTTAAACTTGGAGCTAACGGGCACTCTTCCCGTAGTAGAAATGGTTAACGCCGACGCTTTTAGCGCTATCAGTGCTATAATTGGCCATTTACCCTTTGGTGATCTGGCTCTTATTGTTTTTACACTTGTCATAATTATTTTTGTTGCGACCACTTATGATAGTGCCAGTTATGCTCTTGCTTCAGCGGCAACAAAAAAACTGCAAATAGGTGAAAACCCTGCAAAATGGCATCGTTTGTTTTGGGCTGCTACATTAGGTATCTTTCCTATTATTCTCATGTACATAGGTGGTTTAAAAGTTGTTCAGTCTGCTGTTTTACTTGCAGGATTTCCGATCGCTATTGCATTTATTTTCATGACTAAAACACTCATTAAATGGCTTGGTGAAGATCATTCATGCAATGAGAAAGTCTAAATAATTTTAAATAGAGATTAAAGAGCTTAGTTTAGTATTTAAATGATCATAATTATTAAAGGTATAAAAAGGTTTGCAAGGTCCATGGCTGTTAACCTTTACTCCACTATGAACTTTTTGTATTGTTGTCATCCCAAAATTATTGGCACCTCCTATATCTGCAATTGAATTATCACCAATCATCCATACATTGGCTGGGTTTATACCGGATTTTTTAATTGCAATTTGAAAAGGTCGCTTATCGGGTTTATCAGCCCCAGCCTCCTCTGAAGTCACAACATAGTCAAAATAGTTGTCTAATTTTAAGTAAATTAATTTTTTGAATTGAATTTGTGCCGTTAGGTCAGTTATATTTAATGTTATAATTCCTGCGCTTTTGATCAAATGCATGAAATTTTTTACACCAGGAAAAAGAATGCAATTTGTTAAGAATACACGCCAATATGTTTGTTCAAGGTCAAGCGCGAATAAAATTTGTGTTTTCATTCCTAAGTATTCAATTGTTTGTTGAAAATAGATTAAGCGATTATGAGAACTGGCGGTTTGACCTAATTGATATTTTACTTTATCACGTGATTTTTTAAAAGCTTTTTGAAAAACTGTTTTAGAAATGCCAAGTACTTTATTTGCCTTAATATAAACTGCATTCATTGCAGCTTCATGGGCAGGGGCATATGGATACAGTGTATTATCAATATCAAAGATAATTGCTTCAGGTTTTATTAGCATAAAATTATCTTCCTATCATTAAATTCGTTGTTTAAAATGGTTGTCAATTTCAATTAGGGTAATAAGTTGCATTATACCTTCCATACCATCTCTGTATTTAGGACTATGACAAATTAAGGTATTCATTTCTGGAACCAACGTTTCCACAAGAAAGGCGATATCATCAGCAAAAACATCTCCTTCTATTTCTAGGTGTACCCAACCTTTATCAAGTATTTTTTCATCTACTTGGAGATCTGTAAGACTAATTAAACATGGTGACAATCGTTCACAATACATACCATTTTTTATGATAACTTGTAATTTGTAGCGTAAAATAGTTTCATCATAGTTATTTATTATAGTAAGAGGAATTAATTTAAATATTAATCCTGCATTTTCAGCCTGGGGGACAATATACTTTTTGTAATTAGGTTCACGCATTTGAATCTTAGCAAGTACTTTATTAATACTTTGGTCTCTTTTTTTAGTGTCACGTTTTATTTTAAAGTTTTTCTTTAAGTCTTCATCCATATCTAAGTAAATTGTGACGTCTAAAAGGCTGCATAAGGACTTTGAATACAAGGAGTGCAAACCCTCTACAAGAAGAATTTCTTTATTTTTTACATTTTCTAACTTAGTGAAGTGGCCACTAACGTGATCATAGTTTTGAGCTAGTACTGATTTATATTTGATAAGTTTAGCTACATCGTTTTCCATTTTAAAAATGAAATTAGCGTCAGGATTTAAATGTGTAAAGTTCTTCCAAAGAGGAGAAGACCGTTCCCATTTATGGTAATCATCACCAGATATTTTTGCTACGCTGTTATAACCAAAAACATCTGCTAGCATTTGTGACATTGTAGATTTTCCAGAACCAGAATCTCCACTAATCCCAATAGATAAAGCTCTCTGGGATAATTTGAAATAGTCATTTGCAATAATACCATCTCTAATTAATTGAATTGTTAGAAGTAATAATAAAGTATAATTTAAAGTGAAAAGAAAAGTTTGAAATTCAATTTGCAAAAAAATAGGAAAATCAGTGAACTTCGATAATAATTTTATACCTATAATCCTTGAGCCATCTGAATAAATAAAGTGGTAGAGTGAGAAGCTTGCTGCCCATAGCCATGTAAGAATGTTGCTGTTTTTTTTATTAGTTGCTGCGTAGACAGCAAGAATAGGAACTAACCATAAAAACCATCCGGGCTGAGAAGGGATAGTCAACAAAACGATATTTGTACCAACACCGATGGCCATTATTATTAGATGATTGTTAGTTCGTTTTAAACGCCATATAAGATATAAAAATGATGAGAATATTACTGGTGTTATAGGAATACTTAAACCAGAACCCATTTCGAGGGAATGCCAAAATAACTTATTAACTTCGGGATTTAAAAAAACCATTTCCAAGTAAGGTTTATAAAATATAAAGCCTCCTTCTAAAATCAAGGCGGTAAGAGAAAAGATTAAAAAAAACTCAATAATACTCTTTTTACTTCCGCGTTTATTTACTAATAAATAAAGCAACAAAAAGGGAATTGCTATTGCAGCACTATGTTTTGAAACAAGCGCTGTAGCGAGTATAAAAGCACTTTTCTTTAATTTTCCTTTAAAGGCGAACACTGCGCCTAAAAACAAGAGGCTAACTGGAATAATGTCGGTTTGCCCATGCCAATAAATTATCAAAAAGACTACGGGGGATAGCCAATATAATTTAACTAAAGTTTTATAATGCTTATTCTTTAGTTCACAAAGTGTAAACAAACAAGCTATATCTGCAATCAATAAACTTACTCTGAATCCAAGGCCTGTGAAATAATTTGTGCCAAAGATACCATCGGTAATCCATCCCAAAGCTGTTGTAGGTAAGTGTGCAAGTAACATTGGAACACCATAAGGAAAGGATAAAGTATCTGCATTTATTTCTACAAATGATGCCCACGGATTTATGCTTGGATTTTGAATAAAATTTACTAAAAAGGGTACAAACCACGTCTCCTGTATTGACGGTATAAAGAAAAGAATTGCAAGTACTTTTATCAATAACCCCAAGCGAAAATATGGGTCTTGTTTCAGTTGGTTGTATATCATTCCCAGACATCCAAATATTTTGTGCAAACAGCATCTACTGTGATGCCTTGTGTCATAATATTATTCTTAAAATTTTGAACGTATTTTTTGTCCACTTTTAGGTGCAACTCGGGCGATACAAAGCACAATTTAAAGCCTGCACCTTTTAAGGTATTTGCATTTTCACGTGTTAAAGGCATTTTCTTAAAGCAATCAACCCATATCCATTCGACTTTTCCAGTTAAAAATAAGGCCGTATCTATAGCCTCAAACTCTGATACCCTTACGGAACACCTCTTTTCACCACCTTCTACCAATTTAATAAGAGAGGGGAAGGATTGATCAAGAAAAAAGTAATTTTTGATATTGTATTGTTCCATGATGGATATTAAACGATCTTCAAGACCATCTTCTTTAACATTTAAAATAAGCATATTATGTTTATAGAACTTTATCCACTCTTCAAACTTATCTCCATTGGTGAAAGGGTCATGATGAAGGATCAATTTCCCTCCATTTGAACGAATATCAACTTCAGCACCATACTTCAATGGCAGGCTTTTTAATTGTTCTATTTTATTTATTCTATGAGAAATTCTATACATTAGATTTCAACTTTTTACGAAGCTTAAAACTATAGATTAATGTTCGTTTGATAAAGTTAATCTTTGCTACCCAACTGATGTTCCAATGCGAAGTGCCGTGTGTGCGCTTCCCAAAACAAACATTAAATCGCCGTATTTCTAACCCAGAAATTTTTGCTTGGTAGTAGGCGAATAAGTCTAAAGAAAAATCATTAGGGGGATCTTGCCAAGTATCAAAAAATTTACGTGAAAATATTGTAGGTTGTGCATTTATATCCCACATTATTTTGCGTAAAAAGAGAGTTTCAAATAAACTCATACCAATTGTGAAAAGGACATCTATAAGAGGTCGGCCAAAACGTTTACCCTTAATAAAAAATTGATGATTTTCTGTATTTATAATTTTTAGACCTTCTAATATGTCAGTAGGGTCAGTTTGCATATCTGCGTGTGTCCATGCTAAAATTTTTGTTTTTGATGTTCTTAATCCAGCCAGAATACCATTCCCATAACCAGTATTAGTGTCAACCTTTACCATACGAATAAAGGAATGTTTAGCCATCAAATCCTTCATTACATCTTCGGAATTATCAGATGATCCATTATTTACTAGAACTACTTGAACCGTATCGTTTGTAAATACCTTAGCACAATGATTTATCAATAATGGCAGATTATTTGCCTCATTATAACATGGTATAATTAATGAAACTTTGTACATGTTAGACCTTATGCTAATCGCAAACCCTTACCTGCAAAACTACTCTTTATCAAAAATTATTGCAACAATCATACTTTTAATTTTTAAAAACTATTGCCTTCATTCCTAAAAAATTTAGTATAGTTGATGCTATTGTGGCAGTTATAAAAGCAATAATAAAATTCAATTGATAATTCATCAGGAGCCCTATTATAAGTTTGTTAAGGCCAACATTAACAATAAAAGTAACTAAATATAAAAATGAAAAATAAACAAAGGTTGTTGGTCCTTTTTTTGTGCTTTGAAACGTGTAACTTCTATTTACAAAATAACCGAGTAGGGCACCTAAAATAAAGCTTAATCCCTTCGCAAAAAAGTAGTCTATTTCAATAATAAGCATACCAAAATAACTTGTAAAATCAACAGCCACGCAGGCTATTCCTACAATAAAAAATCTAATCATCTGTTTTTTATTTTTATTCCCGACAGCAAGCATTATATTTTATTTATTCCTTCGTAAACGTTGTTAAAGAATAGGGATGGCTGTTCCACTTATTAAAACATGATTGCCAATATTGAAATGTCTTTAAGTCATTCGGTGTGCCCCAACAGACATAATGATCAATATAAAAAATTTTACAATTTAAGCCAAGTGCAATGGCATCATTGATTGCTGTATCAATGAAATATTCACCGTTTACAAGGCCTTCTCGATCCTTCATGCGATTAACACAGTGTCTAAAGTCTGACATTCTTTTAAATGTAAAGCTTCCTACGACGATAGGATCATTCGATGGATTTTTTAGGGGTGTTTTCACTGCGACATTTTGGATTTTACCATTGTCATCATTCACTTTAATCCAACCGTATGCTTCGGGGTTGCGGGCTGCACCCGGGTAGCCTCTGGCTCCCCAAACAATAACATCTACTGTTTCATCATCAAACATAGCCTTGAAAGCATTTGCATCATACAGCATAGCATTATCGCAGGCAGCTATTGTTACCGCTACATCATCAGAGATGCTTTTTCCGCCTTTTATACATGTTGTAGCTTGGCCATCTGTAACGTGATCTAACATGTAAAAATCAGCTTCTGATTGTTCTTTTTGTAATACAGAAACTAAGTTACTTACTTGAGGTAAATCAGTTCGTAAAATAAAAATACTAGTTTCTGTTTTTGGGAGCGTAGAAAGTGCCTGTGTAGCCATAGGTTTACCATTTATTGGAATAAGTGGTTTAGCTAGTTTATATCCCTCTTTCTTAAATCGACTACCAAGGCCAGCCATCGGCAATAGCAATGCACCACTAATATGTACCCGCTGCTGTTGATTATTGATAGTTTTAAAAATATTTGACCAGTATTTATATTCCTCTAAATCTGATGGAACCCCCCACTGCATAAAGAACTCAAGTTCATATACCAGAACTGCTAACCCATCATCTATCATGGGCTTATAAACCATAGAAACATAATATTCATCATTGACTTTTAGGTCATCTTCAATGCAACGTTTAAAGTACTTTTCCATCAACTTTGCAGATTTAAAATAGTAGGTACCACTAGAAGCAAATTCTCGTCGTGGATCATTTGTAAAAGATTTTTTTTCCTGAATATCATTAGCCCACATATTTTTTTGTGATACATATGCATAATAATTACTCCACAATGTATGAGGATGAAAACCTCTGTAACTAGGAATAGAACCATCGCATCCTGAGTTTTGAACTTTTGCTTTAAAGTCTGCATAATTCCAATAACAGCTAAAATCACAGTAATTAACGATGGTGGGCTCATCAGACTTTAATACTTCTAAAGCTTGCTGAACTGCATGCACGGGACCTAATTTATGTGGAGTGATGCCAATAATACGACCCAATGGGCAAATACGCTCTAGGACTTCACGCATTTTGTATTCGGCCTTATCTAGATGATCCTGATTACATATAAAAGTGAAATCACTTTCTCCAGGATACATTTCTACTACGTGTTGGATTATAGGCTTACCATCAACCTCTATTAGTGGTTTTGGTACCGTGTAACCTGCTCTACGAAAACGTTCGCCAAAGCCAGACATGGGAACAATAATTTGCATGGTATTCTCAGTTTATTTTTGTTCAAGGGATTGACGATACTTTTCAGCATCCAAGTTTAAAATTTCTTCAATTTCATTAATACTTAGGAATTTTAAGGCATTGTTAGTATTAATACGCCTTAAGATATTTGCGTGACAGTTTAACATCACGGAGATGTTATTAGTTGCATTTTCAGCAATTAATACGCCAATATCTTTAACCACAATAAATTGAGGTTTAAAACCTAGCAAAGCTTTTTGTGACGAAACATAATGTGAAATTTCTTCGTATTCGTTCACTGCAGGAATATTAGGTCCAAGAAATACGGCTTGATCAGGGTATAAAACACCTCTCTTACAAATACCAAAACTTTTTGTATCAGTTGCAAGGGTAGTAATGTTTTTATTTTTTTCCCAAAAATATTCATCAATTGATTTGGGAATATATTTTGAACTCAGAGGAACCTGACGGTTTAACTGTTTGCAAATTTTCATAATTTTATAAGTTAGGTTTTCAGCTTCTTTGCAACTATTACCGCCAACAACCAATCCGTGATTTTCAAGAACCAAAATATCTACGTTTTTACCATTTATAGAATTTTGAGATGTTTTGGAAAGGTTAACCCCTGGCTTTGCATATGGCACCCAAGCCCATTTAAAGTTTTTTAAATATTTAGAAAATATAAGTTTGGAATTTTTTTGAGATGCGAGGGCAATAATATCAACAGGGTGAGTATGTAGAACAACTTTGTGTGGCATTATTGCATGTAGAGTGGTTTCAATAGAGGGTCGGAGATGATTTTCACCAATAATAGAATTTTTTAGTAAATCATCAGGACTTTTTATTATATTTTGAATTATGGTCTTGTAGCGAACAGGCGTAAAAATACGTCGTTTTAATGCTTGATCAAGACGGGTTCCTGAAGCTTTAATCCACATGCAAGCACCGGCCTTGAAAGAAGTGTTTCCGCCAGCACCTTGAATCAAAAGCTCATCGCAACCTAGTTTATAAGATAAATCTAAAAAATCTATTGGAGTAGTGGGCAACTCCTTTTCCATGATCTGATAATCTTTCTTATTTATTATTATGATAAATAGCTTAACAGATAAAATTAAAATTCTAT
>CAJQRG010000002.1 GCA_905612225.1 Emcibacteraceae bacterium | reverse complement strand
CAGGTAGAACTCAGCAGCTAAACTTTTTTTTCCTTGGGGACCGTAAAAATGATGGTCTCTACGTAGTTGACCTTCCTGGTTATGGTTATGCAAAAGTATCAAAAAAAATAGCAAAGGATTGGGTGGGGCTTATGAAAGAGTACTTGCGTGGGCGACCTAATTTACGCCGAGTATTTGTTTTAGTCGATGGCCGCCATGGCCTTAAAGATAGCGACAAAGAACTTATGGAGATGCTCGATAAAACAGCAGTTTCTTACCAGCTAATTTTAACTAAATCTGATAAAGTTAAAATATCAGAGATGGAAAAAACACTTATTAATACTCAAAAATCTATTGCCAAAAATGTAGCTGCTCATCCAAAAATATTAATAACAAGTTCGGTTAAAAAATATGGTTTGGATGAACTGAGGGGTCTAGTCGCTGACTTAACTTAGTTAAGTGGAATGTTAGTAGCGATGAAATCTAAAAAATGCATGACAATAACATAGTTCATAGTTATAAAAATTGTGGTGTGAGCTCCTGCTAAAATAATTTTGTAAGTAATTGTAAACTACCAAGAAAGTATTTGAGGAAAAATGATGATAAAATTTTTACAAATTATACTCGTTATACTCGCTGTTATCGTTTCATTTCAGCCGATAGTCGTAGCACAGGTTGAGGCCGTAAATAACGACATAGGTTATAAAGATAAAATAACAATTGATGCCGATTACAAAAAAGAACTTTTGGCTCTTGGCTTTAATAACGGAGAATACCTGAAACTAAAAAATGAAGCTATTTCCCATCACCCCTATGTTGTCATGGACAAGGTTGTTCATACTGCAGAAGTTTTAGCTCTGCGCCCTGATGGAACTTCATTAAAAGGTAGTGTCCCGTCAAATGTAAGTCAGGAAGATCTTCTCGTTGCTTCAAGGTTAGCCTGCGTAGGAGCAATAAACGTAATCAAACAGGCTGCTGATGGCGACCTTAGCCGTGTTAGAAAAATAGCAAATATTCGCTACCTGACTTTGAGTGAGCCTGAATATATTGATTATGCCCTTGTATCAAATGAATGCTCAACACTAATGGTACGCGTATTTGGACAGGTTGTAGGTAGTCATTCTCGGTTTGCTATTGGTTTGGTAGCTTCACCAAATAATGAATCTTTTAAACTCAACCTTATCGCTTACTTAAAATGATAAAAAATATAAACTTCATAATATTAGCAACTATATTGTCAATTAATATTAGTGCATCCTTTGCTCAGGGTTCAGATACATTAGAAAGTAGACTTTCTAGTGAGCTTGTGAGACTTGGTTTTAAAGGCGGTGAATTACCACCTTTATCTAAAGTTTTTGGTCCTTATCAACCCTACGTGGTTGTTGATAAAGATATTTATCTTACTTCGACGGCAGCTCAACGACCGGATGGAACTTGGATAACTGGTCTCGTGACGGATGATACAAATTTGGATGACTTAATTTATGCGACGGAGCTTACGGTTATTTCAGCAATTAACCGCCTTAAATATGCGGCGGGTGGAGACCTTAATAAAATTGGTAAAATTATACATGTCAACACATTGTCCCCAGCGCCGCAAGATTACCCACACTTGAAAATACTTGCCGATACATCCTCTGATATGTTGGTAAGAATTTTTGGTTACGATGTTGGCAGTCATGCCAGAACTATATTAGCTGTCACATCTCTTCCTATAAATATGCATCATGAAATAGAAGTTCGAGCGGAACTTAAATAGGTTCCATCGGATATTGATTAAGAAATATTAGTTATGAAACCTTTTAATTTAACTAATCCATAAAGTGATAAAAAATTAATGAAAAAAACTAAACGCAAACTCTCAGACATGAAAAATATAAAATATTGGATATTTGATTTAGATAACACCCTTTATCCCTATCAAGCGGATTTATTTTCCCAAGTAGATAAAAAAATGGGTTTGTTTATTCAGGAAATGTTTAATGTCTCTTTCGAAGAAGCAAGGCGGCGTCAAAAGAGTTTTTTTAAAACATATGGCACAACACTGAGAGGTTTAATGACGGAGCACGGAATTCAACCTTACGACTATCTTAAATTTGTGCATGATATTGACTTTAGTGTTCTTGAAATTGATGAGACTTTAGTAGCGGCATTAGACCGGCTTCCCGGAGAGAAATTTATATATACCAATGCTTCTACGGACTATGCGAAGGTAGTTCTATCCTATATTGGCCTATCTGGAAAATTTAAAGATATTTTTGATATACATGATGCTAATTTTTTACCAAAGCCTGATATTAGAAGTTATCATAAAATGATTGATAAATTTTCTATTGATCCGAAGGCTTCTGTGATGGTAGAGGATATTGCTGGTAACCTTAATCCAGCGGCTGAACTTGGTATGACTACTGTATGGTTGCCATCGGATGATCAGCGATCCGATAATGATCGTACACATAAGAATATCGATTATATCACGGAGAGTTTACCGCAGTGGTTGACTAGGGTTTTATCCGAACTAGATTAATTGAGCTAATTTTGATATAGTTCTCTGCCATTGCTAAAAATAGTTTTAGGAATATGAAAAATACCTCTGCGGTGAATGTGTAAGTAATTTCAATAGAATTTAAGAGATAAAAATGACGAACGATAATAAAATATCATTACCAAATTATATATTGAAATCAATGGCAGGTGCTTTGAAGCTTGTGCAAATGAAACCCCAGTCGATGGAGTACTTCGACTTATCTTCGGATGGATTTTGGAAAAGTTTTTGGGCACTTGCGGTTATGGCTCCCGCCTTTTTACTTGAACTTATTTACGGTGCTCAAGCGGAGCTATCTCAGCCACTTATGACAAAATTTATTTACTTTTTAGTATCTTTACCGTTGACGGCAACCATCATGCTTTACTTTACAAAATTTATGAAAATAAATACAAATTATGTACCGATGGTCATTGCCTATAACTGGCTCAATGCGGTGACTTATAATATTCTCATTGTAGCGGGACTTATCTTAAACTTACTGGTACCTGAAAGTCAGGTCACAGGAGTTATTTTGCTGATGTTTAGTGTATATTTTGGCTTGTACGTGGTTTGGCACACTTTGAAAGTTTCCCTAGCTATTAGCACATTCTTAGCCGTGGGGGTTTTGCTATTTGTAAATATTTTTAATGCAGTACTTCAGGTGCTGATTTTACAAGTATTTGACCCTGAAGTATTTGAGATGTTATTTAATCTCGCTAGTAATCAACCTTCATAAAATAAAGTCCGTCCGGCGGTGCGTTATAACCAAGGGCCTTTCGATCCTTTGCTATTAGTGCATCCTCAAGATTTTTTTTGGACCACTTACCACAACCTACATAATAAAGACAACCAACCATTGAGCGGACTTGATGATGTAGGTAGCTTATGGCAGAAGTATCTATATAAATATTTTCACCGTCTCTTGTTACATTGAGTTTTTCTAGTGTTTTTTGAGGTGATTTAGACTGACAGTGAACACTCCGAAAAGTAGTAAAGTCATGCTTACCGATAAGAATTTTTGCGGCTTCGTGCATGGACACTTCGTCTAATTCTTCTTTAACATGCCAGGCTTTATCACGTAATAGACTTAGTTTGGCGCGGCGGTTGATGATGTGATAGCGATAATATCTTTTTTTAGCGGAAAACCTTGCGTGGAAACTATCATCTACTGCTTCAGACTTTAGTATAGAAATGGGAATACCTCTAAGGTGAAAGTTGAGTCCGTCCATAACTTTAAAAGCTTCAATTGTGCGAGGAATATCTACATGTGAAATCATGCCTTTGGCGTGAACCCCAGCATCGGTACGCCCGGCACCGTGAAATCGACACTCATTTTGACAAAATTTATATATTGCTTTTTCAAGTTCACTTTGAATTGAGGGTACATTTTCTTGCTTTTGCCATCCACAATAATCACTGCCGTCATATTCAACGGTCAATTTAAAACGATGAAGGTCACTCATTTAAATGTAGCTCCTAATTTGATATGAACCCCCCGCATCAGGTCCTCTATATTCATTGGTCCTTTACCCGCACGCTGAGCACGTATGATATTTAGTGATTTATTACCGCAAGCGATAGTAAGCGGTGCGGAGATCATTTGACCAGACGGTCCACTCTGATCAGAAATTTCTACACTGAGGACTTTTAAACGTTCGCCGTTAAACTCTGTCCACGCGCCAGGAAAAGGGGACATTCCGTGTATGTGGTTTTTAAGATCGTTTGCAGGTTTTGACCAGTCAATGTGAGCTTCAGATTTTTTGATTTTTTCAGCGTAGATAACTCCGTCACTGTTTTGTGGTACCGCGCTTAAATCTGAAAGGCAACAAAGTGCTTCAGTGATAGTTTCTGCACCAAGAGTGCTAAGTTTATCGTGAAGAGAGCCGGCTGTATCATTTTCTGCAATGGCAAGAGGTTTCTGCAAGATTATTGGACCTGTATCCAGTCCAGCTTCCATCTGCATAATACCGATGCCAGTTTTCTGATCTCCTGCCATTATAGCTCGTTGGATTGGTGCGGCTCCCCGCCAGCGAGGCAGCAATGAAGCATGGATATTTAGGCAACCAAATTTTGGTGCATCAAGAATTTCTTGAGGTAGTAAAAGACCGTAGGCAACCACAACTGCTAGGTCTAGGTTTAATTTTTTGAAGACATCAACCTCACTTATATTTTTAAAATTAAGTGGCGTATGAACAGGTATATTAAGATTAGATGCAAATTCGTGAACGGGAGATTGACGATCTTTTTTACCGCGACCTGCTGGTCTAGGCATTTGACTATAAACTGCTACAATATTATACCCAGCGCTTAAGATAGCCTGAAGCGCGCTTAAGGAAAAATCAGGTGTTCCCATGAATGCGATACGCATCTAACTTCCCCTAATCTTTTTCTGTAATATATTTTTTAACTTTACGCACATATATACCGCGTTTTAATTTGGACAGATAATCGATAAATACAATCCCATTCAGATGATCCATTTCATGTTGAATACAAGTTGCTAAGAGATCAGTTGCATGAATTTCTTGAACATCACCACTATAGTCTAGAAATTTAACCTTACATTCAGCTGGTCGCTCAATGTCTGCATATTGCTCAGGAACAGAGAGACATCCTTCATTATAAATATTTAAATCTTTTGACGTCCATGTGATTTCGGGATTTATATAAAAATTTGGATTGGGATCTTCTTCACCTCGGCTTGTATCTATTACTAATATCCGCAGCAATTTTCCCACTTGTACAGCGGCGAGACCAATACCTGGCGCATCATACATAGTTTCAAGCATATCATCCATGAATGACCTAAGCTTATCGTCGACCTTATTAACTGGCTTAGATATTTTTTTAAGCAGCGGGTCTGGAACTCTAACAATCGGTAAAATAGCCATAATTTTTTATCTTATCCTTTTAATCTTTCAAATGGTAGGTAATATGTGTTTATGTCAAGGTCAAGGGTATAAGGAGCAAAGTTTAGTGGTCATTGATCAGAATATGTTTATTTTAATCGCTATAGGGGTCGTTGCATTACTCTTAATAGGAGTGCTTTGGCTATTGAGCAGTCGAGCGCGTCTGGATAGTGCAGAGCGCCGGATCACCGCCCAAAACGCTACCTCGCAAATATCTGCTATTTTACAGGCAAATACAGTTCTTGAAAGTCGTATCAAGATTATGAGTGAAAATCATGCAATCGGACAGGAGGAAATTAAACGGGCTATGCATGAGCGTCTTGACGCCGTTAGCAAACGAGTTGGCGACAGTTTAGAACAATCGCGTGAAAAAACCGGGGAAAGCCTTGAAAAATTAAAAGAACGTCTGACTGTAATAGACGAAGCACAAAAAAACATAACCGATCTTTCTGGCCAAATGGTTGGACTGCAAGAAATTCTTTCTAATAAGCAAGCGCGGGGAGCTTTTGGAGAAGTGCAACTGAATGACCTAGTTTCTAGTATTTTGCCACCAAATGCGTACGAGTTTCAAGCAACTATGGAAAATGGTAAGCGAGCTGATTGTCTGATTAAACTTCCCAATCCACCCGGTTCAATTGTTGTTGACGCTAAATTTCCACTTGAAAGCTATCACAGGCTTCATGCTGAGAATAATGACGCTGAAAAAAGAAAAGCTCAAAGCCAGTTCAAGGCGGATATTCTTAAGCATGTGAAGGATATTTCAGAAAAATATATTATTAATGGCGTAACGGCAGAATCAGCGCTTATGTTTCTACCGTCGGAAGCGGTGTATGCAGAGCTACATAGTAATTTTGGTGATGTTGTGGAAAAATCATACAGAGCTAAAGTTTGGATTGTAAGCCCTACCACTTTAATGGCTACTTTGAATACGGTCCGTGCAGTGCTTAAGGATGCTCGAATGCGTGAGCAGGCTGGTATTATTCAGAAACATGTCACTACGTTAATTGATGATGTAGAAAGGCTTGACGATCGAGTATTTGCTCTTCGCAAACACTTTGGACAAGCGGAAAAAGATATTGACCTGATAAGTACCTCTTCTCGTAAAATTACTTCAAAAGTAGAAGTTATAGAAAAAATTCAAATGGAGGAAGAAGAGGCTGTTAAAGACGCAATAGAAGTTAATACTGCACCACCTGCTAAGCTGCTCAATGATTAAAATTTCTTCACCATTATTATAACCAGGTTTCGCTTTAGCTTGACATTTATCACCTTATTTGATTCTTTAGTTGTTATGAGAAGAAAAGTAATTATCGCGACCATCATCCTTTCAATCTCAGGATGCGCTTCGGTACCGCCAAAAAATGTTGCCAATAGCTGTTCTATTTTTAATGAAAAAAGTAGTTGGTACAAGGCAACTAAGAAGGTACGTGAAAAATATGGTACACCCATTCATGTTCAACTTGCTATTATGAGGCAGGAAAGTAGCTTTAAACAAGATGCTAAGCCTGGCCGTGATTATTTGATGTGGGTGATCCCCTGGGGTCGTAAGTCATCTGCCTATGGTTATGCACAAGTATTAGACGGAACCTGGGATTGGTACCGAGAAGAAACGGGAAATCGCGGGGCTGATCGTGACAACTTTGAAGATGCAGCCGACTTTATTGGCTGGTACACTAACATAAGTCAACGTACCCTTGGTATTTCTAAGTGGGATGCTTATAATCAATATTTAGCATACCATGAAGGTCATGGTGGCTTTAAGCGCAAAACTTTCCTAAAGAAAGAATGGCTGATGGGAGTGGCAAAGAAAGTTGATGGATATTCTAAAACTTATGCTGCGCAATTACAAACCTGTGAAGATGATCTTGGTGGCGGGTTCTGGCTTTGGCCTTTTTGAATAAATAATACAACGGAAAATCAAACCATATTAACAAACTTTATTTTAAATAATCATTGTTAACTTATATTTAACGGAAGCTCTTTTTCTAGGCTAGCCGATATTTTAATATTTTCCATAACCTCCACCACCAGGAGTTTTAATGGTAAAAATATCACCTTTTCTCACTGACACTTCCTGAGAACTTGCAAGTACTTCACTTTCTCCATTCGCTCTTTTTAATAAATTTTCACCGCATAAAGCATCCCCACCACCATTTAATCCTTTTGGTGGAATATTTCGGTTATTAGAAATAATGGCTGCCTGCATATCTTTTAAGAAGAGAATACTACGCTCAACGCCGTTTCCTCCAAAAAAGGTACCTTGCCCGCCACTATTTTTGCGAATTTTAAACTCTTTAACTAGAACGGGATAACGCCACTCAAGGACTTCTGGGTCGGTAAGACGACTATTAGTCATATGGCTTTGTATTGCGCTCGCTCCATTATTTTTTGCAGTTGCACCCATTCCGCCAGCTATAGTCTCATAGTATTGAATTTCACTATTGCCAAATGTGAAATTATTCATTGTTCCCTGCGCTGCAGCCATAACGTTAAAAGCTAGAAATAATGTGTTCACAATTGCCTGAGATGTTTCAACATTACCAGCAACAACAGCGCTAGGATGGTTAGGGTTTAAGAATGACCCCTCAGGTACAATAATATTAACTGGCTTCAAACAACCTTGGTTAAGAGGTATGTCATCATCGACCAAACATCTGAATACGTAAAGCGTAGCGGCATGGGAGATAGCAAGTGGGGCATTAAAATTGCTTTTTAGTTCTTCACTGGTACCAGTGAAATCGATTGTAGCCGATCGTTCCTCCTGATTTACCCTAACTTTAACTCTAATATAGGCACCATTATCAAGTGGATAATCATAACTTGCATCTGAGAGCTTATGAATGACGCGACGCACTGCTTCTTCGGCATTATTTTGCACATGAACCATATAGGCGCTAACTGTACCAGTACCATATTGTTTAGTAATATTTGTTAATTCATAAAGCCCTTTTTCGTTTGCAGCAATCTGTCCTTTAAGGTCAGCAATATTTTGCTCGGGATTGCGAGCAGGGAATTTGGATGATTTTAATTTTTTTCTTAGTTCACGTTCTTTAAATATTCCTTCTTCAACAAGTAAAAAATCATCAAATAGGATACCTTCTTCTTGAATGTACTGCGACATTGGTGGCATTGAACCTGGTGTAATGCCGCCAATATCTGCATGGTGCCCACGGGTTGCTACATAATAAAGAGGTTTTCCCCCTTTCTCATTAAACCAAGGAGAAATTACTGTAATATCTGGCAGATGAGTTCCTCCATTGTAAGGATCATTAAGAATATAAACGTCACCTTTTTTCATGGTTTTAGATCGGCTTTTTATAACCGTTTTGATACTAGTGCTCATAGAACCAAGGTGGACTGGCATATGTGGTGCATTGGCAACTAGGTTTCCCGCCACATCAAAAATAGCACAGGAGAAATCTAGTCGTTCTTTCATATTTACCGAATGAGCAACATTTTCAAGCACAGCTCCCATTTGTTCGGCGATGGACATAAATAAATTATTAAATATTTCAAGTTGAATAGGATCTGCAACTGTTCCTATGGCATGAGTTCTATTAAGTTCCTCTTTACGCTCAAAAATAAGGTTATATTCCTGATCACTATAAGCACTCCAACCTTTTTCAAGATAATTTGTACCGTGGTCCTCTAGAATGATGGCTGGACCAGTAAGCTCTCCAATATTATTATTTAGTTGGTTGCGGTGGACTACCTTTGCGGATTGCCATTTTCCTTTACGATAGATTTTTGAGTAAACTATTTTATGTTTTACATTTGGCAGGTCAGCATCAATCATCACACGGCCCCCACCACCAAAAGATTCAACATGAATTTTTTCTATAATAAGTTCTTTGTCTTGTGAGGTAAAACCAAACTGTTGTTGATGAAAGTCTTTAAATTGTTGTTTCATGATTGGGATGCTTGCAAGTGGAACTTCAATAGTACTGTCACTTCCGCTATATTTTATATGTAAATGGCTTTGGATTTTAATGCCTTTGACACCTTGGTTGTGAAGAATTGAATGAACCTTTTGAGTTAGTTCAGTATTTATTATTTTTAATTTGGGTTCCTGTTTAGGACATAATGGTTTTTCGATAGTCTGTTCTGTTATTGATCTATGATCCGCAAGTCCCATGCCAAAAGCACTCAGAACACCAGCAAATGGATGTAAAAATATTTTTTTAATACCAAGTCTATCGGCAACCTTACATGCGTGCTGTCCTCCCGCTCCACCAAAACTTACTAGAGTATACTTTCGGACATCATAGCCTTTCTCAGTTGATATTTTTTTAATCGCTGTGGCCATATTCTCTATAGCTACTTTAAGAAA
>CAJQRG010000001.1 GCA_905612225.1 Emcibacteraceae bacterium | reverse complement strand
TAATCTATATGTATTTTTTCACAGTACTTAATTTGTAATTAGTTATTTAAGATTTATAGTTTATGTCCTTGATAAATCAATTTTTCAACAGGAAATCCAAGTTTTCTTGCTTTGGATACAAGTGCCCGAGAAATTTCTAAGGGCATTATTTGAGTACGACTTAAAATCCATAAATATTCTCTTTTTTCTTCTCCTACCATCACAAATTTATAATCTTCATCTAGTTCAATTATCCAGTAATCTCCCGCAAGAAAAGGTAGTTTAATATCACTTAGTGCAAACTGTACTTTAAGTTTAGAGTTACTAGATTTATCCACAACCCAGGCTCTGCCTGTTGCTTCTTTACTTTTTCCGTTTGGAGTATTAACTTTACACTTATTAATTACTTCAATTTCACCATTACTTCGAATATTGTAAGTCGCTACACTATTTACACAACCCTTTTGGAACCAATGGTCTATGCGTGCGATTTCGTACCAATCCCCAGCATACTTATTTAGGTCAACTTTAGGAACTGTTGCTAATTTTTTGAAATTAGGAGAAGCGGAAGAACATGCCGTTACTCCAAGCAATAGTAAAATGAGTGATAATTTTTTAATAGTAAAGCACCTTTCAATATTAATATATTTTTACGTTTTATACAAAAACAGATCAAGTTTTGTGAAATTATATGTGCAATTGATAGGAATAACAATTGTACATATCTTTAAAATAAATTTACTTCAACTTCGCTCATGTTCTTTAGACGGCAAGGATAGGTTTTAATATCGATTGTGACGGGTGAACACAATGCTTTACCGGTTTTTACGTTAAATCGACCTTGATGCTTGGGGCATTCTATAATGTTACCATCAAGGTAACCTTCTGTAAGGCACGCGTTTCCGTGGGTGCAAATATTATCTGTGGCATAAAATTCACCTTTAATCTTATAAAGAGCCAAACTATAGTTCCCTGAGGTAACTAGCATTACCTCGTCCTCTTCAACATCAGCAATATTTGCTATTTTTATCCATTTATCTAGCATGTTTTTCTCTCGCTGTTGTCATCATAAATTACGTTTAATTATATTTTATTAACGGGAATGGCCCTGATAATATCTAAATGGGCGTGAATAAAGCCATTAGCTGTACCAACCAATTTATCTTTTACGTGTTCGTGTAATTCTGGTAATGCATGAAACGGCAATGAAGGCGCCATATGATGTTCCGCATGATAGGGCATATTCCAAGCTAGCCAGCGGTATGGGGCACTTACTAATGTAGTTCTAGTATTTTCAAGGATGTTATTATTAAGTGGACACCCCGCATGTTCTGTATATCTAACCATCCGCATTAATGGCTCAGCGATCAAGCGTGGCAATAACCAGTACTCAACTGCAATCGTAGAATTATAATACAACGAGAGATAAGCAATTGTACTATATAAAATTAACATGAAGCGTGCCTCCCATATTACCTTCCAGCGTTCAGTGTCTGGAATAAATACAGCTTCTTTTTCCGGTATTATAGCCAAAAGGTGAGGAATGAAACTTTTAAAAAATCCCATCCAATATGGAACACTGGTGATATACCAAAGATATGTCAGGAACGACGATGGCGTTGGAATAAGTTCAGGGTCCTTTTCAATATCCTGCGTATAGGAGTGATGGTCGGTGTGTTCCCAACGAAAGAAAACTGGAGGAAGAGCTATAATCAAACCGAACGTCCATCCAAAAAAATCATTTACCCAGCGGTTCTTAAAGGCGGTTCTATGAGAAAATTCATGTTGTGGTGAAAATAAATGAACAATACCTAATCCGTATATGATGCTCATCATTAACCACCAGGATGTATCTATTGCCAGATACAAACCATAACCAGTTACTGCTAAATATGTTAGATGGATGCATAAAAAAAGTAAGGCTGAGGTATTTGACCTTTTCATCATTTTATTTAATATTTTTCTTGGGACAATATCTTGAACTTTAAGATTTACCTCTTTGTTATTTATCTCTTTAATCATATTATATCGCTGTTACTCAATACTACTTATTAAAAGACTTTCGTAATTATATCAAAAAACAAACCTATTGGCTAGATATACAAACGCAATATTGTTGAGACCAAGACGTTTCATTTTTTTAAATTGATTCTTTTCTTGTATAAACTGAATTAAAAATATTATTTTAATTGAAAGTTTGAAAATAATTAAAGTTGACATGTTTTATAATTAAGCAGTTATATGAATATAGATACAAATTTTTAAGTAGCCAGTATGTCAAGTATTGAAGTAGGTTCAATTTCCATTGGAGATATATCAATCCTCTAGCATTAGAAAAGATTTTTTGATGATAAAATTATTACTTTCAATAGTTGTTATATTAATGCTTTCTAATAACGCGAATGCTAAAAAATATATTAAAATTCTTGCAACGGGAGGTACAATCGCTGGAAAATCCCAGTCATCAGTAGACTATGCCTCAGGTCAACTGAACATTGCTGCTCTTATCGCCGAAATTCCTAAAATTCAAGATTACACAAAAATATCTTGGCAACAAGTCGCTAATATAGGAAGTCAGGATATGAGTATTAAAATTTGGAAAACGCTGTATACGGCAATTGAAGAGGCAAAAAAAGATGATGATGTGTTGGGTATAGTTATTACCCACGGCACGGATACAATGGTTGATAGTGCATTCCTTTTTGATCTTTTGTTCCCTTCAGGAAAGCCTTTAGTTTTCGTTGGTGCAATGCGCAACGCGGATGCTCTTAGTGCTGATGGTCCTCAAAATCTATTGGATGCTATTCATGTGGCATCGTCGATTGAGGCAGTAAATCGTGGGGCTCTTATTGTCATGAACTCTAAAATAATTAGAGCTAGAAATGCATATAAGCGGCATACGGCGGCTCTTGGAACCTTTAAAACTTCTAATGGCAGTTATGCGGGTGATCTATATGGTGATGATGTTAATTTCTATCATAACTTTTCAAGAGAAGGTGAAAATAAAAGTATATTCAATGTTTCTGATATTGATGGTATAGCGCAAGTTTCAATGATGAGTGTTTATCCTGGTTTATCTGTATCATATTATAAAAACGCATTATCCAAAATCAATAAAGCTCTCGTTGTATCGGGGGTGGGGAACGGTAATTTCCCATCATTCATAGCTAAAAATATTAAAGAGATTGTCAATATGGGAGCAATCATTGTACGTTCATCGCAAGTGCCAGAAGGTTATGTATCTCGAAACGTAGAAATTAATGATGATCAGCTTGGAACAATTGCATCTTTAGGGCTTTCACCTCAAAAATCACGTATCTTACTAGGTCTTTTACTTAAAAAAAATATGAGTAATTCTCAGATTCAAAAAATATTTGAGTGTGAGGTACCTACCACTGATGGATCTTGTGGTATTTTTCCTAATTAGGATGTCGTAGCGTGTGGTGATTTATCACGGCTCAAATAACAACCGTGACCGCGTTTCCCAGTAACTTTGCCATTTTCCATAACTACAGTGCCGCGGCTGAGCACTGTAACTGGCCACCCTGTCACCTCAAGTCCTTCGTATGGGGTATAATCACAAGCGTGGTGTAAAATATTTTGAGTGATTGTAACTTTTTTATTCGGATTCCACAGGGCAATGTCAGCATCAGAACCGACGGCGATTGTGCCTTTTCGGGGGTAAAGTCCGTACATCTTAGCATGGTTGGTTGCGCTGAGTGCAACAAACTGGTTTAAATCAATACGGCCTTTTTTTACACCTTCAGAGAATAAAATTGGTAATCTAGTTTCGATGCCGGGGACACCATTAGCAACTCTTTGAAATGTCGTTTTATCACCCTCACGGAGTTTACCTGTTGTACCCTCTATTAGGAAGGGGCAATGATCCGAGGAAAATATCTGAAAAACACCTTGCTGCAAACCCTCCCAGCAGGCTTTTTGGCTGTCGGGATCCCGTGGTGGAGGTGAACAAACATACTTTGCGCCCTCCATACCATCCTTATCCAAATCATCTGCGGTCAAGAGCAGATATTGCGGGCAAGTTTCTGCAAATATTTTTAAACCTCGTTGTTGTGCCCACCTTATTTGTTCCATAGGTTCGCGGCCCGAAACATGAACGAGCAACATCGGAACGTCAATAAACTCGGCTAACGAAATCGCTCTGTGTGTTGCTTCACGTTCAACCACTTGTGGGCGCGAAAGGGCGTGACCAAACGGTTTTGTGCAGCCATCGTTCTCCAGTTGTTCAATCATGTAGCGCAATGTATCATAACCTTCAGCGTGAACCATGATAAACGCTCCGTGTTGACGAGCCGCTGCAAGAAGGTCAATTATTTCTCGGTCATTAAGGTGTAACCCCTCATAAGTCATGTATACTTTGAAAGATGTGTACCCGTCATTTACCATTGCGGGAATTTCCTGACCTAATGCTTGGGGGGTAGGGTCGCTAATAATTATATGAAAACTATGATCGATCCAGCTCTTGTCTTTTGCTTTTTCATGATAGTCGTCTACAGCTTCGCGAAGCGACTGACCCTTTTCCTGAAAAGCAAATGGCATGACCGTTGTATTGCCGCCGCATAGGGCAGAAAGGGTGCCGGTATCAAAGTCATCCGCCATAACGATCCCCGGACCCGAGGCCTGATCTATATGTACATGACTATCGATACCACCAGGCATAACTAACAATCCCCCTGCATCAATAATCCTTGCGTTATCATCATCAAGGTTCGATCCAAGAGCTACGACCTTTTCACCTTTAATGCCTACATCACACTGGATGGTGTCACCCGCAGTAACAACGGTGCCTCCACGAATTATAGTATCAAACTGCGTCATATTTATTTCCTAATTATTGTTTGCTTTGCAATATTCTAATTGGTTCTTTTAAGTTGTATATTACGCAGTCACTATCAGTGCCATCATTCCACATTATCATGCTAAAAGTTCCAGGAATTTTCAGCACCATAAGAGGTAAGTGCCATGTTTGTGGATGATAAGAAATGCCAACCTCTGGGGGTACAACAAAAGCCATGATCATTGATAAGTCTGGTAATCCCTTTAAATCTGGTGGTGCAACACAAATCAAATAATGCCCAGAAACTATTGGTAAGAAAATTTGGCTTGAATTAGGGTGACGTTCAAGCATTTTGATTTTCACAGGAAGATTACTTGGGGTTATCCTATAAATAGATAGGTTTGGATCCCCCATGCCATTATTGTGATTAAATAGTTGTGGGTAATCAAAACGTTTTGCACGCCCCTCGTTTACAGAGCATCCCCGGCCTTCAGGGTTGATTGTATCTATAACTCTACCAAAACTAGAAAAGGATTCCTGTGTTAATTTTGAAAGAGTAATAGTTTTCACAGTTCGTCCTTTAATACGTTAGTTCTCGTGTCTACTCTACCCAGATACTATTAAGTTAGTCAAACTAACTCTATGGTCAAGTTTACAGGTGAGGAGGGGTAAGGTATAGGCGAAAAATAACCTAAACATATCTATTGAGCTGATACAGAATGAATTATCCTCCATTATATATGGATTTCAGGAAATTCATTCTTCCTGGTTAAGGTAACATACATTTTGATCTTCCAAATTATTTATATGTTAGTTCAGTTATAGAATATTTATTTTAGCCCTAAAGCATAAAGTGTTTTGGCCTTTATTAATATTAGCCTTTACAGATAATTTTCTGCATTACTTTGAGGAGTTGTTCCACTTCTTTTACCGTATTATAATGGCCATATGAAGCGCGCACACAGTTTTCAAGCCCTAACGGCCCTAATACATTACCTGAATAACAATCATTTTTACGGGCGTGCGTTCTAATGCGTGCTTTATTTAAGACTTCTACCACTTCCATAGCAGGTATTCCATCAACAATAAAACTGACAAGGCCTTCTCTGTGTACATTATCTGCGCCGCCGATAACGGAAACATTTGGAAGTCCTGCAAGGCCCGTAAAGTTATCAGTGCCGAAAATAGTAGCCGTCACCAGTGCGTTTTCATGTTCAGCAATTGCCTGACCCGCGGCAACTATTCTAGTGCGTCTATTTTTTGAACTTGTAAACTCAGCGCCAAGCCATTCGAAATAATCCACAACCTTAGAAAAAGTAGCATAGGCCGAAACATCTCGCGTACCCAATTCCCACTGAATATCTACAGAACCAATAAGTCTGTCATGTGGCAGTGCATTCAAACGTTCCGATACCCAACCAAGGCCGTAACCATGTCGAGAGAAAACTTTATAAGCAGAGATCGCATAAGCATCAATATCTAAAGCTCTAAGATCAAGTCCCCCATGCGCGGCATGCTGTATACCATCAATAATGATAATACAATCCGGTGATACACTTCGTATAAAACCAATGATGGCTTCAAGATCAACCGTCATCCCTGTCACGGGGCTAGTATGAATAAGTGTCGCCACACAAGTCTCAGGTGTTACAAATTCGCGGTAATCTTCAACAGTAACAATTCCGCTTTTATTATTATGTGGCACCCGTAAAAATGCTAGTCCTGCTATCTTAGCCCAGCGGGTACAAGCACTAACCGTTCCAGGATGCTCAAGTGTAGTCCCAAGGACATGGCTACCCTCAGGCGCGGACAGTATAGCGGCTCGTATCTGCCTAAACAGAACTTCTGTACCACTTTCCCCAGCAAAAACTGTACCTTTGTCTAATCCTAAAAACTGAAGTACATCTGCTTTGCCTTGTTCTATAATTCGCATCATCTCAATAGAGGCAACATTATCACGCCCTTGATTATCTGGAATAGCTGAGAGCTCAGAGGACCGCTCAATAACGGACTTAAGCGTCAAAGCACCGCCAGCATTTTCAAAAAAAATACGCGGACCTTGATAAGGGCAGTTGTCTACATGGTGAAATTTTTTCCGAACTTGATCTGACAAAGCTCTACTAAACATTTTAAGGTCCTTAATGATTATATTATTTTGGGTGAATTAGTGGCTACTCTAGCCTACCTGTCGTGGTTGACAACGGCGTAATTTTCCCTTTAATATGAAAAAAACTCATGAGGATAGCAGATTGAGAAAATTACCCCCCTTAAATAGTTTGAAAGCGTTTGAAGCAGCCGCGAGGTCAAACAGTTTTACAATAGCAGCTGATGAGCTACTCGTTTCACAGGGAGCAATTAGTAAACAAATTAAAAACCTTGAAAGCTATTTAGGCATTCCTTTGTTTAAAAGAGAACATCAAAAGATATTACTGACCAATAAAGCAAAGTTATATCTTCCCACTATAAGAGTTGCACTCGAAATGATCGAAAATTCTACAGATGAAATAATTTCCAGCTCTATTCAGCAAAATACTATTCGAATAAATGTCCTTCCATCACTCAGTAGCAAATGGCTCATTCCTAAACTGATTGAATTTAACAATTTATATCCCTCAATTAAGGCGGTTATCGAGATTGGCGACGGACCAATAGACTTTATAAAAAATGAGGCGGATTTATACATCAGAACTAGTGATAGCCCTGATTGGCATGATGTTTATGTGCAAAAATTAATGGATGAAAATTTAATTGCAGTGGCGTCACCTAAATTAAAAATCAACAATCCCGAAAGCCTATTAGATCAGGTATTATTGCAGCATACTTCGAGGCCAGATATGTGGAACGATTATCTGCGGGCCATTGGATTTCAAAACTTTGAAATAGAACATTCCATAGGGTTTCAGCATTTTTTCATGCTCATCAGAGCCGTATTAGACGGCATGGGGGTTGCGCTAATTCCTCGAACATTAATCGAAGATGAATTGCAATCCGGTTCGCTTGAACAAGTGATCACCGCAGAATATGAAAATCAATTCAGCTATTATATCCTATGTAAAAATATTAAGATCGAACAAAGTAACGTAATAAAATTTAAGGATTGGTTATTAGACCTTGTCAATCAATAGACTATATTACCCAAAATTGTTTTATCATGACTTTTTCTCAAGAGGAAAAGAGAATTACTCTGTTGTCAAAACAATAAATTGGTCCTAAATACAATCGTGAAATAAGTATGTAATATATTCTAGAGCCCCTCGGCAAGCAATGTTGCAGATCATTAGGAAAGAGATTTTATAAAATGACAAGTATAGTAGATAAATTTTCAAAGCTGGGGGTTACCAGTGCTCCCGGGCAAGAATTGCTGCAAAAGACCGATGAGCTTGAGTTACGTGGTCTGTCAATTCAGGGAGAGCCGGTGGATTTTTCACACGGTGATGTGGATGCCTTTCCTCCTATTCCCGGAACAAAAGAAAGCTTTATGAACGGTTTTGATCAGGGTGCAGAGCAAGCCTACACCGCCTATCGCGGCAAACAAGATATCTTGGAAATGATGGCTGATAGGTTGGGTTCTTTTACTGGAGCCCCTATTGAAGTCAGCAGTGATATTATTCTTACACCTGGCACTCAAGGTGCCTTGTTCTTAGCTATGGGAGCGAATGTTGCTAGAGGCGATAAAGTTGCTATTGTCGAGCCAGATTATTTTGCTAACAGAAAACTTACGGAATTTTTCGAGGGCGAACTTGTTGCCGTTAAGATGGATTATCTGAATACAGAAGAAGGCAGCGGGCTTGACTTGACCGAGCTTGAAGAAAGTTTCCGCGACGGCGTAAAATTATTTCTCTTCTCCAACCCCAACAACCCAACGGGAGTAATTTATTCTTCGCAAGAAATTAATACGATCGCAACTCTTGCAGAGCAGTACGGCGTTAATGTGATCGTTGATCAGCTCTATTCCCGTCAGATTTTTGACGGACGCAGCTATACCCACCTTCGTGGGCTTGGCGTTATGAACCCAGATAATTTACTAACAATCATCGGCCCATCCAAAACTGAATCGCTTAGTGGTTTTCGCCTTGGTGCCGCTTTTGGCTCTCCTGCGATGATTGAACGTATGGAAAAATTACAGGCGATTGTATCGCTTCGTACAGCGGGATATTGTCAAGCAGTCTATGCCAACTGGTTTTCAGAGCCAGAAGGCTGGATGGTAGAGAGAATTGCACAACATCAAGCAATCCGTGATGACATCCATGCACTTTTTAATGCTGCCGATGGTTTTCAAGTTCGCTTGCCGGAAGGTGGCAGTTATTTATTTCCGCAAATTCCGAAAATTGATCTGAATATTCTAGATTTTACCAAGGCGTTAAGATTGCAAGCAGCCGTCAGTGTGACAGCGGGTACAGAATTTGGTCCCCAGTTTACCAACTGCTTCCGCATCAACTTCTCACAAGATCACGAGGCAGCAGGGGCGGCAATTGCACGCACGATTGAAATTATCAACCGTTACCGTATCTAATCATCATTTTGAATGTAATTAATGGGAAAAAAATAATGACACAAGTTGGATTTTTGGGCTGCGGAAAAATTGGTAAAACCATGATAAGACACCTAAAGGTACGTGCTGATCATCCTATTGCTTTTGTACAAACACCAAATTTCAAGGGTGACATTAACTTAGATTGTCCCGTTGTCTCAACCTTTGATGAAGACGTCTGCAAAGCTGATTTGGTCGTTGAATGTGCAACGCCAGACGTATTGAAGCAACAATACCAATATTATCTTCGGCGTAGTGATATGCTGATTTTATCCTTAACAGCTTTCAGCGATGATGATTTTGCGAATAAGGCATATGCCTTGTGCGAAAAGCACGGCACAAATATCTTTCTTGCTCACGGAGCAATCCTTGGGCTAGATGGCATTTTTGATGCGCGTGATATTCTTAACAATGTGACAATTGAAACCGTCAAGAACCCCAAAAGCCTTGGCCGAAGCGATACTGACCGCACCGTCTTTTTCAACGGCAGTACAAGGGAAGCCTGCCAGCTTATGCCCCCGAAATGTCAATGTTCACGCTGCCATCGCTATGGCTGGCCTTGGCTTTGATAAAACACATTCAAAAATTATATCTGACCCTAATGTGAGCACAAACTCACACATCATTAAATTGGAAGGCGAAGGGTTTAGTTCAACGATCGACGTCAGTTCTTTTGCCACAGGTGGCATCACTGGTAAATACACCCCAATCTCAGCCTGCGGAAGCTTAGACCGTATTCTGGGCGGAAAAACACCTTATCAATTTGTATAAACCATCTCAAATTATATAAGATCTTATCAAACTTACTTTTAAGCCACGATCAATCAAAGGGACAGTATTTAAATCTATCCGGAAGAGCGATTTAAGAGTTTTTCCATAACAATGAACCAAGAAACTGCATAATGACACTGAACGCCTATAAATAGGCACTCAGTGCTCTGTATTAAGGCGTTCCCTTATTTATTTAAGCTTCTCGATCGTGTCCGTAAAACGTGAACGTTCCGTGTCTGCCCATGCAAAATCACGTTCTTCGCCTGCTACTCTATCAACAGAACTAAACCTATAACCACTAATATACGCTCGCCTAGGCAAATCGGACAGGTTTGGCCCCGCGTAATGCAGTGTCCGTTGATCATGGACAATCGCTTCTCCCGCTTTAATCGGGCAGGCCACAGCCGTTGATAAATCGGTGCAGCCCACAACAATTTGCAGTGCGTGTATGCGCGGATCATTATTCATACGTTGGTGTGGAAGAATACCGAGTTTATGACTGCCGGGTAGGTAATACATACAGCCCATTTCTAAAGTTACATCCAGCAGCGGCACCCATGTGCTACAGGCACGATGCTTTTTATCCACTTCCCAATATGCCAATTGTTACAACCGGTTTTATCAAACCATGTTTGTCTTCACTCTACCCAGATACCATTAGGTGAGTCAAACTGGACTGGGGTTGTAGCTAAATTGTAGCTAGAGAATATCGTTAATGATACAGACGCTTCTTAATTATGATAAAGCATTGATATATATGAAAAAAAGTGGTGTCCGGAGGCTCCTGAGTAAGACCCTCTTTTTAAAAAGCGGATTGTCAGATATAAAATCAGCCTGTAAGGTCTCT